>CAIYMZ010000041.1 GCA_903927415.1 uncultured Alphaproteobacteria bacterium
GATTGATAAATTTTTACTTAGATCCAAAAAATTTTACTTCTTTTGAAATTGGCGCAAGACCAATGATTCAAGGCTTAAAGCTAAGTTTTAAAATCGCAGATTTTATCTGGAAAAATATCGGTGACGAATCAACAGATTTTAATTTTTACACCAAAAGATTAACCCTCGGAAAAATTATTTTTCGCTCGCTCCTCACTTTCCTAAAAGATGAATCTCCAGATTTTGAAAAAACAAAAAAACTCATCGATTCCGAAATTGAAAAGGTGATGAAATTCGAGAAGCGCAAAGCTCAGCTAAAAAAATTTTCCACCACCGCAAAAAAAACTTGCGAGGAATTTTTCTTTGATGAAAAAGGTCAGCCAAAATCCCCAAAAGATTTCCTAAAAAACTTACCATTTTTCCGCTTAATCAAAAAATAATCGTAGCCCCTTACGACCTACGACCTACGACTATCCGTGTCCACAACTTTCAATATCCTCGATCTAATCTTCATCAGCTTCACCATAATTTTTGTGGTGACGGCTTTTTTTCGTGGCTTTGTCAAAGAAGTTTTTGCTCTGTTTAATTGGGCTCTAGCGCTAACATTTTCCTACCTTCTCGCACCTTACGCAGCAAATTTACTTGAAAAATTTTATGGCAATAAATTGGCCATCGACATCGCGGCACGAAGCATAATTTTTGTAATAGTTTTTTTTATTTTTGCTTTTTCAACTTCTGATCTCTGCAAAACCTTAAAAGAAAAAATACCAAAAATCTTTGATCGTTCTTTAGGGGTACTTTTTGGTCTGATAAAAACTTTGATAATTTTTGGTTTTGTTTATGCCTTGGCCCTCAATCTTTTTGGATTTTTGCTCGGAAAAGCTTCAGCAACAGCCTCAGACAAAATGCCGATTTGGTTAAAAGAGGCTAAGTGCTACAGTATTCTTAAATTTTCAGGCGAAGCACTAGACCCACTGGTAAAAAAATTCTTCGACGCTGCGACTGCCAATTTTGATCAAGTAATTCCGAAACCAAAAAATCTTGATGAAAAAATTGACGAGGTAATCGGTGGCAAAAACAAGGCCGATGAGCTTCTAGATGCCAATTCAGATGAGTTACAAAAAGTTTTGAAAGATTCTGGCGATGCCGGCTACAACAAAAAAGACATCGAGAAAATGAACCGTCTAATTGAGATTATTAACAAATAAATTTTTTTAAAAATGAGCAGAGAACCTAGACTAGTGCCACTGGAAGAGGGAGTGAGGTTAGCAGGAAATAATGATGCGGACAGCGATATTTGGAGTGTAGATGGAGATTTTTTTAGATTCGTTCGAACCGAATCAGCTCCAGAAAATCTAAATGACTTACATGCTTTTCTAACAGAAATTGTAAGAAATTTTTCTAGCGATGATAGTGATCAAAAAGTGGCAGAAGAATTAGGGTGTTTTTGCGGTTTTCCTGATGAAAATGGTGAAAACTATGATTGGGATGACACAGTAAGTGGCTTATTTTACGGAGTAATTTTAGCAGCAATCAAAAATGATGAAAATCGTCAATTTCTTCGAGATCAAATATACCTCTGTCTTCAAGGTCAAGAATCCTATAATTTAGACGTTCCAACAGAAGAGATAATCCGACTCAAATCAGCTGGCATGGCTCATGAGGAAGCTTTTCCAATGTTAGATCTAAATGAAATGGCTGAAGCAGTGAGAGCTGTTCCAAATAATAGATTCGTTCCTGCTGCTGGTACTGGAGAAAGTTATTCTAGAATAAAAAAAGGTGATACCGGATCGATAATTTAATAACTAAGATTTTATGTTCAAACTAACAGGAAAAAACGCATTAATCACCGGCGCTACGGGAGGCATCGGAGCCGCAATTGCCAAGGCTTTGGCTAAGCAAGGGGCGAGGTTGGTTTTGTCTTCAACCAAGGAAGAAAAGCTGCAAGAGCTTGTCGCTGAAATTGGCGGAGATCACAAAATTCTTGCCTGCAATTTATCCGACGTCGCTGCCGTTGATGCCTTATTTGACAAGGCTGAAGAGCTTGTCGGGCAAATTGATATTCTCGTCTGCAATGCCGGCATCACCAAAGATAATTTGGTTTTGCGCATGAAAAATGAAGATTTCGATCACGTGCTTGATGTGAATCTCAAATCCACTTTCATCCTCAACCGCAATGCCGTCAAAAAAATGATGCGCCGAAAATATGGCCGCATCATCAACATCGCGTCGGTTGTCGGAGTTACGGGAAATCCCGGCCAGTGCAATTACGTCGCCTCAAAAGCAGGAATGATCGGCATGACCAAATCAATGGCACAAGAAGTTGCCAGTCGCGGCATCACGCTGAATTGCGTCGCTCCCGGCTTCATCCAAAGTCCGATGACCGATGTTTTGAACGACCAACAACGCGAAGCAATCCTCGCCAAAATTCCCGCCGGAAAAATGGGTGATGCTGCTGACATTGCAAAATCCGTCGCTTTTCTTGCTAGCGAAGATGCCTCTTACATCACCGGTCACACGCTGCATGTGAATGGCGGAATGTTCATGAATTAAATTTTTCAAAATGAGTAAAAAGTCCTCAGCCTCAGCCTCAGTCTCAGCCGATGAAGAGCAGATGCTAAAAATCATACTTGCCGAACAAGAGCTTGGAATGCTCAACACTCTGATCAAAAATAATGACTTGGAAATCGTCGAAAAAATTCTTCTAAGAGGTAAAGTTGATGCCAAAACTTTTGCCGATGCAGGTGCGGGTAGTGATGGCATCGCCACAATTTACCATTGCCAATCCCCAGAAATGTTGCGCTTGTTGGTTAGGCATGGCGGGAAGGAATTAATTACAAAAAAAAATGTGCTGGAAGGTGTGACTTTTTCCTTCGTTAAACTCGCTCTTACTACGCATGATTTAAAAATGGTGCGTTGCTTATTCGAAGAGTTTCACGCTGTTGCTGCTGTCGACGACACTATGAAAAACGCTCTTTACTACACAGCTCGCAATAAAGCATCCCGTAAAGCATGGGACGAAAAAAAAGAAGATGATGTTTTTTTATACATTTTTGAAAAATTCCCAGAGTTGGCCAAAATAAAAATGGAAGAAACGGAAGGAGGTGGCGAATACCCAATCACTCCAATTCTAGCTAGAGGTGATATCGCGATAATCAGAGCAGCGCTAGAAAATCCAATAATGAAAGCAGCTCTGCTTGGCATTAATTTTGATAATGAAAACAACATCATTCATGAAATGGTGAAAACTGTGTCTAGGGTTAAAGGAGCTGCAGGGCACATGGAAGGATATGCGATAAATCCAAGAGCAGTCGAAAATTACAAACGCATCATCCGTTTATTTTCAGAAAATTTTCCGGAATTTTTATCTCAAAAAAACCACGATGGTCTAACACCATTTTCTTATGCGGCTCGTGCAAATGAACTAGATCTTGCTCAGGAAATGTTTGAAGCCTGTCCAAACATTTTAGCTAGAGATTCAAGCTTAAATGAAGCTGCAAAAATTGCTTTGATTCCTGCGGTTGTGAGAGGAAAAAAAGAAGTGTCAGAAGATCTTATCCTCGCAGCACTTGATGAAAAAATGTTCGATCTTTTTTCTCACCTTCGCGCAAAAGCTACTGAAAAATTATTTAGTAAATTTTTACCAAAAATTTATGAAAAACTTTGTGCTGCGATTAAAGAAAACGATATCGAATCAGCAGTAAAAATTGCAGAAATTTTTCCAGAATTTATTGAAAGAAAACATCATGTGGGATGCAAAGCTTTGCCAAAATCAGTGAGGCATGGAGCGACTTTGGAGGAAGATTCGATTGAAGATGAGGGTGAAGCATTTTCAGTTCCAACAATTGGGTTTGCTCTTGAGTTGGGAAGAGAAGAAATCGTTAATGCTTTTCACAAAATTTTAGAGAAAAAATTTCCAATGTCTGGTGATGAAATAAGAGAGTTTGAAGCTTTTAAAGCGAAGCTTGTTCCATCAGAAAAAGTTGCCGCAGCTTCTTCTGAAATAGCTCAATCATTGGGAGAAACAACAATTCAACATTAACAATGCCAACAATTCACAAAACGAAAGTCGTCATCATCGGTTCCGGCCCCGCAGGTTTTTCTGCCGCAATTTATGCTGCGCGTGCTAACCTTGAACCGATCATGATTAACGGAATGCAACCAGGAGGGCAGCTGACAATTACTACGGATGTTGAAAATTATCCCGGATTTGCCGATGTCATCCAAGGTCCGTGGCTCATGGAGCAAATGGAGAAGCAGGCGGTTCACGTCGGCACAAAAATTTTTCACGATCACATCAAGCAAGTCGATTTTTCTTCGCGACCATTTCGTTTAATTGGTGATTCGGAAGATGTTTACGAAGCTGATGCAGTTGTGATTGCAACTGGTGCGCAAGCAAAATGGCTTGGACTTGAATCTGAAAAAAAATTCCAAGGATTTGGAGTTTCAGGATGTGCAACTTGCGACGGATTTTTTTTTCGCGGCAAAGAAGTGATCGTCGTTGGCGGTGGCAATAGCGCGGTTGAAGAGGCTTTGTATTTAACCAATCACGCCAAGAAAGTTTACGTAGTTCATCGTCGCGACAAATTTAAATCGGAAAAAATTCTGCAAGATCGTTTGTTTAAAAATCCGAAGATTGAAGTGATTTGGAATCATGCTTTGGATGAAGTTTTGGGAAGTGAAACTCCACATTCTGTTGCGCATGGCGTCAACGGGCCAAAGTCAGTAACTGGCGCGCGCTTGAAAAACACGCTTTCGGGAGAATTTCGCGAAATAAAAATCGACGGAATTTTCATCGCCATCGGCCACAAACCAAATTCAGATTTATTTAGAAATACCGAATTAGAAATTGATCCAGAAGGATACATTCTAACAAAGCCCAACTCTACAGCGACAAACATTTCTGGCATTTACGCCGCAGGTGATATCCAAGATAAAATTTATCGCCAAGCCGTAACAGCAGCAGGAACTGGATGCATGGCGGCACTCGAAATCGAGAAATTTTTGGCACATTAAATTTAGTCGATATACTAAACCTGATTCAAGATACCGATCTTAAAGCTCGTCATTGCGAGCGAAGCGAAGCAATCCAGATGCTTGGAATACATGGATTGCCACGCTTCGCTCGCAATGACGAACTAAAAAAATGAAAGTCGGTGTTTTCAGCTTGAATTGGTATAGTCGCAAGTCACAAGTCGTAAGTCAGTTACGATTCATGACTTACGACTTACGACTTACGACTTACCACTTACGACTTTTATGACCAACTCCCTCTTCCTCCAAATCGATAAAAATGGCGTCGCAAATTTAATTTTCGATTTGCCAGATGAAAAAATTAACAAGCTTTCGGCGCCAGTATTGGCCGAGCTGGAGAAGGCAATTAATGTGATCGATGGAAATAAAGCGATTCGGGTTTTAATCATCACTTCGAACAAAAAAGACATTTTCATCGCCGGCGCCGACATCAATGAAATCAAAGCGATCCGCGATCCGAAAGATGCGCTCGCAAAAGTTTCTCGTGGTCAAAATATTCTCACAAAAATCGCACAACTAAAAATTCCAACAATCGCCGTGATCAATGGTGCCTGCTTGGGCGGAGGTTTGGAATTGGCTTTGGCCTGTAAATATCGCGTAGCAGTTGTAAATCCAAAAACTTCACTTGGTTTGCCAGAAGTTAATCTTGGAATAATTCCTGGATTCGGTGGCACGCAACGTTTGCCGAAGTTGGTTGGCTTGCAAGAATCACTAAAAATTATTCTTTCTGGAAAGGCAGTTGATGCCAAAAAAGCTTTTAAAATCGGGCTGGTAGATGACTTGATTCGCGAAGAATTTTTAGAAGAAAAGCTCGGACATTTTGTTACTGAAATTTTAAAAAATGGCGAAGGAAATGTTTATTTGCAAAAAAGAATTTTGGCAAAAAAAAGCCGCTTTATTTTTGAATCCTTGTTGTGCGGAAAATTTATAATTTTTTATCTCGCTCGCAAAGATTTATACGAAAAAACTAAAGGTCACTATCCTGCGCCGTTTATTGCTCTAGAGGTAATCAAAAGAACTTATCGAAACACCTACGCAATCCGCGGATTCAAAACAGAACTCGAAGCATTTTGTGAATTATGCGTGGGAGATATTTCAAAAAATTTGATTGAAATTTTCTTTACCAACGAAGCATTAAAAAAAGATTGCGGAGTTGAAAATGAGATCACTGCTGAAGAAATTCACAATGCAGCATTGATTGGAGCTGGCGTGATGGGTGGCGGAATTGCTTGGCTCTTTGCCAATAATGGCATTGACATTCGCATCAAAGATATCTCTCAAAAAGCAATTGCTCTTGGCTATAACCAAATAGTCAAAGTTTTTAATCAGCTTAAAAAAATCAAAAAAATTACTCCCGAACAAGCAAATATGAAGATCGCTAATGTCAGTACAGGTCTTGATTTTGCTGGCTTTAAAAAAGTTGAAATTGTGATTGAAGCAGTTGTTGAAAACATGGTGGTGAAAAAAAATATTTTGGCAGAGGTGGAAACAAAAATAAAAAAAGATACGATTATTGTTTCGAACACTTCATCACTTTCAATTTCAGAAATGGCACGAAACCTTGAAAATCCTGAAAGATTTGCCGGGATGCATTTTTTTAATCCTGTCAATCGTATGCCTTTAATTGAAGTTATTCGTGGAGAAAAAACTTCTGATAAAACTATTGCAACCGTTGTTCGTCTTTCAAAAAAACTAGGAAAAACGCCGATTGTGGTGAAAGATGTGACGGGCTTTTTAGTCAATCGTATCCTGCTCCCATGTATGAATGAAGCAGCTTATTTGTTGCAAGAAGGCGCTGAAATTCAGCGCATCGATTCGGTGATGGAAAAATTCGGAATGCCGATGGGGCCGTTTATTTTAACTGATGTGGTTGGAGTTGATGTAGCAGTGAAAGTTGCCCACTCACTATTCTCAGGCTATGGCCAGCGCATGCGCACAGCAGATATTCTCGACGAGATTTACAATAATCACAAAGAACTTTTGGGTAAAAAAGTTGGAAAAGGTTTCTACCTTCACGGCGCAAGAAACGAAATAAATTCGCAAATTGCTGAAATTTTGGCGGAGGTAAAAAAAACAAAAAATATTCACGAAATTTACATTCCGGACTCCGAAATTATTGATCGTTGTTTGCTCACAATGGTTAACGAAGCTGCAAAATGCTTGGAAGAAAATGTCGTCAAAAATGCGCACTATCTTGATATGGCAATGATCATGGGAGCTGGATTCCCAGCATTTCGCGGTGGTGTTTTGCGTTATGCCGATTCGTGCGGAATTAAAAAAATTGTGACCAAGCTGCAAGATTTAAACAAGAAGCATGGTCTACGTTTTGAGGTAAGTAAATTGTTGCTCGAAATGGCGAAAAAGAATCAAAAATTTTATCAATGAAAATTCTCGGTATTGATCCAGGTCTTACAAAAACCGGGGTCGGAATTATCGAGGTACGAAATAATTCTCTGTTTTTTGTTGCAGCTGAAACAATTTATTCCTCAGCCTCTGATCCCATCGCTACAAGACTTCAGCACTTTCACAAATCACTCGTTGAAATCATAAAAATTTATCAACCTGACGAAGCGGCAATCGAAGAAACTTTCGTAAATAAAAATCCCATTTCATCTTTAAAACTTGGTCAGGCGCGTGGCGCACTAATTTTAAGCTTGGGCTTATGTGGATTGAGAGTTGCAGAATATTCAGCAACAGCAGTAAAGAAAGCTGTTGTAGGGGTAGGGCGCGCAGAAAAAATGCAGATACAAATGATGGTAAAAGTTTTATTGCCGAAAGCAGTTTTTAAAACAGAAGATGAGGCAGATGCTTTGGCTGTTGCGATTTGTCACAATAATAATTTTAGAAATTTTGCGTAAATTCTCTACTGAGCTACTTTTGCAAGAGCTTCTGCTGCTTTAGCTTTTTTCTCTTCCGCTTTTTTCTTCAAAAGAGCAATTACCGCCCTACCTTCAACAACACTAGAAGTGCTAAGTATAAAAGTTTGATTAATTTTTAGGTCAATTGTGGTTTCAACCTGATTGTCTTTATTAACAATTGGAGCGACCTCTTCTTTACGTCCAGATAAAATTTTCCATTTACTCATGCTCAGCTTCCACAACAATTTTATATGGTCTTTTTGCACGGATTTGAGATAAAGCTCTTTCTCTTTGTCGTTAGTTTCTGAGGTAATTTTTTTATCATTAATCCATACCACCCAATCGCGCGAAGTGAAGTATATTATGGATGCGAGATAGATGTAAGATTTTTCGTTTTCTTCGTTTCTTTTTTCTTCTTGTTTAATTTTTTCGGCCTCCGCTGCTTTTGCCTGCTCTTCTTTGCTTAAATTTTTAGGATCACCTCCTTCTGTTAACTCATCTGGGGTATAAATTTGATTATTTTTAAATGAGTCGATTGCGCGATCAATGCGACCATTTTCTTCGTCATCGAACATCAGGGAAGAAGTTTGGTTATAAATCAAAATGCTTGTTAAAGCATCTTTCACCTTACTTGGAGTAACTACTGAACCAGAACTATCTTGCTTGGTTATTGGTGTTTTTGTAGCAGATGATTTACTGGGCAAATTCTTTTCGACAAAAGTTGGCTCTGCCGCTGCTTGCGCGAAAGAATCCAGGGATAATAGCGCCAATACTAGCGATAGAGCGATTCTACAATTCTGGATTTTTCTCACTAGGAACCTCTTTTTTTACATCTTTTAAATCTGATTTTTTATCATCAGTAGCTTCTTTGGATTTGACTTCATCTTTTTTCTCCGCCTCTTTTTGTTTGTAAACATACCAATTAAAATCGACTTTTCCACTCACCGATCCACTTCCCTTTCCCGAGCTAATCGATACCAAATCTTGAGCGTTGTAACTTTTATTTTTCCTAATTTCTAGACTGGTTATGATGGGATATCCCGGCAGTGAGCCGATAAATTCACTTATGAAGGATAGCGCCCTGACATCGTTAGCGGCATTAAAAGTTAATCCTACAGTTGTGAATAAAACATTCACAGTGCTGCGCTTTAACGCGCCCTCTTTAATGAGCTCTGGTAACACAACTCTGATTTCCGGATTAATGATCGAATGTTTTTCTGCGACTGTGGCCATCATGGCGTTGATATCATCCATTTTAATGCCATTGGTATTTTTCTTATTGGCCGTAACTTTTTTCCATAGCTCTTTATATTTTTTGGTCTCGGTTGCTTTGCTTTCGACCTCTACCGCCTGATTCTTAAACTCTGCCGTCTCGCTTTTAATTTTTGAAACCGCACTGTTAACCCCATTTTTTTCGTGAAAAGCGTAACCAACCACAGCGCAAGAAATAAGCAGCAAAATCCCTGAGGCAGAAAAATTAATAATAATTTTTTTACGTAAATTCAGGATTTTCATCGAGGGTTATTTTGTTACCGTAAAGTCAACCGGGAAGTCGTAATACTTTTTGTTAAAATCAATATTTTGTGGAAGGGCTGGATACTCGACTTTATTGCCCTCAAGGTTTATTTTTACCTCGTTGGTTAAGGTATCAAATTCTGTAAATAAATCCTCAATGTCACCGCCTTGGTTAAAAAGTTTTCCACCAAAACTGATGTTATAATTTGAAGTTTTTGTAGGAAATTTGGCGTTAAATCCGACTAGAGAATAAGAAAAATGATCTAGTTTTACGTTAAAAGTTTTGAGAAATTTTAATTTGATATAAAATTCAATAAAATTTCCCCCAACCGATCCAAGCAATTCTTCCATCTTCCCAAAGTCAGCTATTTGTTCAAAATCAATGGCTTCGACGCTTTCATCAGATTGTTCTATTTCTAAGGCTGCGCGCTTCAATTTTGTTAATTCCTGCATAGCGGAAAATTTCTCTACCTCAGCTGTTTCAATTATTTCGGCAACTTTATCTTTGGCGGAAAGAGTGAATAGTGCCGCAGCGCAAATCGTGATAACTAAAAATAAATTTAGGTAGTAAGAGGATCTCAGAATGAAAAAAAACTTATCTAAAAGAGTAATTTTTGGTGTAGTAAATTTTAGAATTTTTTTCTCTTTCGAAAAAACTTTAGAGATTAATAGATCACAAAAATTACTATCCTGAGGCAAAAGTTTGGCATAACCAATCTTCTTAGCAATTTCGTGCGGAGTTTGATTAACAAAGTTTAATTCAACGTTATTGATGCTTTTAATCGCTTCCAAAACTTTGCTTGGAAAAATGTTGACGATATCAAGCTCTGCCATCAGCAAATCAGGAAACAAGCGTTTTAGATATTCAAAAGTGCTGTAAATATCCTGCTCATATTTTTCTAAAAAATCCGCTTGTTCAAAGTTATAATTAACAACCCGTGTAAAAATAATTCCTTGATCCGAAAACACGATTTGTCTGATTCCACTAACCTTGTTTTGCATCACTAAGCAGTAGAGATCGTTTTTTTTATTTTGAACTTTTGACTGTGATTTAATGCTATTTTTTAGTGGTTTAAACAGGTTAAAAGCTTCAATTGGCAACATGTAAATACCGACCAACCTATTTGAAGCATCTAATAAAAATTCAAGCCATTTGTTAATTATCTCAGAGCTTGATGACGAAACAAATAAACATTCCCAACGATTATTTGCTCGCTGCTTTGCTGGCAATTTTTTTTGATTAAGAATGATGTAATTTTTTAAACTCTCTTTGTCGCTATCATTGATTAAATCACGCTTGATGATGCGCAAAAGATCGCTTTTTTTAACCGAAGGATAAACTTTTTTTCTGTAGCTCTGGTCAATCGTATCAAGTAACACGTAAATTGGAGCAGATTTATTCTTAGACAAAAGAACACCAAGTTCTTTTTTCGCATCATCATTAAGCTCATCCAAATAAATTTTATTTTTTATTTCACAGCCATCGTGCAAAGCTACAACCGCACCGTAATTTCCTATTGTGATAACAATATTTTTTTGAGAAAACATTTGAATTTGCGATTCTTTTAAAAGATTTTCTTTTGAAAGACGTGGTTTTAAAAACCGTCTTTAAACATGCAATTTTATTTCAAAAAAAATGATCCTCGGGGTTGGAACTGACTTAATTTTAATCGAAAGAATTGAGGAACTCATTTTGCAATTCAAAGAAAAATTTATCGAAAGAATTTTCACTTCTAACGAAATTTTAAAAGCAAAGAATTCTTCATATTGCGCAGCATTTTACGCCAAAAGATTCGCGGCTAAAGAAGCTTGTTCCAAGGCTATAGGTCTTGGTATCGGACGCGGAATTAATTTCAAAGATATCGAAATTTCGAATGACAATTTCGGTAAACCACAAATAAAAATTTTGAACAGCAAAGAAAATTTTTTAGCTAAACATTTCGGCTGCAAAAATTTTGCAATTCATCTTTCTCTCACTGACGAAAAAACAATGGCTAGCGCCTTCGTCATAATCGAAAAAATTTCATGAAAAAAATTTTAGTAATCGGCGCTGGAGCTTGGGGAACAGCGCTCGCAAACCTTCTCGCCAAAAATTCCTGCGAAGTTTTTCTGAGTGCGAATGATGCAAAAATCATCGCCGAAATTAATCAAAAAAAATCGAATCAAAAATTTTTGCCGAACGTAAAATTAAATTCGCATATCAAAGCTGTGGCTGATTTTGCCAGCGAAATAAATTCGGCAGATTTTGTTTTTATCGTCACACCAAGTTCAAGCGCGACACAAGTTTTTGAAAAAATTTCCAAATTAAAAATTTCAAAAAATTGTAAATTTGTGATTTGCTCAAAAGGTGTTGAGCCGAAGAGCCTACTGCTTTTAAGTGACGCTTTCGAAAAAATTACCGGCTTAAAAAATTACGCAATTTTGTCGGGGCCGAATTTTGCAATCGAAGTGGCGAATGAAGTTCCAACCGTCACCACCATTGCTGCAAAAAATAAAAAACTCGGCGCAGAAGTAATAAAAATATTGAACAATAATCATTTCCGCGCCAGCTATTTTGCCGATCCGCGCAGTGCTGAAATTTGTGGCATCGTCAAAAATATTATTGCGATTGGTTGTGGGATTGTTGACGGACTTGGTCTTGGAGTGAATGCCAAAGCTGCTGTGGTGATGAAAGGAATTTCTGAAATTCAAACTTTGTGCAAAAAACTTGGTGCCTCGATCGACATCACAAACGCCGCAGGTTTCGGAGATATTTTCCTCACCTGCTCCTCCGAAAAATCGCGCAATAATTCGCTCGGAAAATTAATCGCTGCCGGAAAAAAACCTGAATCCGGAAAAACTTACGAAGGTGCTGCATCCGCTCAGGCCATTGCCGCAATCGCTAAAAAACTTAAATTGAAACTGGATTTGTGCGAAGAGGTGAACGAGATTTTGAGCAAGAAATTTTCTTCTACGGAAATCAAAAAACGAATCGTTGCAGCAATTTTGAAGTAACGAAGCCGCGCTGACTCCCCACATCGTCATCCTTGGTCTGAAAGGCCGAGGATCTCGGGAGTTTTTGCTTCGGAGTTTCAACTCCGGAGATCCTCGGAGCGAAGCTCCAAGGATGACGAGAAAGAGAGTGCCAAGAATAACGAAATTTAATTTAATCCCAATGACCAACACCATCCTAATCATCGACTTCGGCAGCCAAGTCACACAACTAATCGCTCGCAGAATTCGCGAGTTCGGAGTTTTTTCCGAAGTAAAAAATCCCGACATCACTTTTGATGCCATCAAGAAACTCGCGCCTTCAGCTATCATCCTTTCCGGCGGTCCCGCTTCGGTTTACGAAAAAGGTGCGCCGACAATCGACAAAAAAATCTTCGAACTTGGCTTGCCGATTTTAGGAATCTGCTACGGCGAGCAGCTAATCTGTCACTTGCTCGGCGGTAAAGTCGGAAAATCTTTTGAGCGCGAATTTGGCAAGGCGGAAATCAAAATTATTTCCAATTCGCTGCTCTTCAAATCGGTTAAAAATAAACAAGTTTGGATGTCTCACGGCGATCACATCAGCAAAATTCCTGCCAGCTTCAAAGTGATCGCCAACACAGGAAACGCACCCTTCGCCGCCATTGCCGACGAGAAGAAAAAAATCTACGGTGTGCAATTTCATCCCGAAGTTTTGCACTCACTTGACGGCAAAAAAATCATCGAAAATTTCGTCATCAACATTGCCGGCTGCAAGCCCGACTGGAGCATGAAAAATTTCAAAAAAGATGAAATTGCTGAAATCAAAAAAATCGTTGGCAAAAAACGTGTGATCTGCGGACTAAGTGGTGGCGTGGATTCATCGGTTGTTGCGGCGTTGATCAATGAAGCAATCGGCAAACAGCTCACTTGCATTTTTGTCGATCACGGTTTGTTGCGCAAAGGTGAGGGCGCTCAAGTGAAAGAAGTTTTTGGCGACGGGCGTGGATTAGGATCCCCCTATTTAGGGGGATCGAGTCGACGCGTTAGCGCGACGAAGGGGGTGCATAATTTCATCTACGTTGACGCTTCCAAACTCTTCCTCTCCAAGCTCAAAGGCGTTTCCGATCCCGAAAAAAAACGCAAAATTATCGGCAAAACTTTTATCGAAGTGTTTGATGCAGAGGCCAAAAAAATAAAAGACGCAGACTTCCTCGCGCAAGGCACGCTCTATCCAGACGTCATTGAATCATCTCATCCAAGCGGTGGAAAAAGTCAGACGATTAAGTCGCATCACAATGTCGGCGGTCTGCCGAAAAAAATGAAATTGAAACTGCTCGAGCCAGTCAGGATGCTCTTCAAAGACGAGGTACGAGTTTTAGGAAAAGAGCTTGGATTGCCTGACGCTGTGGTCGGACGCCATCCATTTCCTGGCCCAGGATTAGCCATTCGCATCATCGGCGCAATCACGCCGGAAAAAATAAAAACACTGCAAGAAGCAGACGCCATCTACATCGACGAAATAAAAAAAGCGGGGCTCTACAATGAAATCTGGCAAGCATTTTCGGTTTTATTGCCAATCAAAACCGTCGGCGTAATGGGCGACGGCCGCACTTACGAAAATGTTTTGGCCTTACGCGCAGTAACATCAGTTGATGGCATGACGGCAGACGTCTACCGCTTCGATCCCGAATTTTTATGCAACGTCACCAGCCGCCTCATCAACGAAGTGCGCGGCATTAATCGCGTGGTTTATGATTTTACTTCCAAGCCGCCGGGAACGATTGAGTGGGAGTGAGGGCAGTTAAGAATTATCAATTAACAAATTAACAATTTTTGCGATGTCAAAGTTTGAATTTCCTTACACAGATCCAATTTCTTCGGATAAAAAAATTCTCTACAAAAATGCGCGGATTATTGATCCGAAGTCAGGCTACGACCAGCTTGGCGAGCTGTTGACGATTGGCGATAAAATTGCGGATTTCGGTTCAAAGCTCGATGCAGCAGATGCGGAAATTATTGATTGCGGCGGAAATGTTTTGGCGCCGGGATTGATCGACATCCAAGTTCATTTTCGTTATCCGGGGCAAACTCACAAAGAAGATTTAGCTTCGGGAAGCATGTCAGCAGTGGCTGGAGGTGTGACCACAGTTGTGTGTCAACCTAACACTTCGCCAACAATTGATTCAGTTGAAGTTCTAAACGACATCCACGAAACCGCGCGGCGCTTGGCTCACTGCAATATTCTCGCTTACGCTTGCGTCACAAAAAATATGAAAGGCGAAGAGCTCGCAGATTTACCGGCGTTGAAAAAGGCTGGGGCAGTAGGCTTCACAGATGATGGTCTGCCGGTAATGAATGCGCAATTAATGCGCCGAGCTTTTGAAAATTCGCGCGATCTTGGCGTTGTGATTGCGCAACATGCGGAAGATTTAAATCTCACAAATAAAGGCTGCATCAATGAAGGAGAAGTGTCGCAAAAGCTTGCTGTGCGCGGTATCCCAAACATTTCCGAATCGGTAATTGTTGAGCGCGATTTGGCAATTTTGGAGGCAATTGGCGGACGTTACCACTTGCTTCACGTCTCAACTCGCGAAGCTCTCGATGCCATCAAACGCGCGAAGGACAAGGGTTTAGCGGCCACAGTCGAAGTTTGTCCGCATCATTTTTTACTCACCGACGAGCAAATTTTGAAGTCAGGAACTAACGCCAAAATGAATCCGCCACTACGTTCAGAAAAAGACCGCGCCGCTCTGATTGAAGGCCTGCGCAGCGGATTAATTGACGCGATTTCCACCGACCACGCGCCGCATGACATCGCCTCGAAAGAAAAAAATTTGCAGGAAGCGAGCTTTGGAATCGTCGGCGTTGAAACCATGCTGCCATTGAGTTTGCTGCTCTATCACCAAAAAATTTTATCGCTGAAAGATTTGCTGGCGAAGATGACTTGCAACGCCGCGAAGATTATTAATTTCGACGGTGGCGAAATCAAAAAAGGTGCGCGCGCAGATTTGACGCTGATTGATCTCGACCACAAATGGGTGATCGATCCACAAAAATTTTACAGCAAATCCAAAAATTCTCCCTTTGGCGGGTTTGAGGTGAAGGGACGTGCGGTGATGACGGTTGTTGGTGGGAAGAAAGTTTTTGAGCTTTAATTCAATGGACCCCGCAACAAGTGTGAGGTGACACCATAACTGCAACAAGTGCGGGGTGACACCATAACTGCAACAAGTGTGAGGTGACACCATAACTGCAACAAGTGCGGGGTGATAAATTGAAAAAACATCTATCTACATCGTCACCCCGCACTTGTTGCGGGGTCCAGAAACATATTTTTTAATGAATAAAAAAATTCCCAAAATCCTAATCATCGCCGGCTCCGACCCTTCTGGTGGCGCGGGAATTCAGGCTGATCTCAAAACAGCGGCAGCCCACAAAACTTACGCTGCCGCCGCAATCACCTGTCTCACCGCCCAAAACACACAAAAAGTTTTCGCGATTCACAATTCACCAATTCCATTTTTACGCCAGCAACTCGAAGTTGTTTTGGACGACATTAAATTCGACGCCGTAAAAATTGGAATGCTGGGAACTGCTGAAATCATTGATTGCGTCGCTGATGTTCTCGCTAGAAAAGCCAAAAAAATTCCGCTGATTTTGGACACGGTAATGGTTGCAACTTCCGGCGATTTACTCCTTGAAAAAAAAGCAGTCAGCGCGTTAAAAATAAAATTAATCGCCGGCGCTTTTTTGGTTACACCCAACATTGACGAAGCTGAAATTCTCGCCGAAATAAAAATAAAAAACCTCGCCGATATGAAGCACGCCGCCACTAAAATCAAGGCTCTCGGTGCTAAAAATATTTTGATCAAAGGTGGGCACCTAAACTTTCCCGACAAAAAAATCCGCAGCATTTTGCTCGACGAAAAAAATAATTTTCACCTAATCACCAATAAAAGAATCGGAATTAAAAATATCCACGGAACCGGCTGCACCTTGGCTTGTGCGATTGCCTGCAACGTTGCAAAAAAAATGAATTTAGTGACGGCAGTGCGCCGCGCCAATTCCTACGTAGTTCGTGCGGTTGTAAAAAATCTGAAAGTTGGAAAGGGGAGTTTGCTACTGCGGCATTTTTAGTGGCAATGTTTTTGTAAAATTTCAGGCATCTAATTTTGACTCAAAGTTTAAAAAAATCTTTAATCTTAACGATGATCGAGTACTACTTAAGTTCTAATACCATCAAAAATTCGCATTTTATTAACCTCAATTTTATAAAATTATGAGCAGAAAAAAGATTCATTACGAGTGCCATTGTTGGAAAGTGAAAGTCATGGAGGAGGAGGCGGAAGCGGAAGTGACGATAGAACCACAACATGTCCTCCAATAAAAAAGGCGAAAGGAGAAGATGCAAAATTGTTAGAAGCTCTTTTTGCACATCTCGCTGCAAAAACCGCAGAAGGTGATGCAGAGGCTACGAAGCTGATCTCAGCTCATAATAATCTTTTAAATAGTAGCGCAAAAATAACAATGAGTGATGGGCGAAATAAGGCGTATGTCACGCCACTTTACGTTGCTGTTAGTAACGGTAGAGGTGAAATTGTTACTCAAATTTTAAGAATAAACGAAAGTCTTGTTCATCAAGAATCTTCAAAGGGTTCCACCCCTCTTCACGTTGCTGTGCTCATCGGTCATCGCGAAATTTGTGAACTTCTTCTAGCAAGAGGAGTGAATGTAAATGCTACGACTAAAGATGGTCTTGCCCCTCTTCACATCGCAGCGCAGAATGGTCATCGCGAAACTTGTGAACTTCTTCTAACAAGCGGAGCGGATGTAAATGCTACGACTAAAGATGGTTTTACCCCTCTTCGCAGCGCAGCGCAGAATGGTCATCGCGAAACTTGTGAACTTCTTCTAACAAGCGGAGCGAATGTAAATGCTGCGAATAAAGATGGTGTTACCC
>CAIYMZ010000042.1 GCA_903927415.1 uncultured Alphaproteobacteria bacterium
GGGGTGACACTGAGTATGAGTTGTCACCCCGCACTTGTTGCGGGGTCCATTTTAAAAGATCGGTGTTTTGAATCAGATTCGGTATATACTAAAACTGATTCAAGATACCGAACTCTAAACTTGTCATTGCAGAGCTAGAATTTGTAGGAGCGTTTAGCGACTTACAAATTCTTCATCCGCAATCCACTGGACAATCCATACTGCAGCTGAATGCCGAATGGATTGCGGATGAAGATTCTCTAGGACTCGCTTACGCGAGCTCCAAGAGAATCTAGCTCCGCAATGACGAACTTGAGGATCGGGTTCTTCAACTTGAATGGGTATAGTTCGCCTAGAGCTTGAAAATGACGTATCTGGGTTTAATCGATATTCTTTAAATTTTTTATGCAAAATATTCACCGATATGCAGCAAATTTATAATCAACTCGTGTTATTTTAGAACATGTTTGATGTCGGGTTTTGTAATCTTTTGCAGGAACATTACGGCTAAAGCAGTGCCAATTATTTGCATCGTAAGAATCATGGAAGACTGCACAACCTCATGCCAAAACTCACCCCTGTCATATCTAGAAAAAATTCTATACGGATATTTTTCTTCCATATTTTTTGTGAAAATAAGCTGATTATCGTCAGTAAAATCAGTCTTTCCGAAATGTATGTCGTTAAAATATTTTTCTGCATCACGTGAACCAAAAACGAATTTGTTACTTCTGCTATCAACCACCGCAAAGTGAATATTTTTATCCAACTGTGCCGAAACTAAGCTGGTCAATTTTTTGACATTAATGCCAGCTGTCACAGTCCCAGCATATTGAGATTTTTTATTATCAATTTGCACGCCAACCGGAATTACGCGCATTCCGCTTGGAACGCCAATCGTCAATTCAGAAAAAATTAAGTTCCAATTTTTATTAGCTCTACTGCGATAATTTCTATCCGCCATGTAAGGCGGATTTTTTCTGACACCAATCATCGTATTAACAGACTGATAGCCCTCGGCGTCCACCCAATCGAACAAACTCCACGAAAAAATATTATTAAAATCATGAATGGCTGCGGTTTGGATAAAAACTTGATGAATAATTTTTAGGTTAAAATCCTGACTATCATCAACAATTCTCCTTCCGATAAAACTGATAATTTTTTCTATCCGTTCAAAACTATCAGATAAAATCACTTCGATCTCTTTCGCTTCATTCTCAACTTTCTTAGCTTTCTGATGTAGAAGAATGCTGTAGTTGAGCAAAAAAGAAAATCCCGCAATCAGCATTAAAGCTATAAAAAACCGAATCAATTTCATGGCGATTAGATGATTAAATTTAAAATTTTATCCGTGACATTGTTTGAATTTTTTCCCGCTCCCGCAAGGACAAGGCTCATTCCTCCCAACATTTCCCCAGCTTGATGGATCTCTCGGATTGCGATCTTCCGGCCTTACATTCGCTTTGATTGGCAAGTTTGATTTACGAACACGCTCATCAGCTGCTGAATCCGCTAAAGCCGGATCATTTCTCGTTTCAAACATTTTTTGTTTTGGAGCGCGTGCAATAAGATTCAGCAAGCCTTCATCACCTTCGACATTTATTTGCACGTGAGCAACACGACTCACGACTTGTTCCTCAATTCGCAGCATCATGTCTTCAAAAAGACTGAAGGCGTCGCGTTTATATTCGATGAGTGGATCCTTCTGGGCGTAGGCGCGAAGGTTGATGCCGTGACGGAGTTTGTCGAGCGACAAGAGGTGATCTTTCCATTCCGAATCGAGAGTAATTAAAAAAATCTGCTTCTCGATTTTGTGCATTATTTCAGCACCGTATTTTTTTTCCTTATCCTCGAAAAGCGCGCCAATATTGCCTTCGACGAAGTTTAGAATTTCTTTTTCAGTAACACCGTCTTTTTTTGACTCTGATTTTAAATCGAATTTCACGCCGTAAATTCTGAAAATTTCTTTTTCCAAAAGATCGATTTCCCACTGCTCAGCGTAAGAATTTTTCGGAATGCAATCTTCGACGAGCTCTTGATTTATCTGGCTTCTGAACTGCTGAATTTTTTTCGAAATATTTTCCGAACCAATAATTTCTGCGCGCAAAGCAAAAATATTTTTGCGCTGGTGATTGACGACGTCGTCATATTTCAGCAGGTTTTTTCGGATTTCGTAATTACGCATTTCAACCTTGTGCTGCGCGCCGGCGAGAGTTTTTGTAATCCAGGGATGAAAGATCGCTTCGTCATCTTTCAAGCCAAACCTTGAGAGCAAAGATTGTAATTTTTCTGAGCCGAAAATTCGCATCAAATCATCTTCGAGCGACAGAAAAAATTTCGATTTTCCAGGATCGCCTTGACGGCCAGAACGACCGCGAAGTTGATTGTCGATTCTGCGACTTTCATGACGCTCGGTCGCAAGCACATAAAGCCCTCCGGCCTCAATCACGATTCTTTTATCCTCTTCAACTTTTGCTTTTATTTCGGCGATTTTTTGCGGATCAGTTTCTTCGCCGATCAACATTTCATCATTGCCTCCGAGCTTAATATCCGTGCCTCGGCCAGCCATGTTAGTCGCAATCGTAATCGCGCTTGGCACGCCCGCCTGCGCAATAATTTCCGCTTCTTTTTCGTGATATTTTGCGTTCAAAACATTGTGTGGAAGTTTGTGTGCACGCAGCAATTTCGAGAGATGTTCAGATTTTTCGATGCTCACCGTGCCCATTAAAATCGGCTGCTTCTTTTCGTGCGCCTCTTTGGTCGCGCGGATAATCGCGTCATATTTTCCCGCTTCATTTTTGTAAATTTCATCATCTTCATCTTTACGCGCGACTGGTTGATTGGTTGGAATTTCCAAAACTTTTAGACCGTAAATTTCTTCGAACTCAACCGCCTCGGTCTGCGCCGTTCCTGTCATGCCGGCAAGTTTTTTGTAGAGTCGGAAATAATTTTGAAAAGTGATTGAAGCGAGAGTTTGGTTTTCGTTGCGCACCTTCACGCCTTCTTTGGCCTCAAGCGCTTGATGCAAGCCATCAGAGAAGCGGCGGCCTTCTTGCATGCGTCCCGTGAACTCGTCGATGATCACAATCGAATCATCTTTGACGATGTAATCGATCTCATTTTTGAAAATTTTATGCGCCTTGAGCGCTTGATTGACGTGGTGCACCAGCGAGATGTGCAACGGATCGTAGAGCGAAGAATTTTCTGCAATCGCGCCGGAATTTTTTAACATTTTTTCCACCGACTCAATGCCAACATCGGTTAAAAACACTCCGCGATCTTTTTCTTCAAGTTGAAAATCAGCGGCAGTGAGGCGCGGGATCAGGCGGTTAATCTCTTCGTAAAGTTTGGAATTGTCGTTGGTTGGGCCGGAAATAATCAGCGGCGTGCGCGCTTCATCGATCAAAATCGAATCAACTTCGTCAACAATCGCAAAGTTGTGACACCTTTGCACCATTTGTTCCAGCGAGTATTTCATGTTGTCGCGCAAATAATCGAAACCGAGTTCGTTATTGGTGGCGTAGGTGATGTCGCAAGCGTAGGCGGATTTGCGCTGCTCATCGTCAAGCTCGTTAGTGAGGCAACCTACGGTTAATCCCAAAAACTCGTGAACCTTGCCCATCCAAGCAGAGTCACGCTTGGCGAGATAGTCATTTGGAATGACCACATGGACACCAAGACCAGTCAAAGCGTTGAGATAGCAAGGCAGAGTAGCGACGAGCGTCTTGCCCTCCCCTGTTCTCATCTCTGAAATTTTGCCGTGATGCTGCACAATTCCGCCAATCATCTGCACATCAAAATGCCGCATGCCGAGCGTGCGTTTCGACGCTTCACGAACAACCGCGAATGCTTCGTGAAGCAGTGAATCAAGCGACTCGCCAGCCTTGAGCCGATTTTTAAATTCGTCAGTTTTCGCCCTCAATTCCGCATCAGAAAGCGCCGAAATTTTTGGCTCAAATGCATTAATTTTTTCAACTTCTGGCAAGAGTGATTTAATCACGCGCTCATTGACAGAACCGAAGATTTTTTTGGCTAGGAATTGGAACATTGGGATCGTTTACTTATTTTTGACCTGTTGAATTTTTTTCATTTTTTACCCTCGTTACCCTCTTGGTTATCTCAAAGAATGGCAGCTTAAGTTTAAAACTAGTTTCGTGCTGACTTACTATCAGGTCATTATCCAGTAGGTCAGCTATTATGTCTGTGCTTCGTTCGAATATCTTAATTTTTTTTTCGTCACTTTTAGCATTCGCCATTTGATAAACGCTTTGCACCAATTCTTTAACCTGCGCAAAAGTTTCAATGATTGCGATTGTGGTTTTAAGGGCTTGAGGACTTTTCAGAATTGTGGCGAGCATATACAAGCCCCGCTCTGTAAAGGCTGTGGGAAGTTTGGTTTTTCCTCCCTTAACAATTGAAGTCGCAAATTGCGACTTCAATTCCACCCATTCATCAGAAGTTAAATTTAACAGATAACCTTCTGGGAATTTTTCCTGATTTCTTTTTATCGCCTCGTTAATTCTTTTAGTCTCAACCCCATAAAGCTCCGCCACATCGCTATCCAGCAAAACATTCTGGTTACGCAATTTGATAATTTTGGATTTAACTTGGTCTTGAGTAATTGTTTTTTGGTTTTGATTTTGTGAATTTTTCATTGGTGTTGAGGCGTTGGCGTTGCTGGGTTGGTTGGTGATTTTTTTAAATATTCCGCACGTGCGGAATATTTGGTTTTAATAAAGAATTTTAATATCCGCCCCGCAGGCAATCAACTTCTCCGCTAATCTTTCGTAACCGCGCTCGAGGTGGTAGAGGCGATTGATTACAGTTTCGCCTTCTGCAACTAAACCCGCCAAAACTAGCGAGACTGAAGCGCGCAGATCAGTCGCCATTACTTCGGCACCAGTTAATTTTTTTACACCTTTCACCACGGCGACATTGCCGTGCGATTCAATATTGGCGCCCATCCGCACTAGCTCCATCACATGCATGAAACGATTTTCGAAAATGGTTTCTTCGATTGTTGAACTGCCATCGGCTACCGCCATTAGTGACATGAACTGGGCTTGCATGTCAGTTGGAAATCCGGGAAATGGATGAGTGGAGATGCTGACAGGATTAATCACCGCGCCGCTGCGCGACACTTCGACTTCGAATTCAGAAACTTGTTTCAGCGTGAGTCCGGCCTTCTCCAACTCCGCTTTAAATCCGCCCAAAATCCACATTTCGACGCCGATTAATTTAATGCAGCCACCAGTGATTCCGGCTGCTGCGGCGTAGGTTCCAGCCTCGATGCGATCGGCAATGATTCGGTGACGTGCGGCATGTAATTTTTCGACGCCTTGGATGACGATTCGCGGAGTTCCGGCGCCGGAAATTTTCGCGCCCATCGCGGTCAAACATTTTGCCAGATCAATGATTTCAGGCTCGCAAGCAGCATTGTTGATCACCGTTTCACCTGTCGCCAAAGTCGCGGCCATCAATGTGTTTTCAGTGGCGCCGACCGAAACTTTTTCAAAATTAACTTCGGCACCCTTGAGTCGACCATCGACCACAGCGTCAACGTAACCGCCACTCAATTCGATTTTTGCGCCCAACTTTTCCATCGCCTGCAAATGCAAATCTACCGGACGAGTGCCAATCGCACAACCACCGGGAAGAGAAACGCGAGCCTTGCCAAGCCGTGCCAGCAGCGGTCCTAAAATAAAAATCGACGCCCGCATTTTTCGCACGAGATCGTAAGGCGCGACCGGATTTGAAATTTTTTCCGCATCCAAAATCATGACGCGGCCTTGATTGCCAAGATCTGGATCTGTCCCATCAAATGAAATCCCAATGCCCAAATTTTCCAAAAGATTGGCCATTGTCGCAATGTCAGAAACGTGGGGGAGATTTGTGAGAGTAAGCTTCTCATCAGTCAAAATCGACGCCACCATCAAAGGCAAAGTCGCGTTTTTTGCACCAGCAATTTGCACTTCGCCGTTAAGTTTTTTGCCGCCGCGGATTAGGAGTTTTTTCATTTTTTAAGAAATTTGGTTTCTGTTGTAGCGCTCGAAGTATGAATCAATTTCTGATCTAAGCTCCAATCCAACTCTTTCAAAAATATCAAGAAGAGTGATGTATGAACCTTCTCCACCAAGAAAATCCCAAAACTCACTAGCGACTTTTAATTCATTTTTTAGATCAAGCATGCCAGCCATCGTCCAACGCGAGTATGGCTTTGGCTCATAGGGGTTGTAAGGAATTGCAATCATCGCATTAACATCAGTCTCTGGATTTTCTGCGAGCTTACATGCTGTCCACTCGAGCAATGTTCTTTTAAATTCTTTGAATCCACCCTTGTTTGGCTTTGCTGTTTTGATGTCAAAAAAATAAAACTTTTCGTCACCGGTTTTTAACAAAACATCAATCTTTGTCGGTTTTATTTTTTTCATTTTTCCGCTGCGACAAACTCTTCTAATCGCATCCGTTTCTGCGACTTTATTTGGACTTAAAGTAACAGCAGTTAACTCATCCATTATGTCCTGAATCACTTTTTGTGCATCTTCGCTAATCTCACTTCCAACATCCGCTTGAGATTGCACAACCGCAAAACGATTAGTCGCAAGACATGTTGCCACTGGCTCAAAAATACTGGTGCCAAAATTGGTGTTAAGTGAATGAATAAAAGAAAATAAAGCCATACGATCTTTGCCTAACAATCTAGTGTGAAACGGCATAGATGCTGGTTCTGGCTTGTAGCTCTGAAATTTATTTCTGAGGCTATTTTTTAGAACTAATTCGATTTCAAAGATTTTGCTTTGACTAAGTGGCATTTTATTTTTGCTTTAAGTGGAAAATTTCTTCGGAGTAGAGATTGCGCACCTTCTCGGTTCTGTTAAGCACCGGCCTTTTAAACTGATTCACGATTTTCATCCCAGATTTTTCAGCGATTGTCGGGTAAAGATTGTGTTTGTCATTGGCCACCAAAAACACATCGAAGTCATCGCGAAGAAATTTTTTACAATTCAGCAAAACTTGTGAGATGCCTTCGACGTAGGATTTTCTAGCTTCTTGGCCTTGTCCTTGAAAAAGCGGGCCGATTTCTTTTTTATCATTTCTTTCAAATCCAAAAAGCTCGTAGGCGTAGGCGTGTTGTTCGTGATAGTCGATTTGTCCAACATAAGGCGGGGAAGAAAAAATTCCGGCGATTTTTTTCTCACCAAAAATTTTGGCTAATTGCGGATTTTTTTTCTCAAGTTCCGAAGAAATGTCAGCCTCTCTTGCATCAGCATTGATGAAGTGAAAAAGGCTGTTACTGCGTAATTCTTGGAACTGAGTGATGCGGTTTGCAGTGTCTGCGCTGTAGCGCTTAAACATGTCCTTCATCGTCATTATCGGACGGCAAATTTTGTTATGCTTGTGGCAGTAGTAAGGCTCGATTTGTGGATCGACCAAAGTTGCAAGATCGGAGTGAGTGGTTGCGCGACAAGAGCGAATTGCGCGCGAGAGGATAACAGCCAAAACTTGTTTGAGATTTTGATTGGAGATTTTTTTGATTTCTGCGAAGACTAAATTCATCTCGTCACGCACGGTTTTAAAATACCATCTGTCGAGAAATGATGAGGATTTGCAAGGCGTCACCCCATTTTCTTCAAGCACAAATTTTTTTTTCAGTAGCACAAAATCGGCAGAAAAATCACTCCAAATTTTTTTGATGTAATCACGTTTTTCTAAACCGAATTCTGTCGATTTTTTTTTGATGATTGGAGCAGTTAGAGCCTTGTTATGCTTGAGCAAAATCGCGTCTAGCTCACGCAAATAATTTTCAACAATTTGGTTTTTATATCCGTCTATTTTTTGCTGAATTTTTGCTGATTCTTTTTTAAGAAAATTTGCGTCAATGTCACACATTTTCACTCGTCCAATCATGCAATTGAAGCTAGAGACATCTATTCCAATGGCATGCATTCCTGATTCATTTGCTTGCACAATTGTTGTTCCCGAACCAGCAAATGGATCGAGCAAAATGTCATTTTTTTTGAAGTAAGTTTTGGTTTTGAACTGATCAGTTTTTTCATCCAAAAAATATTCAACCAACTGCGGAATGAACTTGCCTTTGTAGGGATGAAGCCTGTGAACATGCTTAGTTGTGTCGACCTCTCTGAGATTTTCAAAGGACAAATGCCAGTTGATTTCATCGCCATATTTTTCTTTCCACTGATTTTCTTTGCTGCCCTCGAGACTTTTGTAGTAAAGGTTTAGGTCGCTTTGATTCAAAAAAGTTTCACCATTTTCTTTCACCGCCTCAACTTTTCCGTAGGTGACGAGATACATCAGATTGTGCTTGCTGACAGGCTTGGCAGAGACCTGTGCAGCAAATTCAAGAGCATCGTGAAATGGGATAAAATCCTGCCTCATTATTTTTTCTCGTAAGTTTTCACCAACTCGTCGAGCAGCTTCACACCGAAGCCTGACGCACCCTTCACCGCCATCGCGTCACCTTTTCCTTTCCACGCGACGCCGGCGATGTCGAGGTGAGCCCATTTTGTTTCGCCGACGAAACGTTTTAGAAACTGTGCAGCTGTAGTGCTGCCGGCGCCACGACCGGAGCCGACATTTTTCATGTCGGCGATGTCGGAATTGATCATTTCATCATATTCTTCGCCGAGTGGCATACGCCATACACGCTCTCCTGTCGCTGTTCCGCAGCTTTCTAATTTTTTAGCGAGATCGTCGTCGTTGGAGAAAAGTCCGGCGTAAACATCGGCCAGACAAACAACAATGGCGCCGGTTAGCGTCGCTAAATCAACGATAAATTTCGGTTTGAATTTTGTGTTGGTGTAATGCAAAGCGTCGGCGAGGACAAGGCGTCCTTCCGCGTCGGTATTGATTACTTCGATTGTTTGTCCCGACATTGATTTCACCACATCACCCGGTCTTTGCGCAGTTCCAGACGGCATATTTTCTACAAGCCCAACAACTCCAACCACATTCACTTTTGCTTTTCTTTGCGCCAAATTACGCAGTAAACTCACGACCACAGCGGATCCAGCCATGTCGGTTTTCATGTCCTCCATGTTGTTTGAAGGCTTGATCGAAATTCCGCCAGTGTCGAAAGTGACGCCTTTGCCGACGAAGGCCAAAGGCTGCTCGCCTTTTTTGCCGCCATTCCATTTTAGAATTACGAGTTGCGATTCTTTTTCGCTGCCCTGCCCGACACCAAGCAGCGAGCCCATTCCCAACTTTTTCATTTCAGCTTCGCCAAGCACTTCAACTTCCAATCCGTCTTTTTTTAAAGTTTTGCAAATCGCGGCGTAGCTTTCTGGCTCTAGGATATTTGAAGGTTCAGAAACTAAATCGCGGAGGAAAAAAATATTTTCTGCGAGAATTTCTAGAGGTGCGAATTCTTTTTGCGCCTTACTCACGTCAGCGACCATCACATTCAGAGTTTGAACTTTCAGCTCTTTGTCTTTCTTTTTATTTTCGAAATATTTGTTGAAACGGTAACTTTGTAGAAGCGCGCCAAAAGCGAGATTGGGAAGATTTTTCGCTTCAAAAAAAACGCTGCCTTCTTTGATTTTCATCGCGTTTAAAAAGGCGACAATGCGTGATCCGATTTTTTGTAATTCTAAATCATTCAATTTTTTTTCCGCTCCCGCTCCAATGACAGCAACCATCTGAGCGCCATCCGTAACCAAATGCGCCTGATTATTTTTTCCCTCAAAAGCAAAATTTTCTTTGGCGAATTTTACTGATTTTAAATTTGATTTTTTGACTTGCTCTTCGGTCAAAACCAAAACTTGGATGGAATTTTTGGCCGCAGAAATCGGCGCTGATTTAGCGAAGTTGATTTTCATGTTGATTGAAATTTAAAGTGAAGAGAAGCCGCGCAAACTAAAAACGCGAGAGCAATTTTGCAAATTAAAACATCGATTAAAAAACTCGCTGTCATGCTGAGCCTGTCAAAGCATGATTTGAGATTCAGTGCCTAGAATCATGCGGAGGCAAGCTCAACATGACAGCGAGATATTTTTTAAAAATGACCAACAATTTCACGCTAATTTTGTCCCTAACCTCTCTCGGATTCTTCGGCGGATTTTCGCATTGTGTTGGAATGTGCGGGCCTTTCGTTTTGACTCAAGTTTCAAATCGCTTGCAAAAAACTCCGCTCGAAAATTTCTCTAATTTTCAAAAATTAAAAAATTTAGCATTACTGCCATATCACGCTGGACGCATCACCACCTATGTTTTTCTCGGATTTCTTTGCTCGTTTTTTACAAAAAATATTCAGGATTTTTCTGGCTTCAGATTTTTGTCGGCACTGTTTTTATTTTTTGCTTCGTTGTTTTTTTTGAGTCTGTTTACCACCTCCTTGTCATCCCCGCGAAGGCGGGGATCCAGATTGTTTTTTCTGGATTCCCGCCTTCGCGGGGATGACAAGTGTGGCGGAAAATTTTCTGATTTCGCGTTGCGCTTTAAATCAAAAAACCTAAAAAAATTGGGTCTTTTCCAGAAGAAAATTTCTTTTTTAAAAAAAATTTTACCCCTCACCCCAACCCTCTCCCAATCTAAGTTCTCTTGGGGGAGAGGGAGAGGTGTGGTAACAAATTTATTCCAAGACCCGCGCGGCTTTCGAGGTTATTTTCTCGGCCTGATTCTTGGCTTCATTCCTTGCGGATTGCTCTACGGCGCCTTCGCAATTTCCGCCGCAATTTCTTCGCCAATTTTAGCGGCAGTTGGAATGTTTTTTTTCGGAATCTCCACTTTTCCGTCGCTCTTTTTTACAGCCTGCGGCGGATTTTTTTTAACCAAACTTCCCGAATTTAAATTCATTGCCAAAACAGTAATTTTGATCAACGCGATCATGTTATTTTTGATGGCACTCAGACAATTGATCTGATCTTTTATTGCTCGTGTCATTCCCGCGAAGGCGGGAATCCAGAATATTGTAA
>CAIYMZ010000043.1 GCA_903927415.1 uncultured Alphaproteobacteria bacterium
GGAGTGCAGCACAAGCCCGTCGCCAGCTTTCCGAGTTACTCAAAAATTTTCGGCAGCAGGCTTGCTGAGATTGCAAAAAAAGATGAAAAAATTTTAGCGATCACCGCCGCGATGCCTTCTGGCACTGGTCTCGACATCTTCGCCAAAAATCATCCGCAAAGAATTTTTGACGTTGGAATTGCCGAACAGCATGCAGTGACATTCGCCGCAGGCCTTGCGACAGAAGGGATGAAGCCTTACGCCGCTATCTACTCAACTTTTTTGCAACGCGCTTACGATCAAGTTGTGCACGATGTTGCGGTGCAAAAATTGCCGGTGCGATTTGCGATTGATCGCGCAGGTTTCGTCGGCGCTGACGGCCCGACTCATGCGGGTTCCTACGACATTGCTTACCTGATTAATTTGCCCGATTTCGTTTTGATGGCGGCGGCTGATGGGCAAGAATTAGTAAAAATGGTGAACACAGCGAATGAAATTAATGATCGCCCGAGTGCTTTTAGATTCCCGCGCGGCGAAGCGACAACGGAAATAAATTTTGCTGACGAGGAAATTTTAGAAATTGGCAAAGGGCGTTTGATTCAAGCTGGGAGCCGTGTCGCGATCTTGTCTTACGGAACAGTTTTGGAAAATGTGAAAGCAGCGGCGAAAATTCTCGAAGAAAAATCAGGATTAAAAATCACCATTGCCGATGCCAGATTTGCCAAACCTTTCGATGAAAATTTAGTTCGCGAACTCGTGCAAAATCACGAATTGCTGATCACGATCGAAGAAGGCGCGATCGGCGGATTTGGCTCGGTCATCGCACAATTTTTGCTGACGAATGGTTTGCTAGATTCCAAAAATTTTAAGTTCAGATCACTTTTTATGAAGGACGAATTCATCGAACAAAATTCGCAGGTGAAGATGCAAGATGAGGCGGGGATTGGGGTGGGGGCGATTGCTACGTTGGTGGGGAGGTTGGTGAAATTAGTTTAAGCTCTTACCGCTCTGCTTTCTGTTTGAAGCGATTTAGCTTGTGGTAATTCAAGTCTTACTCCCGATGGAATGCCAGTCTTGCCAGCGAGATATCTGATATCAACAGCGCTAGTTGCAGAGAGAGATTTTATTCCAGCTTCGAAAGCGGATTCAGCGCGAATTTTATCAAAAACAGAAAATCGATCATCACCACCCGTTTCAATTGCTGCGCGAGAGTCCGCGATGTCTGCAAAATATCCTCCGTGGTTAATTCCACTTTCTTTGACCATCCAATTCATCAAATGTTTTGCAAAATCCCGTGATGATGTGGCGTGCTCATTGCCATCATTCATCATATTTTTGATCTGAATAATTCTGTCGCTACCGAATGCTCCAGAAAGGCGAGATAGTTCTGTTTCGCTGTAAGGTTTTTCGTTAGCGAAGCTGTGTACTGTGTCGAAGAATAATAAAACTCTGTTGTCGCTTGGAGTAAATATCGGACATCTTACGCCGTCACATTCAACACTGCCGCCTGTGGATATGAAAATGTGATCAAGCATTGTTTCTAGATGTCGCAATTTGGTATTAGGCGCGTGATCTGGTTGTTTGTGAGCGGCGCTTTCTTTAGCACTAGCTTCATCACTAGCCATCATTCTCTGTATAATTTCATTGCCAGCTTTGAGAAATTTTTCGGGTTGAAATGAAATTGGTGAATGGGGCGCGCGTGACATATTTTTTATGATTTTAAATTTTAAATTATGAGTCGTCCAACCACTCCTATCGCTGATCACAAGGTTGATGCAGTAACAAGTCCCGAAAGAACTTTTGACAGCGTCGCTCTACCAAAAACTCCCGCTAGAGTTCATGCCAGCGGGCATTCAGATACGGTTGAAAGAAGTGGAGGTACCGTAGCTAGTAGCGGATCTGGTATTGCTAGAATAGAAGTTGCGAAAGGTGAAATGAGGCTTGGATTAGGTCATTTTGAACTAGGTCCAGAAGGTAAATTTCTTATTTTTAAACAGAAAGCACATATTTTAGCCAATAGTCGGCAATTATCCCTTGACACACAAAAAATAGGTCTTTAGATTGCGCAGTTGTTGATCTCAACGCAATTCAAAGGCTTATTTTATGAACTTCCAAGAATTTAAAAAGAAATTCCCAAGCGAACCAAAGATTATCGCTTACTTCGTTAAACTTAGATACGAGGGGAATCTTGTTTGCCCTCACTGCGGCGGCAGCGAAGAACAAATTTACCAAAGGCTTGATTTGCCAAAGATGTTTGAATGCAAAAGTTGCGGCAATTCGTTTTCAGTTTTCGCTGGCACGATTTTTGAAAAATCTTCAACTGACTTAAAAAAATGGTTCTACGCAATTCATCTTTTCTTGAACGGAAAGAAAGGAATTAGCGCGCTTCAACTTCAGCGTGAAATCGGCACTACATACAAAACCGCTTGGCGCATGCTTCGCCAGATTCGTCTTGCGATGGGTAATAAGAAAAAGAAAGGCGACAAAAAAGATGACGATAACGATGACGATTTTATGCAGACCATAATTGAGATTGACGAAACTTATCTAGGCGGCAAAGCAGAAAACAAACACATGAGCAAAAGAATCGCCGCTAAAGGAGTCTTCGAGAAAAATATCGTGCTTGGTATGTTGGAAAGAGATAAAGAAGTTAGAGCCTTTGTAATTGATGACGCGAAGCGTGATACAATCATGGCTAAGATTTACGAAAATGTAAAAATTGGAAGCGAGATAATCACGGACGAACACAAGGCTTACTACTGGCTCTACAGTCAGTTTAAACACCAAGTTGTGAATCACTCAAAAGGACAATACAAGAAAGGTGCTGACGCTCACACAAACAGCATTGAAGGTTTTTGGTCAACCTTGAAGCGTGGGGTTTATGGAATTTACCATCATGTGAGCAAGAAGCATTTACAGCTTTATGTGAACGAGTTTGCGTTCAGGTATAATAACAGGAAAAATAAAGGAATGTTTGATCTAGTGCTGGCGCAGGCTATTTTGTAATGGTCTCGCAGTTATTTTTCATTTGATTGATGTCTTGAGAAGAACATTTCAGACGATAGCAATCTGACAAAATGCTGCTTTTACATCTTAAAATTTGAACTTCTTTTGTCAGGTCATCAATTCTTTTTTGCGCAGTTTCATAAGGTCTTTCTGCTACATAAACCGAGACTTGCCACCATGCCGCTAAACCAATAGTAAGTATGGTAAAAAACCCAATTAAAATTTTTGGACTCCAATAAATATACTTTTTGCGCTCCAGAGAATCCAAGCGGTTTTGTATCTTTCCGATTTCCATAGAAAGATTGGCTGCTTCTTGGTTTGGCAAAATTGGTCTAGAGTTCTGATCGAACAATGGATAAAATTCGCGCTTGTCAAGTTTGCTCGGACTGTCGCCTGTTTTGAAAATGTAATCGCTCATTTTTTATCAAAAATAGCGTTCAGCTTTTTATCAACAATACCTCGAAAATCCTTTTCTATAACGCTCTCAAACCTATTTGTGGCAGAAATTTCGTTGTGAAAATTTGCTCCGATAAAAATTACTTTTTTCCCGTTAATAACCGCATCGGCTATAGTTAAGTTTAAAGTCATTTCCCCCTCTTTGTAAGCTAGGGTTGCATTCACATCATCGAATTCGTTGATAATTGAAGGGTTAGAAAGCGCATTTTTTAAATTGGTTTTATTCTCCTCGTTATCTATAGACATCTCGTAATTAAACCCTACAGCTCCTAGTGAATTGCCTAGATTTCCGAGTGTAACAATTTTCTTTGCTATTTCTTTGATCTTATCAGCTTCTTTCTCGGTAGAGTTATGCTTTATTGTGAACTTCGGAGGGAATACATTATAGGAAAAGACAAAATCTCCGAAAATGAAATCTTGAACCATTTGTATTCCTTGTGCTGGCTGCGCAGGCACTCTAAAACCATCAACGCCATTCATAACAGTTTTAAGCAAAAGTTCGTTTGCTAGGGGGGTGAAGATGTTCTGAAATTGAATTGGTTGCATTGGCATCTGTTGAGGAAACAAACCTTTGTAGGTAGGATCAACGAACACCACAGACTGCGAGATAACTTTTGCGTTGTGCATTTTTAAAAAAGATTTGGTTTTGGAATTAAAGAAGTTCATTTTCTACCTCCTCGATTCCAACTTTGCAATGCCTCTTTTGTGTGAGAGGGGATAATTGCCCAATAGTCAGATTGCACGAGATTTGGTTGAGATGGTGGCAAATTCTTCAGCTGAAAACTCCGGAAGTAATGTATTTGATTTGCCGCGGCATTTTCTCAAGGCGTTACGTGAATATTCTGATTCATTAGAACGCGATTCGAACGAGAGTTCTGTAATGTCGGGAATTATAAATTCTTACGAAGATAGGGTGAAGCAATTTGAGTTGATACATGCCGCTTTAGAAAAAAGAGATGTCATACATGGTGCGTCTATTGATTTTGCATCAGTTTTGCGTGATCGGATATTTTTTGAAAATGCTATACTTCTAAACGAAGTGCATAAAAGACTTTCAGAGATCAAGGAAGGCATCGAATCTGAAATAGAAAAACTTAAGAGCGGAAAATCGATAACGGAAATAAGTGTTGATAAATCCGTATGCGCTGGTGCCGGAGGCGGCGGTGGAGGCGGCGGTGGCGGTGGCGGTGGTGATGTAGTGGTAAAAAGACAAGTAGAAAAACGTGTGCGACCTTCCGAAGAAGAGATAGCTAAAAAAAGAGAAGAAAAAGAGGCTGCAAAAAAAGCAAAAGCAGAAGCAGAAGCGAAAGAAAAGGCGAAAGCTCAACCCAAAGACCCATCTGAAATATTGGCGGCAGATAGAGAGAAAGAAGCATCGCTTAAAGTGTTACAAAAAAGATTAGACGCGTTTAGTCGTATAATAACAGATACGCCCGCTCCTGTAGTTGATCGCACTGAGTTTGTCTCGTACGAAATAGATGGTTCTGGGCCCAATCCAAAAATAAAATTTATCATAGATAATAAACGCAGGCCAAACGTTCGAGAAGGTACAAAACTAACTTCGCGTCAAGGAGACCATGTCACTGCTTATACAGTATTGTTGCAATTATTTATCGACTCAATCCCAGTGGTCGGAAGATACGAAGACCTACATGAAAGGATGCGTAACGTGCTAACCGATGCTTTTGCTCAAAATGATCGTACATTTGCAGAAGATACAGAGTCGCTAGTTGAAGCGGGAGTGGTAATCAGTGATTACAACAGAAGAAGAGAAAGAGAAAGGCTCGAAGGCGTCACTGTTATTAGTGATCAAGAGAAAGCTTTGCTTGATAGCATGATCAAAGCCAACCAAGTGGAATCTGCTTGTGACAAGGTTTGCAAGATCGCAAATAAATTTTTGCAAATAATCAATGCAGAGCCTGGAACCTCTACGCCTAGAAAAATCTCTGCAGAAACAAGGGGTGGCGAAGCACAAAAAGAAATGGACGAAGATTGTCGTCCAAAAGTTAATGAAGGTAGAAAAATCTTAACTTTAGCTAATCTTAGCAAATATTTTGCCGTAAAAAATTTGATCAAATTGTTAGAAAGTGATCTAAGGGCATGTGATAGGTCTAATGAAATCCGTATAGCAAATTTACAACTAATGTTGGAAGAGCTAGGTAAAGAGCTTCCACCGGGCCACAATGCAACGCCAGTGTCTAAAATATGCGAGGTTGTTGCAGATGGTTTGGCCGGTCTTATAGATCTACCAAATCGTCAACACCATGTGTTCAAAGATAAAACTGATTCTGATTATAAGGGTTATTTAACACACCTAATCAAGCGACATTTCAGAATATCGGGGGTGATGTTGGCTTCCATAATCAGTGGTCTCGATTACCACCCGAATGATAGGTGTCCCAATCCAGAAAAAATTAATGTTGCCGAGAGCATTACTTTTCACTTTTTCAATAAATTACAAGACATGAGGCCAAGTCTTAAGACGGTGTTGAGTGAGATATGGCATAGCGTTGGAGATGGCTTAGATGCGACTACTCGTAGAGAAGAAGAGGAGCCAAAAATTAGCTTTCAAGAATCTTTGGTAAGAATTCTGCAAGAAAGAGCGGAGAATTTTCGAGTACTTCATTTAACATTGGGAACAGCCAAGGAAGCAGCCAAAACCTTTACTGCCTCTCCGCCTAAGTTAGGTGGCGGTGATTCAGGTTTTAGAGATGGTGTTGACAGAAGTCCTGTAAGAGGAGGCGGTGGTGGAGGCGGTGGCGGCGGTGGCGGATATCCGTTATTACATGAATCAGCTGGCGCAGCGGTGCAGCATCGAAATCCAGATTCTACTCTGCCAAAGGTATTTCTTTTGGTTGCAAGAGGCATGATGATAGAATTTGGGTTGTTTGGAATCAATGATCCGGAAGGTTTTTTTGGTGAAAGATTAAAAGGTTTTGTTGAGTGCAGCGATGCAGTAGGTTATGACAAGGCCGTAAAGGTAGTGCAGACTGCTATTGCAGCAAGTCCACACAATAAGTTTCATTTGGTTCTCTATGGTCATGGCGAAGGTGACAGAATAATCAGTCTCGGAAGAAAGATTAAACCAGAATCGATTTTTGCAGAATTAGCTCGTGCGGGACAAACGGTGATCAGTGTCTTCAGCTGCTATTCCGGAGACAATGCTGAAGAGATAAAAGCAAAATTGGATGAGTCACAAACCATGATTATTCGCGCCGGAAAAAGATCGACCCTCTCTTCGGCTGATACTGCTAGGATTATAGGAGTAATTAATTCGCAAGATTTAGTGCCGCAGTTATTTTTTATAAGAGAAGACGGCTCGTTAGAATTGATGCCGCCAGAAACTATAAAAATTATCACCAAAGATCATGATGCAAAATTTTCTCCCTTCGAAGTTTTTAAAAAAGATCCACATACAGATCCTACAAAACTAGGCCAAAAACCTGATGTTAGAGAAATTATTCAGAGAGTAATAGATCAACAAATAGCAATTACTCGGTTTTTTGCTTCCGATAAATCTGCAGAAAAAATAAAAGAATTATCAGCGCTTAATGTTGATGAGTTGATCAAAAATTCTGAACAGGATATAAAACAATATTTGCATGATCTCGCATTTTTAGTGGTGACAACAAAAGACGAACGCAAGATAGATTACTTAGAATATCTACTAGAGCTTGGGGTTGATCCAAATGAGACAAAAAATGTCCATGGTGAAAAATTATTTTTGATCACTGAAGCCTGCGCAGCTGGTAATGTTGCAATGGTGGAGAAACTGATTAATGAATATGAGGATCAGTTAACTAAAAGAACCGACTCAGGCCTTACGCTACTGGCCGTAGCTTGCAGTAAAGGCCAATATGAAATGGCGAAATATTTGTTGACTGTAGACCTAGAACAAATCCGGAGTGTAAACCATAACGGAAGCAATGTGCTTCACCATGCTGCGGTTAGTGGGAATTTGGAGCTGTTCAAGTTTTTATTGGCAAAGTTCGAAGAACTAGGAATCAGAGATTTTGCCAACAAAATTAATAAGGATAACGGAAGAACTCCAACTGACGAAGCGATTTGTAAAAATCATTTAGAAATCACTCAGCTTGCAATACAGCAGGGGCTACTTTTTAACGCAGAGAAAATCTCAGAAAAAGACTGGTTGCAGAAAATGATGGCAGTTAATCCTCCGGCCGCGGTGGAGCCGTCATATTCTTGTAGAGCAAATGGAGGAGTGGAGGAAGGTAAGGGAGAGGACAGACGCTGAAATCAATATTTTAAATGGTGGTAATTTTAAAACCCATAATCCATTTCAACCCTACAGACCCTAACTCGGTAAGCAGAATACCATTTTCCCCTTCCTTCTTTTTGTGCAAATAAATGCTCAGAATTTTTCTTCCAATTGCGAATCGAATCTAAATCTTTCCAGTAAGAAACCGTGATTCCCAAGGTTTCGCGAGCGCTTTCATGTCCCAAATATCCCGCCTGATTTTTTACCAACTCTTCCATTTTCTCCGCCATTTTTTCGTAATCGGCGTCAGCATTATTTTTTAGCGAAGTGAAAATAACCGCGTAATACGGGGCTTGGGGAGTGTTGGCGATTTTCATGATTTTGATTTTAGAAAATTATGCGTACCGGATATTTTTTGAATTTTTTGTCGGGTGTGAGAATGGTCATGCCGCGATTTATGGCTTGGGCGATGAGTAGGCGGTCGAATGGGTCGGAGTGGATTTTGGGGAGCTTGGTAAGACAATCGATGTCTTCAGGTGAGAGAGTTAAAAGATCAACCTCGCTGCCAATTCTATCTTTTTTGTAATAGTCGATCACAGGTCGCGAGAGGCCGGGGATCCTGTGCTTCATCTGCTTGATGGTCATTTCAATTTGTGAAATGACACTGATGTAAATCTCATTATTTTTGTCAGGAAAAATTTCCCGTACTTTGTCGGAAAGATTTTTTTGATTGTCGGTGATGATCCAAAGGTAAGTGCAGGTGTCGAGTAGGTATTTCATGGGTTTATTTTTTTGAGGTTTTTTTGCGGGTTTTTGGAAAAATATTGTTGGTATAAAATGAGTCGATTATTTCCTGTGAAGTTTCGTTAAAATCATCCGGTAAAACAATTTTATCTTTACAGACTCCAAAAACTCTTTTGCCTTTCACAATCGGCTCCACAGCCTTTATTTCCGCCACTGGAACATTGTGATTACAAATCACAATCGTCTCGCCTTTTTTAACCGCGAGATTGACGTAGTAAGAAAAGTTTGCTTTAATTTCGCTGATATTTTCTGAGCGCATAGTTTTGATTAAGATTTGATTGATGACTAGAATTATGACCATAATTTTGGTCACTAAGAAAGTCAAAAATTATCTAATAATTTTTGCCATTCTTTTACACGTCATCCTTGGCCTTCGGCCA
>CAIYMZ010000044.1 GCA_903927415.1 uncultured Alphaproteobacteria bacterium
AAGCTGGCTTTTGCTTTGCCGCAGTAATTGCTGTCATATTAATTAGCCCTGTTTTATATTGGAATTGGGTCAATGATTGGATCTCATTTAAATATCAAATAGCTCATGGGGCTGGGCACCGTGCCCTGAATCATGCTTCGACAAGCTCAGCATGACATTGAGGATGAGACATAAAAAAACCGGCGGTCGTTTTCTGACCGCCGGTTTTTTGTAAACTTAATTTGTTAAACTATTGAATAATTCCATCTTGTCTCATCTGAGAAACAAAATTTCGATAAAGATTAACATTCATTTGTTGCTCCATCTTTATCGGATTTTCTCTGAACGGCATCGCTAAAACAAAAGGCAACCACTGAACCATTAACGAGGAATCGCTGATATTATACAGCTTCTGAGTCTTACCAACAGTCACAATAGCAGTAATTCGAGATTTTGCATTAATCCAAGATGGGATTGTATAAAGCGTATATCCAGTGATGACAGCAAATATCAAAGCCAGTCCACTACTTTCATTGAGAAACGATCCCTCTAAAACAACATCCGAAGAACTTTGATCGTTAGTGATGATGCAGCAATTTGTTTCTTGAATTGCATCACTAAAAAGCTTTTTATGCGCCACCTCTACCGCTGCTTTTTTTCCAGCCGGAAACGAAGAAGAGTAGATGATCTTGGCATAAATTCTTATCTTCTTCGCAGAAGATGGTGAAATCTTTACAGAAGCATCCGCTACCTTGCCAGATCTAATACCGATACACCCGCTCAGCAAAAAAAAGATAACAAGCGATGATAGGAAATTTCTAATAATCATAGGTTTTGAATAAAATTATAAACCAAACTGACCAATAAAAATTGACGGACACCTTTTGATGACCATCAATTTTTATTTTAGGAAATCAGAAACTTATTTTTTACATCCATCGATTCTAGATGTTGGAACGATTGTTTGTGAATCGAATTTCCACATGTAGCCATCAAGAGCGTCAATGATTAAGCCTGGCCAGATTATGATGTTAACCCAGTATGAAGGGGTAACGCTCTTATTAATCACAACTTCAGTTTTTTCATAACACTTGTCAGCAACTTGCACGGTAACATCAGAAAATGTTGATGGCGCAGAGATGATGGTCGCTGGCAGTTTTGCTTTGTAAGTTCCAGAGCTTGTATTCACATTCACAACCACGCCTTCATCTTCTGGATTAGTTGGGTGAGCAAGCATGGTTTGATTGCCACTGTTAAAAATAGAAGCACATGAACTGATAAAAAATAAAATGGTTAGAATAGAAAGTTTTTTCATATTTTTATGTTGGTTTAAAGGTTGGTAGAGAGAAGAAAAAGAAGATTAGTTATTGGTTTTTCTTTTTCTGATTGGTGGATTGCGGACAATCTTCTTTTTTTTCAGTTGGGATGATGATGTGTTTATCGAGCTTCCACATATATCCAGTGTAGTAGTCTATTGTCATGCCTATCAAACCCCCGATAAGAATATTTGCCCAAAAAGAAGATGTGACACTTTTTGTAACTTTAATTCTTTGCTCAACAAAACATGGTTGTTCAAGTTCGATAATAACATCACTAAAACTTGATGGTCTAGTCACTATCGTCGCAGGAAGCTTGCCATTGTAAGCACCGGATAAAGTTTCAATTCTAACCGGAAGATGATCTCCATTTTGGTTTGAAGGCTCTGCTATGATGTATTGAGAGCCACCATTAAAAATTGTTGAGCAATTTTGTACCGTTAGCATTGCCAGCACATAAAAGCTGCTAACAATTTTTTTGATTAAATTATTTTGCATGATTTGAGTTTGTGATCTGTGGTTATCGGATAGAGATTTGAAGTAGTGACCAAAAAACGAGACCATTCGCAACTGAATAAAACCAAAAAAATATGGCAAGATTTTTAACTCTTCAATCAAACAAATTCTGAATCGTACTCGGAACAAACGCAGCAACTTTATTCGTTTCAAACACCGCTTCTTTGTCGGTTTTATTTTTGCTGTAAGTGTAGTGAAGACCAAATAAACCACCGCCCTCGCCGCCAGTCAGCAAGCCGCTGATGACGCCGCCGATTAGGGGGATTTTGCCGATGCCGAAGAGGTTGTTGATGAGGAATCCTGGCACGATCATGCCTTTTAAATCATAGCTGTCGTCTTTGAGATTGATGGCGCCCTTGGCGGTGATGCCGATTTTGTAGTTGTTGGCGATGAGTGATTTGATGTTGAGGATGCTGTTCTGGAAATCGAATTCCACTTTCACTGAATCGAAAATTGTTTTTTCGCTGGAAAAAATTTTGTCTTTGATGGCAGAGAAAAGCGTGTTGCTGGCGAGCCGCTTAACTGTGGGGCTTTCGTAGATTGTGATACTGTTGTCGATGGTGATTTCTCCCGACAAAACTGGTTTTTTATCGATGATTTTATTTTGTAATTCCACTTTTGCATCTCCAGCAGAAATCACATTTGAAATTCCTAAAGCCTCGGCGAGATAGCCAACATCGGTGATGCGGCCATCAATCGCGACGAATTCTGCTTGCGGTTTTTTTCCGGCATTCAAATTAATCGACTGATTTTTTCCGTAATTACCTTTGACCAAACCCTTGTAACAAAAATTATTTTGGCAGTTCAAAGACAGGTAAAAATTCTTCACCAATTTATTGTGTAGAAGCTGAACATTGTTGATTGTAGCTTGGATTTGAAAATTGGAAAAACCGCTTCCACTGCCAGAAAAATTTTTGAAAAATTTTCCATCAATAAACGAGCTTAGGTTGAACTGCTGACCCTTAATTAAAATTTTTTGCGACGCAGTTTTTTTATCGGCCTTGTAGGAAAATTCGTAATTATTTTTTCCGAAATTATTATTTTTGAAGTCAACCGATGTGAGCAGGAACGGCGCGGTTTCGAAGCTGATGTCGCCAGAAATTTTTGAGGGTGATTTTTTTTTGTCGGTCTCTTCTTTTTTCCATAGCAAAATATTTTTTAGGAAAATTTTTTGTGGATTATTAATCATCACAACTAAATCCAAACCCGACTCAACTCCAGATTTTTTTTCAACATCGATTGCCTTCCCAACCAGCTCTGCAGCGGTTAAATCGAGATTTGTGATGAAGTTAGTTTTACCGAAATCTTTTTTAGCATTGATGATCACACCACCTTTAACGTAAGGATTATCAAGACCAGCAATGGCTGAATTAATGGCAATGTAAGTATTTTTTAAACCAACTTCACCATGCAATGGGATGCGAATGTCAAAATCATTTTGCGAATTTCCGTTTAAATATTTTTGAATTTCGGCATAAAATTCTGGCGTATGATTGGCGTGTTGTAACGTGTCAGCAGCGTGTCCAATAGTTTTACCAGAAATTTTTAACATCGTAATTGGTGCTGAAAAATCATCGATAGCAACCAAGCCTTCTGAGATTTTACTCTGCAAAACTTCGCCTGCAGCGATAGAAATTTTCATGCTTTTTTGCGTAAAATTTGCAACACCAGAGAGTTTAGTGATCACCGGAAATTCTGCGCCATATTCGAGTTCAAAATCAGAAAATTTCACCTCAGAGTTAATATCACTCAAGCGACTTCCCGCCTCATCATGCAGCAAAGAAAATTTGGCCTTGGCTTCACGAATCATGCCCCCTTTCATGTGATTAATCACCCATTCACGAACACCGTTTTCATGCAAAGCTGTTGGCCAAAATTTTTCCAATTCGTCATTTAAAACATTTTGTAGCCTGATGTAAAAATCCAATTTCTGTTGCGGATCGCTTAAGTCCGAAATAAGTAGAGACATTGCCAGATGTGGCTTGGTAGCATCTTTTTGATCAGAAGAGAAATCAGTTTCAATCGCCGATAAATTTAGAATTTTTAATTTGTGGCTATATTCACCGACAGCAGAAAAATTTGAAAAATCTATTTTTTGACCGAAGAAATCCAAAAATTCAAAATCACCTTTCTCAGTTTTTAGCTTGAAAACAACATTGCTGAATTCGCCATTTTTTACTGAAAAAGAAAAACTGCCGTCAAATGAAGCAGCAACTTTACTCAGATGGCCCAAGGATGGATGAAGCGCCGAAATGGAATCGGGAACAAAATTTTCTAAAAATAAATCGCATTTCAACCCATCACTTTCGGACAATTTACAATTTGATCCTAGGCTGACATCGCCTTTTGTCCCATCAAAACTAATCTGATTTTC
>CAIYMZ010000045.1 GCA_903927415.1 uncultured Alphaproteobacteria bacterium
ACTAAATTTTTTACCAAAAATGATCCGCAAACTTTACAAATAGCTGATAATTTTTTTTTCAAAAAATAGCTTTTTTTCATCAAAATTATTGTTGTTGATAATGATACAAATGCTGCGGCGAGATTTAGAGCTGACTGGCCTTTAACTGATATGAGACTTTTCTAAAAACTGAAATGATGTGGATCATAGTCTGTTCAGGCTCCTCAATGTCAAGATTTTTGTACAATCACGTATTGACTAAAAAACTTTCTTTTCTAGCTTGCCCGCCCCTTTTGAACAAACTCTCGAACAAACTTCACAAAAACAATGTCGCAAGCAAAACTTCCGAAAGCTCAAGCAGCTGGTGTACATCCAAAGCAACATGAACTCAATGTTGTCATGACTGATGGAACAAAATTCCAAATTCTTACCACTTATGGCAAAGAAGGTGATACTCTAAGGTTAGACGTTGATCCAAAAAATCACCCAGCTTGGCAAGAAAAAGGTCAGAATTTCGTCAACGCTAATAATGAAAGGCTCACCAAATTCAAAAATAAATTTGGGGATTTTAATTTTGGTGGCGCCGCTAAAGTTGAGGCTAAGGCCGAAATAGCCAGCTAAAAATCTTGTCCAAAAAAATTCTCTGTCTCACAGGTTGGGGTCAAAAATTCGATTCACTCGAATCAATTTTTGATCCCAATTTTTTTGTCTCTTCTTTGGATTATTCTGCCTTTGACAACACCGAGAAATTTTTCTCATCCGTTGATTCCAATCCGGAAATTGTAATGGGCTGGAGCCTTGGTGGGCAGCTCGCCATCCGCCTCATCGAGAAAAAAATCCTCGTGCCGAAATTGCTGATTTTAATCGCGCCACCCTTCCAAATGATCAAAGATTCACGCATTCAGGCGGGAATGGCGAAGGCAGTTTTTGATGAATTTTATCGCAACTTCACCAACGCGCCCGACCAAACATTGAAGCAGTTCGCGATCCTAATGGCGATGAATGATCGTAACGCCAAAGACATCGTCAAAACTCTCGATATTAACGAAAAAAATTTTGCGAATTTAGCTTTTTGGCTGAAGGAGTTGGAGAGATTTTCTTGCTTCGACATCGATTTTTCTAACATGCCTCGCACCCTTTATTTTCATGGTGCTGGCGATATGATCGTCCACGCTTCTCAATCCGAATATTTTCAAAAAAAAATCAAAAATTTTCGTTTAGAAATTTTTAAAAATTGCGGACATGCGCCGCATTTGAGTGATGTGGAAAGGATGAAAAAAATTATTGCTGAAGAGATTTAGACCCCACCCTCATCATCTCCCCCCAATCCTGTTTTTTAGTAATGAAGCGCCACCAGCCCATGATTCTCCACAGGCTGTTAAGTTGACGATAGCCAAAATTCTCGATGATGGCGATGAATCCCATGATGACCAAATCTTTAACATGACTAAAGCGACGCAGTGACATCTCTTCCAAAACCAATGACATGACGCTGATGAAAATTCCAAAAACAAAAAACAGCGAGAAAAATATCAGCATGAATTCGATGTTTAAAATGCCGCAAAAATAAAATATTGGGAATAGGATGTAGCTTAGAAACTCAAGGATTGGACACAGTACATCAACAACAAACATCAGTGGAAAAGCTAGCATTCCAATGCGGCCATATTTTGGGTTAAACAACATGCCGACATTGTTAAATAGCACTTCAAGAGCACCTTGCTGCCAACGAATTCTTTGTTTTTTTAATGCGCGCAGATTTTCTGGAACCTCTGTCCAACAAACTGGCTCAGGCACAAAACGCATTTCGTAATCGATTTTATTCTCGCGACAATGTCGGTGAATTTTTATTACCAGCTCAAAATCTTCCCCGATGGTTTTAGTGTTGAAGCCGCCAACTGTAATAGCGATGTCACGTTTAAAAATTGCAAAAGCGCCAGAAATTATGGTGACGATTTCGATATGACTCCAAGCAATACGTCCCATCAAAAAAGCGCGCACATATTCGATCACTTGCAACAAGGGCAGAATTTTTCTTGGTAAACGTAATTTTGTAATTGCGCCATCCTCAACGATCGAGCCGTTAATGATGCGCACAGTTCCACCACTCGCCATCATTTTTTCCGGCTCTTCAATGAATGGTTGTACGCTTGCTAGTAGCGCAGAGGGATCGAGCAGAGAATCAGCGTCAATGGTGCAAAAAAGTGGATTACGCGAGATGTCAATCCCAGCGTTAACCGCGTCAGATTTACCGCCATTCACCTTGTCAACCACCAGCAAATTCGGATAAAGAAAAGAGGTGTAAGTTGCTTTGATTTCCCGATGCGGCAACTGGCTTTCGTAGAAACGATCTGTTTGTTTGAGGCCGAATTTTTTAATTAACACAGCAAGCGTATCATCTTTCGAGCCATCATTGACTACGATTAATTCGAAAGATGGATATTGCGTCGAAAGCGCTGACAGCACGGTTTCATAGATTGTCAGTTCTTCATTGTAAGCGGGAATAATGATTGAAATTGGCAGCGCGATTTCGGACTTGATGAGATTCCAGCGATTATCTTCTTTTTTTCTCAAATTTATTTTGCGGAGCTCGAGCGCTGCCAGCGGCAGTTGCAGCAGATAAATTAAATTTTGAAACAGGCCAAATCCCAAAACCAAATAAGAGAAAGAGAGAATTTCGTCGTAAAATTGGAATAAAAAATCACGAAGCATGGCTGATCTCCTCTGCTAAAATTACTCTAGCTCTGACAGCATCGAATGATTTTTTTTGCGCGATTAACTCCAACAATTTTCTTCCCTGCAAACCAGCGGCAATCATTGATTTGGCTGCCTGAAAAGCCACAAGCCAATTTTCATCTTTAAGCAAATCGGCAAGTATTTTTGTTGAAAGCGGGAAGTTGTAAATAGCGCAGCGAGCCACATTTTGCCTGACTTGCCAGCTCTTATCCTTTCCGCCTTTTTCAAGCAATTTGATGTCGGTTTCAACTTTGGCATCAGCAAGAGCGAGAAAGGCCGAGGCTCTCAAATCATCATTTTTATCGCCGCATAAAAACGGCACTATTTCAGCAATTTCTTTAGCATTCGAATGTTTTGCTAAAACCAGTAGCGCTGCTTTTTGTAAGCGATCTGGAGTCTTTTTATTTTTAATTAATGCCGCCATTTCTGTGACAATTTTTTCTCCAAAAATATCAAAAATATTTGCGATCATCAGGTGAGAAAGAGATTTTTTTTCTGCAAATTTTTTGATGATAATTGGCAGCAATTCTAGGTCGTGAGTATAGGCCAGAGACTCGGCGGCAGAGTAACGTATGGAGTCACTATCGTCTTCCAAAAGATCAATCAAACGCTGCTTAATTTCATCTCCAGCCAAATGCGAAGAAATGTTAATTACTGAGGCGTATTTTTTTCTATTTTTGCTGAAAAGTTTATATTTGATGTAGCCGTAAATACCGGCATCAGAAAAAATTTCGAGCAACAGAACGTAGGATTTTCCCTTCAAATTTCTGAGCAACTCATCTGCGAGTTCAACGAGAACACTGACCTCAAACCTAGATTTAGTAAGGCTTCGCCTCAAATCTTCTATCGGGTTGTTAAGGTATAAAAAAATTTTCTTCTTCATCTCATCTTTGCATTTCTGACGAATTTTTTTTCGACGGTCACGAAAGATTCTTAGAATTATCAAAAAACTAAAAACACCGAGAGCGATTGAGCCAATTGCGAAAGTGCCACATAAAATAAAATTGGCGGTTACGTAATTTGTCATCAGAGCTTCAGAGAAATTGAGGCGGCTATGGTTTTTCTGATGAAGGAATTTTCTCGATCATCACGCGTGTAAGAAAGGTTTAGAGATAGGTTTCTATCGATCTCGTAAGCTCCACCAAGAAATTTTGATTTCGTATCGACAACAATCGCGTTTTGCGTTTCTGGCGCTGAAGATAGGCCGGTAAAAATTCGTAATTTTGGCAATGGAGTCTGCCAATCAAGACGTGACACCCAGCCGCTAGTATTGTGATCATTTTGGTCGATGACATTGATGATGAAACCTTTCAGCTCGAGATTTTTAGTGATGAAATAACCAAGGCCGGATTTGAGGGTAAAAATATCGAAATGCTCGTAACGATCTTTTTGGACATTGGCCAAAATCCAAGTGTCGCCTATAAATTGATGATCACGAATAACGCGCGCGCCACCTCTGGCCTTTAGTCGCCACTTTGGCAAAAATGTTGAATCGGGCGAATATCCAGCATCAAAACCGAAATTATAATTTTTATTCGGAGCCTGATCAAAACCGATTTCGTAATGCCTCTTATGCTTGTCGAACCTTCTCACATCATCAAAACGAATATGCAGCGATGTTGATTTCTGCGGATGAAAACCAATTTGTGCAAAATTTTCCTGCCAATCATTTTGATCGACGCGTGAAAAACGACTGAGCTCGCGACCCAAGTCGAGCCGCCATTTGTAGTAATCAAGTGGTGCTGATTTTACCTTAGTGATATTGGAAGAAAGCTCCTGCGCTTCGAGATAAGACGGATTATTTTTCAGAACTTCATCAGCTGTTTTTTGCGCTTTTTCGTAATTTTGTTCAGCGAGGTAAAGCCTTGCCAGTTCCAGCTTGGCATCATTATTTTGCGGAGAAATTTTTAGCGCTTTTTTTTGCGAATTTTTTGCCTCCAAAACTTTTCCACGGAGCCTTTGCACTAACCCAATCTGAAACCATAATTCAGAATTGTTCTGATCTTTTTTTATGAGTGACGAAAAAATTTTTTCCGCTTCTTGGTAATCTCCGCGCTTTCTGTTATTGATTGCATCGTCATAGTTCAAGCCCTGCGCCAGACAAAGCGAGGAGTGAAATAAAAGAAAAAGGAAAAATATTTTTAAGGAGCGGTTTTTCATGTTATACCCATTCAACCTGAAGAAGTCGATTTTCATTTTTAGTTTTCTGGACCCCGCAACAAGTGCGGGGTGACACTGAG
>CAIYMZ010000046.1 GCA_903927415.1 uncultured Alphaproteobacteria bacterium
AATCTTCGGTATCCGTGCCAGTGCCCGGAGTTCCCGCATTACCACCATTGGTAGCCGGATTGCTGTCGTACCATGTATAGGTGTTATCCGCATCATGCGGATCACTGTAGTTTTTGACTCCATCCTTGTTGGTCTTCATCTCCCAGACAAGCCCGGTAACATTGTCCTGGGTGTAAATCAATCCTGTTGGTAAATCAAGCCGCTAATAATTTTTCAGTCCGATCATTCCAAAAGTCATCCCACCAATCGTCAGCTCTTAGTATTCGCAGAGCAAGCATAGGGTCAATTGAATCCTTGTGCCAGCTTGCACCAGGAATTTTTAACCGCTTCTGGGGAATAGATTTATGGGCACTTTCTATCTCACCAGAACCAATTGGATAGCCTTTCTCTTTAAATTCATTGTAGTTCAATGCGTCATTGAATCGCTCAATGTATCCCAATAATCTCTTTAAACGTTGGTTGGGTTTTTTATCATACTCGTCCTGGAGTTCTTGCATCGTTTTTTTGACTTCACCGTTTGAAATAGCTTTAATGCGAGGGTTTACCCACTTCGGTCGATCATCTTTACATATTCCCATTTCTTCTGCCGTTTCATAAAAATGATCTTTCAGATGTGACTTATCTAATACAAATTGCATATCGGAAAATTGCCTTTTCATTTCTTCACTAAGACCATTTCCCCCATCAGCTACTCCAACAACATTGGTCGTTTGGGTCATTCCGATTAGTTCAGCAGCGTTATGTAACTGGTTAATAACTACTGGATATGAATCCATCTTACCAACAAAAATTTTTTGGCCTGTATCAGGATCAATTGGCCTCACAAAACCTAAGCGAACATCGCGCCAACTAATGATCTTTTCTTTTTTAGGATTATCATAAACAGGGGTTCTTTCTTTCGAACCCTCAATTACATTTTGTTGAACTGTTCGAATCTCACAGCCATCTAACTCAACCAACATTGTTTTTACGGATGGCTTTTCTTGCTCCTTCTCTGAGTCAAAACTGGATAATTTCTTTTCCATATATTCCATTGCTTGTGTGGCTGTTTTTTTAGTTGATCGATCTACAGCACTCGATCCGATATCATAATGGTAGTGTTCTTTGAATCTTTTATTAGCCCTTCCAAATGAATCCTCAATACCAAAATCGCTTAAAGCACGGTTTACAGCTTCACTGCGTCCATTATGAGAGATTTTCATCTCATCGAATAGTGGTTTTGAGCAAATTCCTTCTGCCCACAAATATGGAGAGTCAAGTTTCATCTTTCCAAAAATCGAATTATACTCAATAGTTGGATTTCGCTGAATTGAAAGTCCATCTTTTTCTTTTATTTTTTGGACCAGCTCATCTCGTGTACTTTCTAAAATATTTTTGGTCGTTTGCAGCCCAATATCCCTTATAATCTCAAGGATATCAGAATCTATTAATATTGATCTCGCCGGTAAATTATTTTCGGTCGAAATAAATTTTTCAGATAGTTTTTTACTAACTTCATCGATAATCTCTTGATAGCAATCTTTTTCCATGGCAATCATCCTTATGTTAGTGAGTGTACATTCTCACCTATCATAAAGTGATTAAAATGTCCAGCACTTTTTGTTTTTTACATCAATTTACCAACAGGTTTGATTTACACCCCATTAGAGGCGATGTGCCCGGCCGATTCCGCCAGTGTTTTGG
>CAIYMZ010000047.1 GCA_903927415.1 uncultured Alphaproteobacteria bacterium
GATTGCTTCGCTTACGCTCGCAATGACGAAACTAAAAATCTTAAATGCTAAAAGATGATCCGCAGCCGCAATTGGCTTTGGCGTTAGGGTTGTTGACTTTGAAGTAGGAAGAGCCGAGTTCTTTGACGAATTCAATCTCAGCGCCGATTAGAAATGGCAGAGAAGTTTCGTCGGTGACGGCAGTGTTTTTAACAATTTCAATATCGCCTTCTAGTGTCTTGTCATCTAGCGCAAAGACATATTGAAATCCGCTGCAGCCACCACCAGAAATTGAAACGCGCAGAAATTTTTGGTGATTATTTTCTTTTTGTTGAATTTCTTTGATGCGCTCTAGCGCTGAGTTGGTGAGAGTTACGGAGTTCATTTATTTTTTAATTTATTCCTTTTACTCAATTCACTCAAAATCTCATCCAACTCAATCCCACGTTCCGCCAGCAATACCAAGCTGTGGTAAAATAAATCGCATACTTCTCCAACCAACTCCTCACGAGTTTTTTTGGATTTTTTTTTGTCGTGAATAAAAGCCGCAATCACCACCTCCAGAGCCTCTTCGCCAATTTTGCGTGTGATTTTTTCAACTCCTCCTTTTGCTAATTCGTAGCTGTAGGAATTTTTTTCTTTGGCGGAAATTTTCTTTTTTATGAGCGCGAAAAGCTCCTCGAGCGAGAGTTGATTTTTTGACATTTTTTGAGGAAGAAATTTGAAATAAAAAAAGATTTAAAAGCGGTGCACCTCAAATGCAAGTTAGTCTTTCTTGACAAAGACCGCATCCTTCCTAATTTTTTGTCCGCTTCTTTTTCTAGAAGAAATTTCAACTAAAAATTTAAAAAAAATGGCTACAGAAATGACATTGTCGATCATTAAACCTGATGCGACACAAAGAAATTTAACCGGAAAAATTAACGCAAAATTCGAAGATGCGGGTTTAAAAATTGTAGCGCAAAAAAGAATGCAGCTTTCAGAAAAAATTGCTGGAGAATTTTATGCTGTGCATCGCGAACGCCCGTTTTACAAGGATTTAGTGAGGTTTATGATTTCTGGCCCAGTTGTTGTGCAGGTACTGAAAGGCGAAAACGCGGTATTAAAAAATCGTGAAATTATGGGAGCAACTAACCCGGCAAATGCTGACGCCGGAACCATCCGCAAAGAATTCGCTCTTTCAATCGAAGCTAATTCCGTTCACGGTTCTGACAGTCTGGAAAATGCTAAAAATGAAATTAATTTTTTCTTTGCTGGTTACGAAATTTTGGAGTAGGTTACATTTAAATCCTAACAGTAGATATTCATGCCAAAATCATACTTAAAAATTTATAATGAGATGGTGCGTGGTGGTCATAGAGTCGCGGCTCCAGACGGAGCTGCTGCTGGTGCCCCCGCCCACGTTGGTGGTAAGAGAGATTTGGAGAGAGTTGTCGCGCAGAGAAATACTACAGCTACCACTGAAGGTGTGCGAGGAGCTTTTTCCGATGATATGGTGAGTGGTCTAGCCAGAGAGTCTGCGACAACAGTTTTGGCGGAAGAAGGTAAGCGATATGCACGGGAGACAATAAACGGTTCTACCGTCGAAATAGGGTGGAGGGAGACAAGTTTTGAACCACAACAAGGAGCGACAGTTGCCTATTCCGCACCAGTCACAATTGCACTAAGAGATGACGTAACTTCTCCAGCCACTAGGTTTTTTGTTGATCAATCAGCTGTGGTTATCGGACGCGTATTTTGTGAAGGCGAAGTTGCAAAAAATGCCGAGCTAAACGATGTTGCTGACATTATTGAACATGCTGAATTTGGCCCTGATTACAAAACAGGAGAGGGCGCTAATGAAAAACCAGCAATCATAACTTTTCCTTATTGGGAAAATGGTCACTGGATGTCAGTGGTCATGGATGTTAAAAACAAAATAACCATATTCACCGATTCAAGTGGCGTTGATGCCACTTCATTTACAGATAAGTTTGCAAGAGGTTTGCTACCAACTTTGATCGAACGTTTTGGTGGAGATAGAGATGAGTGGTTAAGTAAAATCGCGGTAACTCCGGCAGAAGAAAGAGTCTCGCAGGTTGGAGATGTTACATGTGCTGTTCATTCAATATTAAACAATGCTGTTGGCGTTATAAGAGAGACTGGTAGAGCTTCTAATGAAGATTTTGGCGCCACCACTCTACCTAAAATCAAAGCAAAAATCGCAGAAATTGTTGGATGTCCAACCGAGGAAATCACGGGCGACAATCTTCCAGAAGTGATAAAAAGCGCCGATAAATTTTTTGAAGCTAGAGAAGCTGATGGCAAAAGATCTTATGAATTGCAAGCAGAGTTCGATCAAATGGTTGAAGCTAGAGTTGCGGCAGCAGCAGCAGAAGCGGCTGCAGTGGCTGCAGCAGCTGCAGCAGGCGCAGAGGAAGGTGGTGTATTAGAGCAAGTTAATAGGGAAGCAATTCGGGCTCAAGTTGTTGCGGCAGGTGAATTCCCAGCGATGCAAGCGAGAATTAACGTTCTCACCGCCCAGTCTAATGATAAAAAAATCGAGTTAGAAAAAAGAATCATTGCCGCCCACAGCATTCAGCGCAAGATGGCAGAGCAAGAATCTCCGGCTTTTAAGGATTTATATCCATCAGTAAAAGTTGTTGAAGAATTTCAAAGCATGGAAGCTGGTGGTGGATCGAGATTTGGAGCTATTATTACTGGTGTAATTGACTGCTTGAATGGGATTGAAGCGAATGAGGAAGATAGTGAGGAAGATAAGAATACTGTAAAAAAACTGAAAGAAATAGCTGCCATAACTCAAGCAAAAAATATTGCTTCAAAGTCAGTAAGAAGATGGGGTAATCAAAAATCGTGGGGTTGTTTAGGTAGTGGTTTGTGCGATATCAAGATTCCAGACGGACAAGAGGAGGTATTTTTGCACAACTATCTCTTTCCAAGTTTAGAGATGGATGATGCGACGGCAGCAGCGGTGCAAAAGTTTGAGGAAGTAGTGAGAATGAATGATAATATGAGTGCTGATAGGGCAGTAAACGATGAAATGATAATGGAAATTCTTGCGACTATGGCAGAGTTGCCTGTGGTTACCACGTATCCACTTCCTCAACCTCCTCAACAACCAGACACTTTAAATCCTAGAGCCTGCCTTGAACTAACCGGGGATTTTACATTTAGTCATGGCTCTGAAAAATATGACGTTAAAGTAATCAGAGCAGTAGAAGGTGCTGCCGCTAGTGCCGATGGAGTTGCTCCAGATGGAAAAATTATTGGTTTTTCTTTTGGAACAAAATCTTGGGGGGCATCACGAGGTGAAAGGTCTTTGACGGGTGAAGGTATGGTTGTTACAGCAAGTAATCCTATTGATGCAGGATGGTCAAATTTTGTTCTAGGGTATGTAACGCAAGGAGCAAAAAAAGCACAACTAGCGCAACTAGAAAAGCAAAAAACCACACTTACATCACTAGCCGATAAAGGAGAAATAATTCATCATGGTTGGAGCAATTATTCTAAAAAATTTGTAGTTTTGCGTCAGGTAAATGAAGACGGCACTATTTCCGCTATAACTGGCCCTAAAGATGGGTGTCATTTTTCTATTAAATTTGGAGGAGGTGCTGAAGAAAGAAAAGGCGCTGCAGAAAATGATATTCCTGATCCATGTTACTTGCTGTTGCAAGATGATGGGAAAGTGATGTATGGCAATAGTCGTGGAATATTAACCCCGATGAGAGCAGAAATTTTTAATACTCTATTTGAAAAAATAGTTCGAGAAGCGTCGGAAGTTCGAAAAGAACAGGAAGATTCAGCTCCACAGCTTTCTCTTAGAGATAACCTTAATCTAACTGGAAACTTTCATTTTGAAAATGAAGATAAGCACTATGAAGTTAAGGTGCTTAGAGATGGAGGTGATGTAGCTGCTGCTGATGGAAGTCACGACTCCTCTAGTGGAAAAATTGTTGGTTTTTCTCTTCGGTCCATAACAGACAACTGGGATACTAAATGGCGTTTAACAGCAGATGGCACTGTTGATAAAGCAGATGGTAACGAAGGCTGGGCAGCACTTGCACAATTTTTTATAGAAGAAAGAGTGGAGAAAACGCGAGAAATGGCGAGTGAAGAAGCTCCCGGAACATCACCAGGTGGTGCGTCTGGTGCAATAGTTGGTAGTGGTGGTATAGGTGTTGGCCGATAATGCTACACCGCCACTTTAAGTAAAATGCTAGGTGTTTTATACTGAGATTTAAAACCAGGTTTCTACCAAGTGATTTTGATCACAAACTCTTGACCCAGGAGCTTGCGAACAGAATTGAAAATACTGTTAATAACCAACCTAGAAAATGTTTGGGGTTTAGAACTCCATACGAAGTATTTTACAAAACTAAGATTACGAAATTAGTTGCGCTAGGAGGCTGAACTTACCTCGTCACTCC
>CAIYMZ010000048.1 GCA_903927415.1 uncultured Alphaproteobacteria bacterium
AGCATTGAAGGAGCTTGCTACAACTACATCAGAAGATCGTAAAAAAGAACTTCTTGCTCAATTAAAAGCTGAACAAGAAAAAAGAGAAAAAGAACAAAATGAGGATAGGGATAAAAAAGCGCAAGCAGCAAGAGATGAACTAGCAAGGTTGAATGCCGCAGCAGTGCCAGCTACTCCAGAAACAGAGGCTCGCAAAAAAGAACTCGCGGATCAAATTGAAAATGCGGCAAGGAAAAAAGCTGAAGAAGAAGGTAAGACAAAGGAAAAAGAGGAGCGCGAAGCAAGAACTAAAGACCTCGAAGCTCTGAGATTGAAAGAATCAACCGCAACACTTTCCCCAGAAGACTTGGCGCGCAAAGCAACTCTCGAAGCTCAAGCTAAATCAGATCAAGAAAAAGATCGGGAAAAAAGAGAAAGAGAAGAGCGTGAATCCAGAGAAAAAGTTCAGGCCGCGGTCAGAGAAATTGTTGCGCTAGATCCGGCGTCAGCTGTTCCGCCTGTTCCAGTTATTCCAACCGCTCCTGTCGCTCCAACCGCCCCACCTGCTCCACTTACTCCGGCAGAATTAGAGCGAAAAAATGAACTTGTTGCTCAAGTTAAGCGAGAGCTTGATGGGGCAGAAAATCACCACGTCATCGCTTCTGAAACTGCTAAAGAAAAGATCGTCAGTAAAGCTGATGAAATCGAAGCACGACTACAAGCTGTCTTGAATAATCCAACGGCAACAGCGGAAGAGAAGAAAGCGGCGATTGAAGCGGCAAAGGTTGAAACTGCCGAAGCGAAAAAAGAAACAACCGGTCCTGGTCTTGTTGCTACAGGATTTAAAATTGAATTTGGTAGCTCAATTGCAGATGCTCTGTTGAAAGCTCCAAACATTGGTTTATCGGCTGGCAATCCGTTGCTTGGGGTTGCGGATGTGAAGGAAGGAACTGTAGATCAGGCTGCGGCTAACGCGTTGAGTATTGATAAGAATCAGGTCAGTGGCAAATTGAAGATGAGTAAATTGGATAGAAAAGTTAAGCAATTTGAGTTGGAGCAGCTGACTCACTCAGCAGAAAATGCTGATAAAATTTCTGCTCTTCAAAAAGAAATTACTGATCTTGATAAAGAAATTAGCGGATATGATAATCAGGTTACCAAGATTGAAGCTGATCTTAAGATAGCGATGGGTGGTGCTTAGGGCATGTATTCAAGTTCTAAAACTTGAGCAAGTTGCTTTCTTGACAAAGTGAGATGCGCATCTACTTTTTTGCAAAATCTTGCCCTTCACTAGTTTGAAGGGCATTTTTTTAGACGAGTTTCTGGCAGGCGTAGCTCAGTTGGTTAGAGCATCAGGTTGTGGTTCTGAGGGTCGCGGGTTCGATCCCCGTCGCTTGCCCCATTGCTCGTAGACTTTTCCACACTCATCATAAATTTCATGGATATTATTTTTTTTGCCGCGATTGCCTTTTACATTTTTTTCAAACTCAACAAGCAGCTTGGCAAAATAGACGAAGAAGAAAAAAATCAGATTCAAATCAAGATTGCTCAAAAAAGAGAGGAGCTTGCAGCAGTTCAACAGCAAATTTCAGCTGATCAAAAACGACAAAAAGAAAAAATAGTTGGCACAAAATCAACGATAGATGAAGCAAAAAATTTAACAGAAGAAAAAATTTTTGCCGCGTTAGACGAAGCAACAAAACAAAATTTATTTCCAATTTTACAACGCTGCAAAATCTCTGCCGAATTTTTTCTTAATGGTGCGAAATCAGCTTTTGAAATGGTCATCAAAGCCTTTTCCGGCGCAGATTTAACCACTTTAAAATTTCTGCTTTCCGAAAAAATTTATCAGGGATTTGAAGCTGCGGTGGATCAAAGAAAATCCTCAGAACAAACTCTCGTCACCAATCTTATTTCCATCGAAAAAGCTGAAATTATTTCAGCAATGATGCTCGAAAATTTTGCTTCAATCGCCGTAAAATTTTCTTCAAAACAAATCAATTACATCATCGATAAAGATGGAAAAATCATCGAAGGAAAAAAAGATCAAATTAGTGAAATCAGCGATGTCTGGACTTTCAAAAAAGATCTCACCTCTTCAAATCCAAATTGGGCTATTTCTTCAACCTCGTAGAATTTGTGCTTATGAAAACTTTCATCGAAAAATCTTTGTTAAAAATTGGAACCAAAAATTACAAATTTTTTTCGTTGCAGAGTGCGGCAGATAAGGTTTCTCGCGATATTTCAAAATTGCCATTTAGCTTAAAAATTTTGCTCGAAAATTTGGTTAGAAATTTCGACGGCGACGTGGTTTCTGAAGAGCATATTTCAGCTCTGATTGACTCAGTAAAAAATCCTCAAAAACGTATTGAAATTGCTTATTCTCCAGCTCGGGTTTTGATGCAAGATTTTACCGGAGTTCCCGCAGTTGTTGATCTTGCTGCGATGCGTGATGCGGTAAAAAAATCTGGCGATGATCCAAAAAAAATTAATCCGTTAGTGCCGGTTGATTTGGTAATTGATCACTCGGTGCAGGTAGATTTTTACGGCTCGCAAGCAGCTTTCCAAAAAAATACTGATCTCGAATTTGAGCGCAATTTTGAGCGTTACGAATTTCTAAAATGGGCACAAAAATCTTTTGATAATTTTCGCGCCGTGCCACCGGGAACGGGAATTTGCCACCAAGTTAATCTCGAAAATTTAGCGCAAGTTGTTTGGACGAAAAAAGTTGGCGACGAAATATTGGCCTATCCCGACACTGTCGTCGGCACTGACAGCCACACCACAATGATCAACGGACTCGCGGTTCTCGGTTGGGGCGTCGGTGGAATTGAAGCCGAAGCGGCGATGCTCGGACAGCCGATATCCATGCTGATTCCCGAAGTTATCGGATTTAAACTTTCAGGAAAATTGTGCGAAGGAATCACTGCTACAGATCTCGTTTTAACCGTCACCCAAATGCTGCGCAAAAAAGGTGTAGTCGGAAAATTTGTCGAATTTTTTGGCTCAGCACTTCGAGAACTTTCGCTCGCAGACCGCGCCACTATTGCCAACATGGCACCTGAATATGGTGCGACTTGCGGAATTTTTCCAATCGATAAAACCACCATCGACTATCTCAGGCTTACAGCGCGTAGTGAAGAAACCGTCACTCTTGTCGAAAATTACGCCAAGGCGCAAGGATTATTTTTAGAGAATTACGATTTCGAACCAGAATTTGGAGACGTGATCGAGCTAGATATTTCAACGGTTGAACCAAGTTTAGCCGGACCAAAAAGACCGCAAGATCGTGTGTTACTTTCCGGCGTTTCCGAATCTTTTGCCACGATGCAAAAAGAGCTCGGGGCAGCTCATCAAAATAAATATTTAATCCCGCAACTGAATGATGATTTGGGCGACGGAGATGTTGTGATCGCGGCAATTACCTCTTGCACCAACACCTCCAATCCATCGGTTTTAGTTGCTGCGGGGTTACTAGCCAAAAAAGCTACAGAGCTTGGTTTAAAAGTTCGTGGTCATGTCAAAACCTCGCTAGCACCGGGTTCACAGGTGGTCAGCGAATATCTCGCCAATTCCGGTTTGCAAAAATATCTCGATCAACTCGGCTTCAATGTCGTTGGTTATGGCTGCACAACTTGCATCGGAAATTCCGGTCCGCTTCATCCGCAAATTGAAGAAGCAATCAAATCAAAAAATATTTTAGTTGGTTCGGTAATCTCGGGTAACCGCAATTTTGAAGGCCGCGTCCATCCTTTGGTCAAAGCAAATTATCTCGCTTCGCCGCCGCTTGTCGTGGCTTACGCTTTGGCCGGAAGCCTGAAAATCAACATTGCAACTGATCCAATCGCAACAGCAGCAAATGGCAAAAAAGTTTTTTTGAAAGATATTTGGCCGACAAAATCTGAAATTGATGCGGTGATTAATGAGCACGTTACGCGCGAAATTTTTGCCAAAAAATATTCTGATTTATTCAAGGGAGACACGGCTTGGCAAAAAATTCAGGTTGAGCAATCTGAAACTTATTCGTGGAATTCCAGCAGCACTTACATCCGTCTGCCAAACTTTTTTGATGATCTAAATCGCGCTAATTCCGCGATAATCAACGGCGCGCGGGTTTTAGCTTTGTTTGGTGATTCAATCACAACTGATCACATTTCGCCGGCAGGAAATATTTCTGCAACCTCTCCAGCAGCTGTTTATCTAGCTTCGAAGGCTGTCGAGAAAAAAGATTTTAATTCTTATGGTGCACGTCGCGGCAATCATGAAGTCATGATGCGAGGCACTTTCGCCAATATTCGCATCAAAAATGAAATGCTTGCCGGTAAAGAAGGGGGGCTCACCAAAAAAGAAAAAGGTGAGGTGGTTTCGATCTATGAGGCCGCGATGTCTTTCAAAGAAAAAAATATTCCTCTGGTGGTTTTTGCTGGCAAAGAATATGGCACGGGCTCTTCCCGTGATTGGGCTGCAAAAGGAACATTCTTGCTCGGCGTTAAAGCTGTAATTGCTGAAAGTTTCGAAAGAATTCACCGCTCAAATTTAATTGGTATGGGCGTGATGCCGTTGATTTTTAAGGCCGGCACCGATCGCAAAATTCTTGGATTAATCGGCGATGAAAAAGTTGATGTCTTAGGAATCGAAAATAGCATCACTCCGAAACAAGATGTTCAGTGCATCATCACAAAGCCAGACGGCTCTAAGCAAGAAATCACATTAATTTGCGGCATCGACACCAGCAATGAGGTCGAATATTTCAAACATGGCGGAATTTTGCAGTATGTGATGAAGCAAACTTCCAACTAAAATTTTTTAAAAAATCATGCAAATAAGAGTCATCGGATCCAACATGGATGTAGGTCAATCACTAACTTCCTACGTTGAAGAAAATTTACAAAAATCAGTCAAAAAATATTTTGACAAAGCGGTAAATGCTGAAGTGCATTTCGTCAAAGACGGACATTTATTCAAAGTGGTTTTAACGGTGAATGAGGGTGTGAAAGGCGGCATTGTTGTGAAATCAGATGCGGAGGCGGGAGACGTTTATGGTTGCTTCAATGAGGCTTGCGAAAAATCAGTAAAACAACTTCGTCGTTACAAAGAAAAAATTAAAAATTTTCGTCGCCACGGCGGCGGATTAAAATCAGTTGAGCCAAATTACAAAGCGCTCGACGCCATGAAATACGTGCTTCCGCCAGTTGCTTACAATATTTTTGAAGAGATGGAAAGCGAAGAAAGTGAGGCAGAGCTTGATGATTCACTCAATGTCATCACTGAAAAAACCACTAATGTTGAAGAGTTGACGGTTAATGAAGCCATCATGAAAATGGATTTGGCAAACCTTCCGGCACTTGTCTTCACCAATAAACAAAACAAAAGATTGAACGTCGTTTACCACAGAAAAGACGGCAATATTTCTTGGATCGATCCACAGGTTTAACTAATGTCATTCCCGCGAAGGCGGGAATCCAGAATGTTTAACTAACACTAGATTCCCGCCTTCGCGGGAATGACAAGGTTGTAAATTTTTTTAAGACCAAAAGGGGGTAAAATCGATATGGACGTC
>CAIYMZ010000049.1 GCA_903927415.1 uncultured Alphaproteobacteria bacterium
AAGAAGAAAGAAGAATCGCTGAATAAATTTTTTCAAAGCTCGTCATTGCGAGCGCAAGCGCAGCAATCCATAGAGCTGAGATGTCATGGATTGCTTCGCTTGCGCTCGCAATGATGAGCAATTTCCAATCCTCCAAAGAATCAAAAAAATGGCCGCAAAAAAAGTCACAAAAAAATCTCTCCTCTCCCGCGAAGTAAAACATATCGACATCACCTCCTTCGATGCGCGCCCAATAATTGAGCAGATGGATCACATGTCATTCACTTCCCGCGATCTCGCGCGCGCGACAGAAATTTTCAACATGATGCTGAAAGACAATTCTTGCTCAATCATCCTAACCCTTGCTGGCTCTACTTCTGCAGGTGGTTGCATGAAAGTTTACGCGGACATGGTGAAGTTTGGAATGGTCGATGCGATCGTTGCTACTGGTGCCTCCATCGTTGATATGGATTTTTTTGAAGCGCTCGGATTCAAACATTATCAAGGCACCCCATTCATCGACGACAAATTCTTGCGAGACAATTACATCGACAGAATTTACGACACTTACATTGACGAAGAAAGTCTCCAGCATTGCGACGGCACTATTTTCAAAATCGCCAACAGCTTGAAAGCCAAGCCCTATTCTTCGCGCGAATTCATCTGGGAGATGGGAAAATTTTTGAAAAAAAATGCCCAAGGGAAAAATTTTAAAAAAGAGTCGCTGATTGAACTTTCTTACGATCACAACGTCCCAATTTTCTGCCCAGCATTCACCGATTCTTCTGCTGGTTTCGGCCTCGTTTTGCATCAAGTTAAAAATCCAAAATCACATCTCACGATCGATTCAATCGCCGATTTCAAAGAACTAACCGACATCAAAATCAAAGCTGGCACTACAGGCTTGCTGATGATCGGCGGCGGCGTACCAAAAAATTTCGTGCAAGACACCGTCGTCTGTGCCGAAATTTTAGGCAAAGAAGTCGACATGCATAAATACGCCGTACAAATTACGGTGGCTGATTCGCGCGATGGCGCCTGCTCATCTTCAACTTTGAAAGAAGCTTGCTCTTGGGGCAAAGTTGACACTGCTTACGAGCAAATGGTTTTTGCTGAAGCTACATCGGTTATTCCGCTTCTTGTTTCTGATGCCTATCACCGCGGATTTTGGAAAAAAAGAAAAAGAAGAAATTTTGCACAATTATTTCACAATTAGTCGTAGGTGGTAAGTCGTAAGTGGTAAGTCGCTTCGAACTCGGCTTGACTTACCACTTACGACTTACGACTTACTTTTTATGCTCTCCCAAAAATCCATCTCCTGCATTCTTTTTCTTCACATCATCGCGATTTTATTCGTCATCATCAACGTATCTGATATCAGGATCGTTGGTCTTTCCGGCCTCTTACCGCTTTTTGATTTGATGATAATTTTTTATTTTGCGGTCTTCAAAAACAAATTTTCAATTTGGTTTATTTTTCTACTTGGAATTTGGAATGATGCACTCAATGGCAACCCACTTGGCACTACTGCACTCTGCTACATTTTGCTCATAAAATTTTTCTCTCTGCTTAACAGCAAGTTGATGATCAAAGATAATTTTAAGCATATTTGGCAGCAGTTCATTGCTTTTTGTTTTTTATTTTTAGTGATGAAGTGGATGATTTTATCGGTTTTTAACGGTGCTTTTTGTAGTATCATTACCCCTTCATTACAGCTTATTTTATCGTCTCTGACTTACGTTTTAATGCATAAATTTTTTGATTTTTTGAGCGACAAACTTTTGGAAGAATAATGCTCCGCGATATTCGCAAAAATAAAATTTTTAATCGACGGGCTTTGTTGCTTGGAGCTGCACAATCAACGTTGGCTAGTGCTCTTGTTTTACGGCTCGGATATTTGCAATTATGGAAGCACGAAGAATATTCAATTCAATCTGACAGCAATCGTATCAAACCAATGATTAATCCGGCGCCGCGAGGCACGGTGTTTGATCGTCGTGGTTTCCCCCTTACGAAAAATGACAATAATTTTCGCTTGCTGCTCTATCTTGAACGCAAAAGAAATGTTGACGACCTAATCAACAAGTTGGCGCAAATCCTCGATTTGAATGAAGAAAGTAAAAATCTCTTTTTTTCAAAAATTAAAAATGCGCGGCGCAAAAGCATAATTTCTTTAATCGATAATTTGGATTGGGATGATTTAGCGCGGGTTGAAACCAATGCTCATTTGTTGCCAGGAATTTCGATCGAGAGTGGTGGTATTAGGCGATATCCTTACCCGAATGAAACCGCACATTTTCTTGGCTATGTTTCATTGCCTTCTGAAAAAGAAAGCGAAGGAGAGGATCAAAATCTTTTTATGCATCCAGATTTTCGTCTCGGAAAATTTGGCATTGAAAAATCTTTCGACGAAGTTTTGCGAGGAAAATATGGCGTCAAATATGTAGAAGTGAATGTTCACGAGGTTCCGTTACGCACGTTGTCAATCAAGTCACCAAGCGAAGGTTCTCCAGTTCATTTAACAATCGATTTGTCTTTGCAAAAATTTGTTACTGAGAGAATAAAAGATCACGTTGCATCGGTAGTGGTAATGGATGTGAAGACTGGTGAAATTTTATCCTATGCCTCTTCCCCAACTTTCGATCCCAACAATTTTGTCGAAGGGGTGTCCAAAGAATATTGGCAACAACTCAACGAAGACCAACGTAAGCCACTGAGCAATAAACCCATTTCCGCACTTTATCCTCCGGGATCAACTTTTAAATTGATGGTGGCTCTAGCGGCGCTGGAAAATGGTTTTAATCCACATACTCGTGTTTATTGCAGTGGGTCCTATCAATTTGGCAAAAGAGCTTTTCACTGCTGGAAAGAGGAGGGGCATGGATCTCTAGATTTACTCGGCGGCATCATGAACTCCTGCAACACTTATTTTTTCACGCTCGCCAATCAAATCGGTTACGAAAAATTTACTGAAATGGCGCGACGTTTTGGTTATGGTGAAAAATTTGATATCAGTCTTTATGGAGCAAAATCAGGCAATGTGCCGTCAGATGAATGGAAGAGAAAAGTTTTTAAGCAGCCTTGGGTTGGGGGCGACACTCTCAACACTGCGATCGGGCAAGGAATGGTTTTAGCAACTCCGTTGCAAATGGCGATTGTCACTGCGCGCATTGCTAATGGAGGAATTCCAATCAAGCCTTATCTGGTGCGCAATCACAACATTTATCGGCAATTTGATTCCTTGAAAAATGAGCCGCTAGTGAAGCGTGAATATTTACAACTTGTACAAGAAGGGATGCGCCGCGTTGTTAACGAGCCAGGTGGAACAGCTTATGGAAAGCGCATCGAAACTAAAGGTTTTGAAATGGCTGGCAAAACTGGAACATCACAAGTGATTTCCAAAAGAGAAAAAGAAATGTCAGTAGCAGAAAACGCAGCCAATGCTAATCATGCGATTTTTGTTGGATTTGCTCCTGTTGGAAATCCGAAATATGCAATTTCAGTTGCAGTTGAGCATGGCGGCGGAGGTTCTGCTACTGCTGCACCAATCGCCAAGGATGTGATAATGGAAGTGCAGGGGTTGAACAGGAGAATTCAGCGCACGTCCTAATTCCCAATTCTCACTTGCACTTTCATTTCCGATTTTTAGATTGCGCCGCCTTGTTGCTACCAGCTCTATCCCACCTTTTAACTTTCTAAAAAAACATGCAAAATAAAGGAAAAATCACGCAGATTATTTCTGCGGTTGTTGACGTTGAATTTGAAAATGGCGAAATGCCCGCAATCTACAACGCGCTTGAATGTCAAAATGACGGTAAAAAGCTGGTGCTTGAAGTAGCGCTTCATGTTGGTGAAAAAACCGTTCGTGCAATTGCCATGGATTCAACTGATGGGTTAACTCGTGGTATTGAGGTGATTGACACTGGTCGTGCAATTTCTGTTCCGGTTGGAGAGGGAACGCTAGGAAGAATCATGAACGTGATTGGAGAGCCGATTGATGAAAAAGGTCCGATCGAATTTACAGAATTAAATCCAATCCACGCAGCAGCGCCAGAGCTTGTTGATCAAGCAACCGAAACCGAGATCTTGGTTACAGGAATTAAAGTCATCGACCTTCTCGCTCCATATTCCAAGGGCGGAAAGATTGGTTTGTTCGGCGGCGCAGGAGTTGGCAAAACAGTTTTGATCATGGAATTGATCAATAACGTTGCCAAGGCTCACAGCGGCTATTCAGTGTTCGCAGGCGTTGGCGAAAGAACTCGCGAAGGAAATGATCTTTACCACGAGATGATGGATTCCGGAGTTATCGACGTAAAAAATTTAAAAAATTCTAAAGTTGCACTTGTTTACGGACAAATGAACGAACCACCTGGAGCTCGTGCTCGCGTGGCTTTAACAGGCTTGACTCAAGCTGAATATTTTCGCGACAAAGAAGGTCGTGACGTGCTTTTCTTCGTCGACAATATTTTTCGTTTCACACAAGCCGGTTCGGAAGTTTCTGCGCTACTTGGTCGGATTCCTTCGGCTGTAGGTTATCAGCCAACTCTTGCAACTGAAATGGGGATGATGCAAGAGCGCATCACATCAACCAAGCGCGGCTCCATTACTTCGGTGCAAGCGATTTACGTTCCGGCCGATGACTTGACTGATCCCGCTCCAGCAACATCTTTTGCGCATTTGGATGCGACAACGGTTCTTTCCCGCCAGATTGCAGAAATCGGAATTTATCCCGCGGTTGATCCACTCGATTCAACCTCGCGTATTCTTGATCCGCGCGTTGTTGGGCAAGAGCATTATGACGTTGCTCGTGAAGTGCAAAAAATTCTTCAAGCTTACAAATCGCTGCAAGATATCATCGCGATTCTCGGGATGGATGAGCTTTCGGAAGAAGATAAACTCACAGTTGCGCGTGCTAGAAAAATTCAGCGATTCTTGTCGCAACCTTTCCACGTCGCCGAAGTTTTCACCGGCGCTCCGGGAAAATTAGTTTCGTTGAAAGACACAATTTCCAGCTTCAAAGCAATTGTCGCCGGGGATTATGATTATCTTCCTGAAGCCGCGTTCTACATGGTCGGCGGAATTGAAGAAGCAATCGCAAAAGGTGAAAAACTTTTGAAAGATTCGAAGTAATTATGTCCAACTTAAAACTCGAAATTGTTTCGCCATCTGGTATCATTTTCAAAGGTGATTGTGCGATGGCAGTTGTGCCATCAGTTGCCGGCGAAGTCGGTGTGATGCACGGGCATGAAGCCTTCATCGCCACGCTTCGCGAAGGACAAGTTTCGATTTATGACGACAAACAAAGTCTCGTAAAATCTTTCGATGTGAAAAGTGGTTTTGCTGAGATGCAAAGCGAGGAGAAGTTGTTGGTGTTGGTGGAATAGGCTGATAACAAACGTTGCAAACGAACATATAGCAAACATTACAAAAAACAAAAGCCCCGCAGAGCTATGTTCTGCGGGGCTTTTTGTGTTTATCACATTTCACTTGCAAAAGTCGATACTCCGTCATTGCGAGCAAAAGCGAAGCAATCCATGTGTCACAGCTTTCTGGATTGCTACGCGGAGTTCGAAGTGACAAAAAATGAGATCGACTTCCTCAGGCGGTTTGGGTCTATCCCGAATTGAAACGAAATTACAAACTTTACCAAGTCTTACAAAAGTAAAATTGCATCATACTTTCATAAGACAGATTTTGATTGGCACTGATGTTCACCAATCCGATGTCCCCAAGCTTCCACCTCTACCAAACCCAAAAGCGTGTGTAATCGCAAAAAGCCGTTAGAGTAAAAAACTCTAGCGGCTTTTTGTTTTGTAAGTTCGTTGAAAAATTTGGATTACAATTCTTTTTCTTTTGGTGTTGCTGTGACCAAAGCTGTTGAGGCAGTGATATTATTACCACTAGGTATTTCGCTTCTATCACCACCGCCACCTATACCAAAGCTCCTTCAAACCTGAAAAAATTGAGGTCGACTTTTTCAGGTTTGAAGGAGCTTTGGTATATACCTCTCTCTTCTTTATCGCACTCTTCTACTCCACCATCATCTAAAAAAGTCCCCAACCTACTTGCGTTTAACCTAGAGCCTGTTGACATTCAATTTGCACACACCTGCCATTGTCAC
>CAIYMZ010000050.1 GCA_903927415.1 uncultured Alphaproteobacteria bacterium
AACAAGTGCGGGGTGACAACTCATACTCAGTGTCACCCCGCACTTGTTGCGGGGTCCAGAAAGATGAAAAAACGAGATCGGTTTCTTCTGGTTGAATGAGTGATTTTTTAAAAAAATGAAAAGAATCGAACAAAAATTTTTAGAGTTAAAAAGCAAAAAACACTGCGCCTTTGTCGGCTACATTTGCGCTGGCGATCCCGATTACGCAACATCTCTCGCAGTGCTTAAAGCCATGCCAGCAGCTGGTGTTGACATTATCGAGCTGGGCGTTCCTTTTCTTGATCCTGCAGGAGATGGGGCAATTATTGAAGCAGCTGGAAAACGTGCCATTGCTAGCGGCATGAGTCTTAATAAAACTTTAGAAATGGTCGCAGAATTCAGAAAATCCGACAAAAAAACTCCACTGATTTTGATGAGCTATTACAATCCAATCCTAAAATTCGGACTAAATAAAATCTTTGCGAAAGCAGCAAAATCAGGCGTCGATGGCTTTTTAATCGTCGATCTTCCACTCGAAGAAGAGCAAGAAATTACCGCCGAAATTTCGCGCCAAAAACTTGATTTAATTCGCCTCATTGCTCCAACCACCAATCAAGATCGCGCCAAAAAAATTGCTAAAAATGCCGGCGGATTTTTATATTTAATTTCACTGCTCGGCGTTACGGGCACAGCTATTGCCGATCCAAAAGAAAATAAAAAAAATCTGCAAAATCTACGCCAAGTTTCTGATTTGCCGATTGTCGTTGGCTTCGGAATTCAAACTCCGAATCAAGCCCAAGCATTTTCCAAAATCGGCGCCGACGGTGTCGTCATTGGCTCTGCAATCGTTAGAGAAATGGCAGAAAAAAAATCATCCAACAAAATCGTCACCACCGTCGCAAAAAAACTTCAAGAATTTTCCCAAAAAATAAAAAACTAATCCATGCCTACCGCCTTACGCCTAACGCCTAACGCCTACCTTAAAGGCCTCAAAATCGCGACCACAAATTGCGGCATAAAATATAAAAATCGTGACGATTTACTTCTCATCGCTTTTGAAAATGAATCCAATGTCGCAGGCGTTTTCACCAGCTCCTCCATGCCTGCAGCGCCCGTTACTTGGTGCAAGAAAAATATAAAAAATGGCGTGGCCAAAGCACTCGTGGTTAACGCCGGAAACGCCAATGCCTTCACTGGAAAAGATGGCGAACTTGCAGTTTTAGCGACCGCGAAAAAAGCTGCTGAAACCTTGGGCTGCAAGGATTCAGAAGTTTTTATTTCTTCCACAGGAGTCATCGGCGAAACGCTAAAAGTTGATTTAATCACCGCCGCAATTCCACAAATGGTTGCAAATTTTTCTAGTGATGAAGCAGCGTGGGATAAAGCTGCGCGCGCCATCATGACCACGGACACCAAACCAAAATTAATCAAAAAAACTTGCGAAATTTCCGGCACAAAAATCTCGCTGATCGGCTTTGCCAAGGGCTCAGGAATGATAGCTCCCAACATGGCAACGATGCTCAGCTACATCTTCACCGACGCCGATATTTCTTCCGCCGCACTGTCAATTTTACTCAAAGAAATCGCCGAAGAAACTTTCAACTCAATCACTGTCGACTCAGACCAATCAACGAACGACACCGTTTTACTCTTCGCCACAAAAGCTGCCGGCAATCCAACTATTTCCGATCCTTTTTCTGCAGAAATTGCTGATTTTAAAAAGGCGTTGCACGAACTCTCTCTAGGCCTTGCGCAAATGATTGTGATTGACGGCGAAGGCGCAAAAAAATTAATCGAGATTGAAGTTGATGGCGCGATGAGCTGCCAGCAAGCCAAGGAAGTCGCATTTGCAATCGCTAATTCACCACTGGTTAAAACTGCGATTGCAGGCTGCGATCCCAACTGGGGACGGATTGTAATGGCAGTCGGAAAATCTTGCAGCGAAACTTCGCCAGAAAAAATCATCGTTAAAATTGGCGAATATCAACTCACGAAAGATGGCGCTAAACATCCGGATTACATCGAAAAAACTGTGCATGAATATCTCAAAAATTCAGAAATAAAAATCACCGTCAATCTAGGAATTGGTAAGCACGGCGCCACTGTATGGACTTGCGATCTCAACGAAGAATACATCAAAATTAACAAAGATTATCGCAGCTAATCATGAGCAAAACTCACTCCGAAATCAGGTTTGACAAGGCGCGAAAAAAACTTTCCGACGCATTCAAAAATTTGGAAGATGTAATGAAGCAAAAACTTCACGAAGCAGCAATTCAATCAACAATGATTGGAGCGAGCGAAAATGATGTTGGTGGCAGGCAGGCGCAAATAGTTGAACAGTTAACAACGATTCAAAGCTTAAATTTAGAAATCAATAATCTGCAAAAAAATCTCATAAATGCTGGCAATGAAACTGATTTTTTAAATGAGAAAAATAAATTTTTAGCTGAGAAATTTTCTAAATTACAAAAAGAAAGTTTATGTTTTATTGAAGCTATAGAGACAGATATAGCGCTGATTGAAGAGGTGATTAAAAATCATGATAGTTGAAATTCAAATCGGAAAATCACACTACAAAATTTCTTGTACAGAATCAGATCAAGAAAAATTATTACAGCTTGCGAAACGCCTTGACCACAGGATCAATCGCATCACATCTCAAATTAAAAATGCCGATGAAAAAACTTTATTGGCTATTGCGGCCTTGATGCTTGAGGAAGAAGTGGAGCAAAATAATCATGATGCTAACGAACGTGAAGAAGTTGATGAAATCAACGATCAGGACATATATGACGCCATAAGCGAGAATATAGAAAATATCACTAACTACATCGAAAACCTAACCAAAAAAATTCAAAATTATTGATGGACGTCGAGATTGAGAAATCAAAATTACGCAAGATTTTTAGAGAAAAAAGATCGGCCATCTCACCAGCAGAACTGTCAGAAAAATCACAGCAAATAAATCAAAATTTTATAAACAATTTACTGCCAAAAATTTATCATAATCACTGCGGAAAAATTTTTTCTATTTATCTGCCATGCGGCAATGAAGTATCTACAACTCTGATTTCAGAGCACTTCAAAAAAAATCAGATTAAATTTTCTTATCCAAAAATTATCGAAAAAAATCAACCGCTTGAATTTGTTTTGACGGATGAAAATCAACTCTTTGCTCCAAGTAATTTTTTCTCAAAAATTACTGAACCACTTTCTGGAAAAAAAATTTTACCTGATTTTATAATTTTGCCTCTACTTGCCTTTGATCTAGATTTTTCAAGGCTCGGAATGGGCGGAGGATTTTTTGATCGCACAATCGAACATCTAAAAAAACAAAAATCAGAAATTGTTGTAATTGGCCTGGCATTTGATTTTCAGAGGTCTCGAGACACTATTTCAACTACAAAAACAGATCAGAAGCTTGATTTTGTTGTAACCGAAAAAACTATTTTTTCGGCAAGCTAACTCCGCGTTAATCCGCCATAAAAAAATTTACAAATTAACAGTTGCTTTCAAATTTCCGCTATATAAGTTCGCGCCACAACTTGCTGCGGAGGCAGTCTACAAGCTGCCTCACGGCATGTTTAGTTTTTCAAATTATTTATTAATTAAAGAGATCTAACAATGCACAAAACAGACTTAATTAAAGAAATCGCTAACCAAACCGGTCTTTCACAAAAAGACGCTGGTGCTTCTGTAGAAGCTTTCTTGAAAGCAACCGCAAAAGCTCTTAAAAAAGGCGATGTAGTTACCTTGATCGGTTTCGGAACTTTTAAAGTAGTTAAAACAGCTGCTAGAAAAGGCCGCAACCCACAAACTGGAAAAGAAATCCAAATCAAAGCCTCTAAAAGAGTTAAATTTGCTGCAGGCAAAGCTTTAAAAGATTCTGTAAAGTAATCTTCAAAACCCTTACACGACAAATCTCGTGTAAGGGTTTTTTTGTGAGAATTTAAAAAAATTTTCCTAAAAATTTTTAAAGTTTTTAGGAAAATTTTTATGTTTTATTTACGGGTGATTAGCTCAG
>CAIYMZ010000051.1 GCA_903927415.1 uncultured Alphaproteobacteria bacterium
TGACGAACTAAAAAATTGAGGTCGACTTCTTCAGGTTTGAAGGAGCTTTGGTATATCCTGGATTTCTAATGACGGATCTGGGTTGAGCAAAGGTAATCGCGCAAAGCCTCGCGCCAATCACAACAAATCTCATTATTTGCCATTGCTGAAAATTTTGGACGCCGTGCCGGACGAGGAGATTCTTCACTCTTCACCGACATCACCTCAATTTTCATTTTACAAATTTTAAAGATTTCTTTGGCGAATTCGCACCAAGTTGTCACTCCGCTGCCGCAGATGTGGTAAGTTCCAAACGGCTTTTTTTCTTCGATTAATTTTTTGACTCCAGCCGCCAATTCACGCGTCCAAGTTGGACAGCCAAATTGATCATCAACAACTTTAATGATGTTTTGTTTTTGCGCCAAATTGAGCATCGATTTCACAAAATTTTTACCATGTTTGCCGTAGAGCCAGCTGGTTCGAACGATGTAATGCTGTGGATTAATTTTTTTAACACTCTCCTCCCCCGCAAGCTTCGAAGCACCGTAAATATTGAGCGGATTAGTGGCATCATTGACAAAATAAGGTGCGCCTTTTTCGCCATCAAAAACGTAATCTGTGCTGATGTAAAGAATCGGCAGATTTTTTTCTGCTGCTGCAGCAGCCACGTTTCTTGCGGCTTCAGCGTTAATTAAAAAAGCCAGATCCCGACTAGATTCAGCCTCATCAACTTTGGTGTAAGCTGCAGCATGAAGAACAAAATCAAACTTTTTTTCTGCAAAAAATTTTTTCACGGCAAAAAAATCCGTCACATCGAGATCAGATTTTTTTGCCGCAATAACCTCGTATCCCCATCGCGTGAAAAGCTCGCAAGCATCTTGGCCGAACATTCCACCAGCACCGGTGATGAGAATTATTTTTTTCATTTAGAAGAAAATTTTGGAATCTTTTAGCAGTGGCAAAATTTGATCTTTTGCGGAAACAATTGGGCTTTCAACTCGCCAATCAATCGCCAAATCAGGGTCATTCCACCTGATTCCAAATTCAGATTTTGGATCATATTCTTCCGAAACTTTGTAAAAAATTTTTGCAGCTTCCGACAAAGTTGCAAAGCCATGGGCAAAGCCTTTTGGGATATAAAGCATCAGGTTATTTTCTGCTGAAAGAACGATTCCAAAATATTTTCCAAAAGTTTTTGAGGATTTTCGCAGATCAACTACCACGTCGTAAATTTCACCACTCAGGCAATACACCAATTTCGCCTGCTCTTTTCCCGCAGCCTGAAAATGCAACCCGCGCACCACTCCACAACTTGAGTAGGAATAATTATCTTGCACAAAATTATCGCTAATTCCGTTTTTTTGAAAATCGGAAAATTTGTAAGATTCGTAAAAATGTCCGCGCTCGTCGCTAAAAATTCGTGGCGCAATTATTGCCATTCCAACAAATTCATTTTTTGTAAAATTAAAATTCATAAAATTTTTTTAGAAATTTCTTCAAAGATTTTTTTTATCGCAAAGTTTTTTAAAACCGCCATTTCTCTCTTCTCTACCGCATCAGATATTTCCTGCATCAAGGGCAGTTCGCCTAAAAATTTAATTCCTGATTTTTCTGCTAATTTTTTGGCGCCATCTTCTCCGAAAATATATTTTTTTTCACCGTTAATTTCGAGGAAAGACATGTTTTGAATCAGACCTAAAATCGGAATTTTTAATTTTTCAAAGCAGTCGATCGACTTCACCACATCAATCACCGAGAGGCTTTGCGGCGTTGAGACAATCACCACTCCCGCCAGTGGAAATTTTTCGGCAATGCTCAAGTAAACGTCGCCCGTGCCGGGAGGCATGTCGATTACCATCACATCGACTTCTTTGTCGTCAGATTTCCAATTCACGCTGCGAATTAATTGGTAAAGAATTTTTGTAACCATCGGGCCACGCCATACTCCCGCCTGTTTTTCATCGATTAGTGAGCCGATTGAAATACATTTCACACCGTGCGAAACCATGGGCAGAAGCAGCTCGTCTCTTGATTGCGGCTTGCCGGATAAATTCATCAAATGCGGAATTGACGGGCCGTAAATATCGGCGTCAACCAGCGCCACACCAAGTCCTGATTGCTTCAAGCTCACTGCCAAATTGCAGGCAATTGTCGATTTTCCTACTCCACCTTTCGCCGAAGCCACAGCAATAATTTTTCTTACACCAACGACATCAGGAATTTGCTGCATAAAATCAGCTAAAGTTTTTTCTGTCATTATTTGAAAATGGGATTGAAAAGGATGAGAGCCTCACTAGATCAGCTTTTCTTTTTCAAACTAATTTTAAGTCTTTTCAAAAACAACGATGTTAAAACTTTTCATGAACAATGGCCCGTGGGGACCGTGGAACAATTCCGGCAAAAATACTAATCCTGAGCAAAATTTTGGATCTCAAAAACCGCAAAAACCCAACGCAAATTTTGATGATTTTTTTAAAAAAAGTGAGGAGTTTTTCAAAAAAATTTTTGAACAAAATAACAAAAATAATGGCGGAAATAATGGCGGCGGCGATGATTCCGGCAACGATAGGTGGAAAAAAATTTTCGATAAATCTTCAAAGTCAGTCGCCGGACTTTTTATTCTCGGATTTATTTTGCTGTGGCTGATGCTTGGCATTTACAAAGTTGACCCAGATGAAAACGCTGCCGTGCTTTATTTCGGCAAGTTTTATTCAATCGCCACTCCGGGCTTAAATTACCACATCCCTTACCCTTTTGGCCAAGTGATTAAAAAAAGCGTAACCGTGGTTAACACCGAAGAATTTGGCTTTTCTTCCAACTCCAAAAAGTCTGAAAAAAGAAATTTTGACGCTGAAAGCCTGATGCTCACGGGCGATGAAAACATCGTCGATATTGAGTTCCAAGTACAATGGCAAATTGCCGACATCAAAGATTTTATTTTTAACATTGCTGAGCCAAACCAAGCAATCCGTAAATCTGCCGAAAGCGCGATGCGTGAAATCATTGCACGAGCACCGATTGCCGACGCTTTATCCGACGGCAAAAAAAGAATTGAACAAGAAACTCGAGATTTATTGCAGCAAACTTTGGATTCCTACGGCGCCGGTGTACGCATTACTCTGGTGCAACTGCGCCGCGTTGATCCACCGCTACAAGTAATCGACGCTTTCCGCGATGTACAAACCGCCAAAGCCGACAAGGAAAAAGAAATTAACCAAGCACAATCCTACGCCAATGACATCATCCCACGAGCACGTGGAACTGCATCACAGGTGAAGGAACAATCTGAAGCTTACGCCAACGAAGTCGTCGCCAATTCGCAAGGTGAAGCAGGAAGATTTTTATCGGTTTACAACCAATATGCCAAAGCAAAGCAGGTGACAAAAAAACGAATTTATTTGGAAACGATGGAAAAAATTTATCGCGACATGGATAAAATTTTTATCGATAAAGGCGCGGCAAAAGCGGGTGTGATGCCATATTTTCCGCTGAATGAATTGCCACAAACGAAAAAACCGAATTAACAAATCCCCTCACCCTAGCCCTCTCCCACAAGTGGAGAGGGCTAGGGTGAGGGGTGCAAAAACTTAAAACAATGAACAACAAAACAAAAAAAATCCTAATCACCGCCACCATCGCTATCTCACTTTTTGCTGGCTCGATGTTTACTGTCGATCAACGTCAGCAAGTTTTGATTTTACAATTTGGTGAGCCGATCCGTGTCATCAACACTCCGGGAATCAAATTCAAATTACCTTTGTTGCAAAACACGATTTTTTTTGACAAGCGAATCATCGACCTCGTGATCGCCGAACAAGAGGTCATCGCCTCCGATCAAAAACGCCTCATCATCAATGCCTTCGCCAAATATCAGATTACTGATCCGCTAAAATTTTATACAACCGTAGCAAGTCTACAGGGCTTATCCAACAAGCTCTCCGGCATTTTGGATTCTAGTTTACGTCAAGTGATCGGCGAAGTTACTTTGAGCGAATTGCTCACTGAAAATCGTGGCGACATCATGGCAAAAATTAAGGATGTAGTCAGCCACGAATCAGAAATTTTTGGTGTGAATATCGTTGACGTGCGTATCATGCGCGCTGATTTGCCGAAGGAAAATTCCGATGCAATTTTTGCTCGGATGCAAACTGAACGCGAAAAGGAAGCACGTGAGATCAGAGCTAACGGCGCGGAAGAAGCTGACAAAATTCGCGCCGAAGCGGACAAGCAAAAAACCATCATTCTCGCCGAAGCTAAAAAACAATCCGATCTCACTCGCGGAAATGGCGAAGCTGAAGCAATTAAAATCTACGCCAACTCTTACGGACGAGATCCAGAATTCGCTGATTTCTACCGCTCGATGAATGCCTACACCGAAGCCTTCAAAGGCGAAAAAACTAAAATGGTGGTTTCACCTGACAGCGAATTTTTTAAGTATTTTGGGAATATTAGAAACGCTAAATAACTCACCACTCCTCATCATTCCAGCGAAGGCAAGAATGATGAAGCATCTCAACTCAACTATTCAAAAAAAATGAAAAAATTTTTACTCTTTTTTTATTTTATCTCACTCTTCTCAGCTCAATCTCTCGCCCAAGATAAAAAATCTGCGAACGAGACAAAATCACCGGCCAAAATCACCTCTGAAAAGCCAGAACTCGCTTCACCAAAACAACTCGCAACTACCGGCTTTGCTGACATCATCGAAGAATTATTGCCAACAGTTGTGAATATTTCTGCAACACAAGAAGTTCAATCTGGTGACGGAATTGACTTGCTTGGGGAGTTGCCAAAATCTCCACTTTTCGAAGATTTTAGAAAACAACTCGAAAACCAATTTCGTGGTGGCGGTCAAAAGAAAAAAGTTTCTTCTATCGGCTCTGGATTCATCATCTCCAAAGATGGCTTGATCGTTACCAATAATCATGTGATCGAAGAAGCAGATGAGATCACAATCAGCCTGAATGATGGCTCAAAATACAAAGCAAAAATCATCGGCATCGACAAAAAAACTGATCTCGCTTTGTTAAAAATTAATCCCGATCGTGAATTAAAATTTGCCAAATTTGGCGACTCCAACAAAGCCCGCATTGGTGATTGGCTCATCGTTATTGGCAATCCTTACGGCCTTGGTGGATCTGTATCAGTAGGGATAGTTTCGGCACGCGGCCGCGATATCACCAATGGTCAGTCTGACGACTTCATTCAAACTGATGCCGCCATCAATAAGGGAAATTCCGGCGGCCCAATTTTTAACTCCCGCGGTGAAGTCATCGGCATCAGCACCGCAATCTTTTCACCTTCCGGCGGCGGAAATGTTGGCATTGGATTTGCTACCCCTTCCACAACTGCAATGCAGGTCGTAAATCAATTAAAAAATCAGGGTGAAGTCACGCGTGGGTGGCTTGGAGTTTCAATTCAAGATGTCTCTGAAGAAATTGCTGAATCGATGAAAATGGACAAGGCAAAAGGCGCCTTTGTTGTTGAAGTAACTAAAGGCGGACCAGCTGAAAAAGCTGGTATTTTGCCAACTGACATCATCATAAAATTCAATGATCAAGAAATTACTGAGATGAAAATTTTGCCAAAAACCGTTTCCAAATATCCTATTGGGCAAAGCGCTAAGGTGTTGGTTTTAAGGCAGGGAGAGCTTAAAACCATCAAAGTAAAAGTTGAGAAAATGCGCGATGAAACTGCGCAGAAATCAGAACTAAAATCACTGGAAAAAAAGCAGATAATTAAGCCGGCTGGACAAATTCTTGGGCTCGGACTCGCTGAACTAAAAAGCAAAATTAAAAAAGGGAAAAGTGAATCTAGTGTCGAGGGATTGTTGGTTGCGGAAATCAATCCAAAATCTGAAGCGGCTGAAAAAGGAATTATGGTTGGAGACATTATTATCTCGGTAAATCAAGCACCTGTTAGCTCAGTTGATGCTTTGAAAGGCATCATCGAAGAGGCCACAAAATCTACAAAAAAACTTTTTCTCTTCATAAAGCGCGGCGAAAATAGTTACGCAATAGTGCTGACGATAAAATAATTTTGATGTTCAAAACCTCCTGCCCCGCCAAAATTAATCTCTTCCTCAAGATTGTTGGCAGAAGGCCTGACGGCTATCACGGATTAGAATCACTTTTTGCATTTTTGGATTTAGCGGATGAGCTAGAAGTAAAAAAAAAGCAGCGAATTTCAACTAGAAATCGACGGTGAATTCGCGCCATTTCTTGATCCAAAAAAAAATCTCTTCACCGAAATTTTAGATTTTTTTGCCGCAGAATTCGGCATCACAAAAAATCTTCACATCAAAATCAGAAAAAATATTCCTATCGGAGCTGGCTTAGGTGGCGGCTCCAGCGATGCTGCATTTTTTATGAAAGCATTGAATGAAATTTTTTTTTTAAATTTATCGAAGCAAAAATTGCGGGAGATTTCCCTCAAATTTGGATCGGACATCGCATTTTTTTTCGAAGATCGCGCCTCGCTAGTCAGAGGTCGCGGCGAAATAATTGAAAATTTTCCTAGCTTTGAACCGATCACGGCTTTGCTGGTGAATCCAAAAATTTTGCTTTCGACCAAAGAAGTTTTTCGAAAATTCGATGTCATGCTGAGCCTGTCGAAGCATGATTCTAGCCCGAATATTGAATCATGCTTCGACAAGCTCAGCATGACATCGATGTTAAAAAACTTTCCCAACGATCTCACCAAACCAGCAATTTCAATACTTCCCATTATTTCCAAAATCCTCATCGAACTAAAAAGCTCCGGCGCCAGAATCACCAAAATGTCTGGTAGCGGCGCTAGCTGTTTTGGAATTTTTTCCGACGAAAAAAGTCTGGATGAGGCGGCAAAAAAATTTCCAGGATTTTTTGTGAAAAAGGTAAAAATTTTGTCTCATGTCTAAAACTTCTTACGGCCTCCAGCCAATTGATCAAAAGCTCGGCAACCTTTTAAAGCCACTATTCCATGGCAGTAAAAAAGAGTTCGTAATGATCAATAATTTGGTGAAAAATTGGGAAGAAATTATTGGAAAAAAATATGCCGCTTTTTGTTATCCAAAATCAGTCAATTTTAACAAAGATAAAAATAATGCGAGGCTTACCATCTCAGTCCACAACCCCGCTGTTGGATTTTTTCTGGATAATAATTCAGAAATTATTTTGGAAAGAATCGCTATTTCTTACGGCTTCAAATCAATCAATAAAATCATCATCAAGCAAGAGCCCAAGCAACTCGGGAACATCTTAAAAACAGAAATAAAATTACCAAAGGCCGAGGAGGAAAATTTGCAGCAAAAAATTAAAGATGTTACCGATCCAGACTTGGCAATGACTTTAGTAAAATTAGGCAGAGAAGTTTTTAGAAAAAAATAGAACATCTAGTTTTTTACATTTATCATCCTTCAACAAAGTTTTAAGCGTTCGTAGCTCAACTGGATAGAGTGTTGCTTTCCGAAGGCAAAGGTTGGAGGTTCGAATCCTCTCGAGCGCACCAAAATACTTATGACAGATAAAATTGTTACAGCAGCCATGGTGATGATTGGGGATGAGATTTTATCCGGTCGCACACCAGATCAAAATTTAAACTTTCTGGCAAAAAATTTGGCAGAAATTGGGATTAATTTGCGTGAAGTTCGCGTTGTACCAGATGTTGAAGATGAAATAATTCTAGCAGTAAATTCAGTCCGAAAAAAATTTGATTATATTTTTACCTCTGGCGGCATTGGACCAACTCACGATGACATCACAAGCGCAGCAATTGCCAAAGTCTTCAATGATAAATGCAAAAAAAATCAGCAAGCTGTAGAAATTTTAGAACAAAAATATGGCAAAGAAAATCTTAACGAAGCATCGATCAAAATGGCATTTGTGCCAAGCAAATCAAAGCTTCTCGACAATCCAATTTCATCAGCACCTGGGTTTAGAATAGAAAATGTTTTTGTGATGGCTGGAGTTCCAAAAATTTTTCAGGCAATGTTTTTTGCGGCAAAAAAAGAATTGACTGGCGGAGCAAAAATAAAATCGCGCGAAATAAAAGTTTCTTTAACCGAAAGTATCATCGCTAAAAGTTTCTCTGATTTGCAGCAAAAATATTTGCAAGTTGCAATGGGTAGTTATCCTTTTGATAGCGAAACTTCTTTGGTGTTTCGTAGCGCAGACTATGAAGCCATGAACAGTGCAGTTTCCGAGATGGTTGAAATTATTAAAAATATCAAAAATAACGCCATAATTTCCTCTTAAAAAATGGAGCAAAAACTCGAAGAAGTTCAAAAAGAAAATAATGAGCAAGCTGATGAATATTTTGAATTCATCAGATCGGCAGTCGATGATGGTAGCTATTTTAAAGATGCTCGTGACTGGTATTTTTTTCGTTATGTCACTCCAATTTGTGATCGCACTTTACTGATTTTTGGTGCGATGATTGCTGCGGTTGTTTTGTATTTTTTAATTGGAATGGTAAAAAGCGCCTTTCCTTTGGTGGAGCACGCTCCTGTCTTTATTAAAGCTCAAGACAAGTCGCGTTATTTTCCAAACCTAGTTGAGCTAAAACCAAAAAAAGGTGAGCGCAATTATGATCAATCAATTACCACAATTGATGAGGCTGTGGCCAAATATTTAATTTCAACTTACATCAAAGATCGCGAAGGGTACGATTTCAGCAAAGCAGAAATTGAAGATGTAAATCAAAAATTTAACCGCATCAAAAACACCTCTTCAGCAAGTGAATACAAGAACTTTCAGCTCGTTATGAGCAAAGATAATCCAACGAGCTCCATTCACCAATTCGGCCAGAACATTAACAAAACTATCACGATTGAATCAGTACGTTTAATAAAAAAAGAACCAAAAAATTTTACACAGAAAGCTCGAGAATTTCTATCCAGCAAACTTCCAACTGAAGCTGAAGTCAGATTTATCGCCACCACAAAATCGACCAATGAAGAAGGCGATGTAAAGAATGAAAAAGAGAGATATGTTGCAAAAGTTAATTTTGATTTTGACGGCGTGGTTAAAGGTGAAAGCGCAGTTTCTGTTCTAAAATTTACCGTCAACAATTACCAACTTTTCAAAATAAAGTGATGTCAAAAAATCTGAGAAACGCTTTTTATTTTTTTAGTTTAATTATTTTTCTCACCACGTCTTTGGCTGTAGAAGCTGCTCAATTACCACGATTTCTTGGCACAGAAAAAAAATTTAGAAGCTATATTTACAACCCAAATGACGTCTATCGCTATGTTGGACACTACACCTATCAAGGCTTTATCGAATTTGAAGAAGGTGAAACTATCGGAACAATTTCGATGGGAAACCCATCTTTGTGGCTTTTCGAAAATCTTGGAAATCGTCTTTTTTTAAAACCAGTTGGCGAAGATCATTCTGAAACCAACATGACCGTCATCAGCAGCAAGAGAGTTTATCACTTCGAGCTCATGGCCAAAGAAGCTAAGGGCATCGCCGACAAGGATTTGATTTTCGTAGTTAAATTTGCCTACCCCGATGAAAAGGATAAAAACATTGTTGAATTCACGAAATCTACGCCAACCGACGAGCCAGACATGCGAGATTTAAGTCTCTATAACTTCAATTACCAATATACCGGCGAGCCAGCAATTGCACCGATAAAAGTATTCGACAATGGCGAATTCACTTATTTTCAATTCGCAAAAAAGAATGCTGAAATTCCTGCAGTTTTTACTGTTGATGCTGAAGGTTTTGAATCGCTAGTAAATTTCAGATCAGCTGGCAGTTACATCATTGTCGAAAGAGTTTCTCCGCAATTCACTCTGCGCAATGGCAACGATATCGTCTGCGTTTACAACTCCAATCTCTACGTCGATGGTAAAACCAAGCAGCAAAACTTTAACAAAGGCACAGACGGTCGACCGCAGGTAAATAACTTTGCCAGTCCAGTAACAAATTTGGATGGCAGCCCGACAATTCCAAAAGGATCTTCGCCAATTTTGATAGGACCCGGTAGAATGCCTGGCCAATTATACTAAAATGCTAGGCTACCTCAAATCCTCTTTCATAAGTCTCTTTTCCCACGAAACTATTCTCCTCTTTTTTAGCATTTTTCTCTTCGCTACAGCTGTTGGCATAGACATCGTCACCTTTCCCTCCATACTCTCAAAACACGGTTTCAGCCCTTTTAAAATCGGAATTGCATCAGGATTCGAAGTAATAGCCGCAATTACAATGTCATTTTTTTTGGGAAAAATTATTTCCAAATTTGGATTATTTCGTTCGCTTTTTTTTAGCTCCACTTCTTACGCCATCGCCATCGCAATAATTTTTTTCTGCAAAAATTTTTATCTTTGGATCGCTGTTGCATTTTTGATGGGCACCTGTTGGTTCGCCTACAACGTCCTGCGCCAAGCATGGCTCA
>CAIYMZ010000052.1 GCA_903927415.1 uncultured Alphaproteobacteria bacterium
GGTCCATTTTTAAAGATCGGTATCTTGAATCAGTTTCGGTATATATCAAAGCCCCTTCAAACTTGAACAAACCGATTTCCTTTTCAGCTTTCTGGACCCCGCAACAAGTGCGGGGTGACAATCGAGATGAGATTTAGAGCGTGTAACACTGAAGCTAATTTTTTTAAGCGTTATTGGGGTTTCATCCATTTCCATTCCTTCCATCCCCGCCATTTTCATGTCAGCCATTGTTAAAATTGTGCTCGGATTTTCTTCCGTGAAGTCAGAAAGAATAATCACGTGGCCTGATTCACGCAACCCCATCGCGACGCTAACGCGTCCGCTCGATCCCCTTAAACCCAGATCCGTCATTAGAAATCCAGGGTCGGAGCGGGAATCGAACCATTAATCGTAATCGCCTCCACCGCTTTTCCTGTGACGAAAACATTCTGTTTTTTGATTTCCAAATCGTAGGTTTTTGCAAAAGCTGAAGAGAAAAAAATCAGCAATGCGGCAACGAGAAAAACTTTTTTCATCTCTTAAAATAATTGGCGTGGTTGTAAAAAATTACGGCTGAAAATCAAAAAGTCGCCTCGAGGCGACTTTTTAAAAAATCCCTCCTAAACCCAGTAATCTCAAGGATTTACAGCTAGTGAGAATTTCGTAAAATTTTACCATTATTTTTCTTCGCACTGTCCTGCAAAAATTTTTTAACGTGGTAGGTAACGATTAAAATTAAACCGATTGCGAAAGGAATAATTGCGAAATGTTTTAGCTGCTCACCAAGACCAAAAAATTCTGTGACCATCCAAAATGAATTCGCCGAAATCCAACAAATCACCGCCAAATTGTGAAAAAGTTCTGACTTAAAATTGCGCGCTCTCCACGTGATTAAAATCGCAAATCCTAAAGTCGGAATAATCATAAAAATTCCGAGACTGCGCCAAGTCATGAGCCAGCTCATGTCTTTCAAAAGCCAAAGCAGAATGTGAAAATTTTCGAGCTTACGAGTTTCTGTCATAAAAATTTTAATTTGATTTGAGAGGCGTCGGGCAATTAGATTTTAGCAAAAATTACAAAGGTTTGTCATTCCCGCGAAGGCGGGAATCCAAAACGTCAAAACGGACTTTGAATTTGATTTTCTGGATTCCCGCCTTCGCGGGAATGACACCTTCCTCGATTTAAAAAATTCTAAACCAATGAAAATCCTTACTCGCAAAGCAGATTCCAACAAAAATAATTTTGGTCACGTTTTAATTATTGGCGGAGATTTGGGAATGGGTGGCGCAGTGATCATGGCTGCTGAAGCTACTTACCGAGCGGGTGCGGGCAAGGTGACGGTTTTGACTCGCGAAGAAAATCTCTCACCGCTTTTGGCACGACTGCCAAATGCAATGTCGATTTCTTCAAACTCTTCGAAGCAAAAAATTTTAGAAAATAAAACTGTAATCGTAATTGGCTGCGGGCTTGGGAAATCTGATTGGGCGCGAAAATTATTTGCGCTGGCAATGAATTCAGATTTACCAAAAATAATCGACGCCGACGCCTTAAATATTTTGAGCGAAAGTAAAAAAACTTTTGATTTAAAAAATTCAATAATCACGCCGCATGTTGGTGAAGCCGCGCGGCTACTAGGAATTTCAACTGACGAGATTCAAAAGAACCGAACAGCTTCGGTAAAAAAACTTTACCAAAAATTCGGCGCCACTGCGATTTTAAAAGGAAAAGGAAGTTTAATTTTCGGCGCCGCAAAAAAAATTCATCAATGCAATAGCGGCAATAGCGGCATGGCAACTGCGGGAATGGGAGATGTCTTGTCCGGCTTGATTGGCGGCCTTGTAGCACAACATTTGGACAACGAAAAATCTGCAATTTACGGCGTAACTATTCACGCTTTGGCAGGAGATTTAGTCGCAAAAAAACAAGGCGAAATCGGCATGATGCCGCAAGATTTATTTGAGTTCATTCCGCAAATCATCAACGAAAAAATATGCAGCTAACCTTTCTTGGAGCCGCGCAAACAGTCACTGGATCCAAATATTTACTCGAGCACAAAAACAAAAAAATCCTCGTTGATTGCGGCTTATTTCAAGGTCACAAGGAACTGCGCCAACGCAATTGGGAGAAATTTTTTATCGATCCTAGCAAGATTGATGCGATCATTCTAACCCACGCCCACATTGATCATAGCGGCTACATCCCACTGCTGGTAAAAAATGGTTTTCGCGGAAAAATTTTTTGTTCAGCAGCGACTTTTGATCTCTGTAAAATTTTATTAACCGACAGCGGATTTTTGCAGGAAGAAGATGCTCGTCGAGCAAATCGCTACAAATACAGCAAACATGATCCAGCCTTACCGCTTTACAGCGAAGCAGAAGCGGAGGAATCTCTAAAATTTTTTCAGCCCCTCGTTTTCAATCAAAAACATGATTTTGACGAAACTTTTTATTTCACCCTTACCCCTTCGGGACACATTCTTGGATCAGCCTTCGTCACTATTTTCTTCGACAAAAAAAGCGTAATTTTTTCCGGAGATTTGGGACGCAAAAATGATCTGATCATGAAGCCGCCAACGCAATTGCAGCAGGCAGATTATTTGCTGATTGAGTCAACTTACGGTGATCGTTTGCACGAAAAAACCGACTCCACGGAAATGTTAAAAAAAATAATTAACAAAACTGCGGCACGGGGTGGAACCATTGTCATTCCTGCCTTCGCAGTAGGTCGTGCTCAAAATATTTTGTTCCAACTTTATCTTTTAAAACAACAAAATGCTTTGCCAAATATTCCAATTTTTTTGGACAGTCCGATGGCAATCGACGCCTCAGAAATTTTGCGCAAATATTCCGGCGAGCACAAATTAGAAAAAAATTTGTGCGACAAAGTTTGTAAAATCGCGCGCTACACTCGCAGCACCGAAGAATCAAAAAGTCTGAATGAAATAAAAATGCCGATGATTATTATCTCGGCGAGCGGCATGGCTGAAGGTGGTAGAGTGTTACATCATTTAAAAAATTATATTTCTGATCACAAAAACACGATTTTATTTACCGGCTTTCAGGCAAGCGGAACGCGCGGCGACAAAATTATTCGCGGAGAAAAAGAAATAAAAATTCACGGAAATATTTACGAAGTGAATGCCGAAATCGTGAACTTAACTGGCAACTCTGCTCACGCTGATTACGAAGAAATTTTGGATTGGTTGAGCAATTTTAAAACTGCTCCAAAAAAAACTTTCATCACCCACGGAAACCCTGAGGCCGCGGCTTCACTGCAAGAAAAAATTATAAAAAAATTGGGCTGGAATGTTGAGGTTCCACAATATTTGCAAGCGGAAAAGTTGTGAATTTTTGTGTTTAAAAACTGTCAGAAAATGGAATCGCCATCGACATTGAATTGCAAAAAGAAGGGTCATGCTGAGCCTGTCGAAGCATGGTTTTGGGTGCTGTGCCCTGAATCATGCGGAGGCAAGCTCAGCATGACTACTGAGATTAGCATTACACCGAAAGTTTCTCGAATCAAATTCCGTCTAAAATAATCCAAAAAATTTATGAAAAAAATTTCCGTAAAAAATCCAATCGCTGAGCTCGATGGTGATGAAATGACGCGCATTATTTGGAAGATGATTAAAGAAAAACTCATCAAGCCATATCTTGATCTTAATCTGAAATATTTCGACCTCTCGGTGCAAAATCGTGACGCGACGAATGATCAGGTCACCATCGATGCCGCCAATACCATCAAGGATTGCGGCGTTGGAATCAAATGTGCCACAATCACTCCTGACGAAGCGCGTCAAAAAGAATTTGGTCTCAAAGAAATTTGGAAATCGCCGAACGGCACGATCAGAAATATTCTCGACGGCACTGTTTTTCGCGAGCCGATCGTTTGTGCGAATGTGCCGCGACTTGTGTCCAACTGGACTTCGCCGATCATTGTCGGCCGTCACGCTTTCGGCGATCAATACAAAGCAACAGATTTTGTCGTTCCGGGAAAAGGAAAATTGACGATTAAATTCGAAGGGGAAGACGGAAAAATAATCGAGCAAGAAGTCTTCAAATTCAAAGGCGGCGGCGTGGCGCTGGCAATGTACAACACCGAAGAATCGATTCGCGGCTTCGCGCATTCTTGCTTCAACCTCGCGCTACAAAAAGGCTGGCCGCTTTACCTCTCGACCAAAAATACGATTTTAAAAAAATATGACGGCCGCTTCAAAGACCTCTTCGCCGAAATTTTTGAAAAAGATTTTAAAGAAAAATTCGCCGCCAAAAAAATTACTTATGAACATCGCTTGATCGACGACATGGTTGCCTCAGCGCTGAAATGGAGCGGCAGTTTCATCTGGGCCTGCAAAAATTATGACGGCGACGTGCAAAGTGATTCAGTGGCACAAGGCTTTGGCTCTCTAGGCTTGATGACATCAGTTTTAATCACGCCCGACGGAAAAATAATGGAAGCCGAAGCCGCGCACGGCACAGTGACGCGCCATTTTCGCGATCACCAAGCAGGCAAACCAACTTCAACAAATCCGCTAGCGTCGATTTTTGCTTGGACGCGCGGGTTAGAATTTCGCGGGAAGTTGGACGGCAATCAGGAGTTAATCGACTTCTGTCACAGACTCGAGAAGGTTTGCATCGCGACAGTTGAGTCCGGAAAAATGACGAAGGATTTAGCGGTTTGTATTCACGGCAACAAGGTTGAACACGGGGCGCATTACCTCTACACCGAGGAATTTTTGGATGAGGTGGAGAGGAATTTGCGGAAGGAAGTTTAATTTACAGATTCCTACCGTCATCTGATTTCATTGGAGAAAATGGCGGCATTCCTGCTCTTGAAGCTTGTCGTCCCTCACCAAACCTGATAGCTTGTGGATGAGATAATTTGCGTTTCGGAGGATCCTCAATAACAATCCCGTGATCATCTTCAGACCCAGATGATTCTTGCGCTGCAGCCGCCTCAGGCGGAGATTCTTCAACGGTCACAACTCGACCAACACTTGACGGAGTAAATCTAGGATTACTCATCGGGCGACGAAGCGGCCTAATTGGAGATGAATCGCCACCTGACGCACTTGATTTTACACGCGCCGGTGAAGCATCAACAGCAGCTGCACCCGCCCCTCCTGCTTTTGCAAGAGATGCCAAACTTTCAACTCTTGGGAGTTCAGAACCTACAGCAACACCTTCCATTTCAAGAGCCGCCAACCATTTGCTTTTAGCTTCATGCCATTTTTCTTGAATTGTTTTTGCAGCTTTTTCAACGATGTCATTCGCCAATTTCTCATCGACAAATTTTTGATAAAATTCCGGAAGCATTGATTTTGCTCGATCACGATATTCACCATGCAGCCGCTCCTCTTCTAGCTTCAACCTTTCCGCACTAGCTCGTGAATCAGCTGCAACTTTATCTTTCTCTGCCTCAGTTGGGAAAATAAAATATTCTGCCAGTTCAATACCAGGCATGTAAGGATTTGGCGAGGGATGATCTTTCAAAGCCTCATGCACGAAATCATGCATCAACCTCATGCCTTTGTGGACATCTTCACGAACTGAAAAACTCAGCCTCATCGCATTTCCTAATTCATCCATCAGCTGATAGGAATGCAGCGTTACCACGTCAGTTGCCGCATGCAGCGCGTAGGAAAAAATTTCAGAATTAAACATCTTAATATTTCCAAAATATTTGTGGCACAATCCCGACATGTCGACTTTGAGTTGAATGCCGCCCTCAGGCCTGTAGATCAACTTCATTCCTTCGACTCCATTTTGATATTCTGGCGGGATTTCTTTTCTGAGTTCTTTCTTCATACGAGGATCAACATTCGGACTCTCAATGCCCTCAACATAAGCTATCAGCAGGTTCAAGTTATATTCGTGATATTGCAGACGTTCATCGCGGAATCTTTGTCTTTCTTCTGGCCTAGAAGAAATAAGCGCGCTGGCTAATTCGATCGGGCCGTCACTCGCCGATCCCATTATTTTGGAAGATTCTTTGTAAAATTTTTTCGCCAAATCCTTGTCGCCAAGAATCAAAAAACCCACTCTTCCTCTTTCCAATCCATAAGTTTTTGAGCCAGTAAAAATCTGAGCATACTGGTCGTAATCATGCTCTTGGCATATTGATGCAAGGTCAGGAAATTTTTTACTTGGATCAAATTCCATGTTGGCATGAGCAGAATCGAGGATCAAAAACATATTCTTTTTTTTGCAGAATTTGACGATGTCGTTGAGTTCATCTCGCGAATAAATAGCGCCGCACATGGTTTTGGATTCGAGATAAACTGTCTTGGCGCGAGGATGTCTTGCCGCCTCTTTTTCCAAACTGTTTAGCAAAATTTTTTCACCACGTTCCCGATCAACCTGCACTAAATGCACATCATACTTGCCGACCTCAACCGTTGCAGCGGCGCGCACCAACAATCCGTAACCACCAACCGGATAAAGCAATCCTGTATTTTTTTCATCATGACGAATACAGCGCAACAAACGGGTAAAGGCTTCATGACTGCCCAAAGAAAATTCGACAGAAATTTTACTCAGATCGCTATCGTGAGGAAGAGGAAGCAGTCCCTCATCAACAAGAAATTGCTTTAGCTTATCTTGAGGAAGCTTTGTTGATTCTGGCCTGTCGGTGCGATAGAGGTTATACTCATCAAGATTTTGCTTAATTACTGCTGCACGACTCGTATCTTCATCTGAACGACGCACATCTTCACCGGACAAAAATGCCTCTCCCACACCACCATTGGACAAATAAATTCCATATCGATTTTCCCGCCAAAGATCGTCAGTGCGCTCCGCATCCTCCTTCTCCAAAGAAAAAATATGCGGAATCATTTTTCTTCTTTTTTCAAGAATGAACTCGGAAACTTTTTTTAGGCCTGAATCCCATCTGTCGCAGGAGGATGCATCTTCACCTCCGGTAAGGATAGGGTTTGGAAAACTTCTAGACATGTGGTTTTTATTTGGAGTTTAAGAACAAGATTTTTTAACCCAGATCCGTCATTAGAAATCCGTCTATACTCAATCCAGTTGAAGACACCGATTTCCTTTTCAGCTTTCTGGACCCCGCAAC
>CAIYMZ010000053.1 GCA_903927415.1 uncultured Alphaproteobacteria bacterium
TAAGTAAAAATTTATCAATCTTTGTAGCGCAATTTTGTTATTTTTTTCGACTTCAAAACGCGCATAAAGCGAAAGGCGAATTTTATCTCGAATTTTTTTTCCACTCAAATTTTCTAAAATTTCCGCAGATTTTTGATTTTGCGATTCGACGTAAAATTCTGCCAAATCCACGCATCCATTTTCAAAAATTAAAGTGAGAAAATTTTCGCCAATTCCACAAACTTCCATCGCCTTCAAAAGCGTGCTATTGTTCCATCCATCGAAGGAACAGATTTTTAAGAATTCGGCAAGAATTCGATGTTTTGTTTCGGGTGAATCAAGAATCACGAAAAATAATTTTAGAATTAAGAATTAGGATTTAAGAAGCGCGTAAATCTCATAAATTCAAATCTAAAATCAATGATAACCTCCCAAAAACTCCTGCCCGTTCACAAGCGTTTTGACATCGCCTTTTCTCACGGTGAAGGGATGTATCTTTTTTCTGATGGAAAAAAATATCTCGATTTTGGTGCTGGCATTGCGGTGAACGCGCTTGGACATTGTCATCCGAAAATGGTTGAAGCCATTACCAATCAGGCGAAAAAACTTTGGCATGTGTCTAACATTTACAACGCTAACGAGCTCAATAACTACGCTGAGAAGCTAGTTGACAACACTTTCGCCGATTACGTTTTTTTCTGTAATTCCGGTGCTGAATCAGTCGAATGCGCAATCAAAATGATTCGCCGTCATTTTTTCGTAAATAATCAGCCACAAAAAAATTGCATCATCACTTTCACCGGCGCCTTCCATGGTCGCACGATCGCAACAATTTCTGCCGCGGCAAAGAAAAAATATCTCGAAGGCTTTGAGCCTGCCCTTCCCGGCTTCGACAATGTCGAGTTTGGAAATATTGAGGCCGTGAAAAAAGCGATCGATGAAAATACCGCGGGCATTCTGATTGAGCCGATTCAAGGCGAAGAGGGAATTAGAGTTCCGGACAAAAGTTTTATTCAAGAGTTGCGAAAAATTTGTGACGAGAAAAATCTTCTACTCGCTTTCGACGAGGTGCAGTGCGGCATGGGACGCACCGGCCATCTTTTTGCTTACGAATATTACGGTGTAAAACCTGACATCATCGCCACCGCCAAAGCCATCGCCGGAGGCTTTCCGCTTGGTGCTTGCTTGGCTACAAAAGATGCCGCAAGTGGGATGACTCTCGGAGTTCACGGCACAACTTACGGTGGCAATCCAATGGCCATGGCCGTTGCTGACGCGGTTTTAAGCGTGATGTTGGAAAAAGATTTTTTGGAAAATGTAAAAAAAATTGGCGCTGAATTAAAATCTGAATTGGAAAATTTGCAGAAAAAATTTCCGGATGTGATCGACGAAGTTCGCGGCGTTGGATTGATGCTCGGGATAAAAATAAATCAGAAAATTGAGCACACGGAGCTAGTGAAAAAATTCATAAAAAATGGTTTGCTGACAATTCCTGCTGGCGACAATGTGATCAGAATTTTACCACCGCTGATTATTTCATTGGAACATGTAGGTGAGGCAGTTGAGAAGATAAGACTTACTCTTTCGGAATAATTTTTTTGATTTCCTCGCGCACAATTTTCTCGACAACTTCTGGCAAATTTTCATTCAACCATCTTTCTAATTTTGGTTCCATCAATTGGATTGCAAGCTCTGCAAATGCTGGACTTTGTGCAAAAGAAGAAATGCCTGTGACAACATTTTTGGCATCGATTAATTTTTTAATCGACTCCGTAGTGCGCATTACGGTGGTATCGTTTATTATCGAGGAGACAGATTTTTCTTCACGAATTGGTTGATTTAAAATTGGAAAAAAATCTTGAGCAGCAATTTGTTGGATGACTGGCTCCTGAAATGCTTGAGTGATTGTTTCTGTTGTGGATTGAACTGCTGGAACGACTGGCTCTGGAGTAGATGGGATAGTCGGAATGACTGGAGCAGCAACAACCTCAGCAACAGGTTGAACTGCTGGAATGACTGGAGCAGCAACAACCTCAGCAACAGGTTGAACTGCTGGAACGACTGGTTCTGGAGTGACTGGAGCAGCAACAACCTCAGCAACAGGTTGAACTGCTGGAACGACTGGCTCTGGAGTGACTGGAGCAATAACAACCTCAGCAACAGGTTGAACTGCTGGAACGACTGGCTCTGGAGTGACTGGAGCAATAACAACCTCAGCAACAGGTTGA
>CAIYMZ010000054.1 GCA_903927415.1 uncultured Alphaproteobacteria bacterium
CAACAAGTGCGGGGTGACAATCGCGATGAGATTTAGAGTGCGTAACACTGAAGCTAATTTTTTAAGCGTTATTGGGGTTAAATTAGTTTAAAATTTTTATTTTTTGCCCAATTTTAATCCCCAATTTTTCTGACAACCCACCGTTAATTTCCAAAACTTTTTTCACTTTTTTTTCGGAAGAAATCAGATTCAAAGAATAAGGTTCAGCATTGATTTTAATGTTGGCGATCAGGTTGTTCTTATCGATGAAAAGCATGTCGAGTGGGATGCGCGTATTTTTCATCCACATCACAACTATTTGATTTTTGAAAAAGGGAAAGAGCATGCCGTGAGTTTGTGGGAGCTCTTCCAAGTTCATTAGGCCATACATTTTTTTATTCTCATCATCAGCGATGGCGATCGTAAATTCGGTAATTTTTTTATTGTCAGAATCAAGAATTTGTAATTTGGCGTTGTAGTTTTTAAGGTCGCGATTAAATTTCAAAATCTCCTTAGCATCAATAACTTGAGGTGCTCGCAAGATTATAAAAATCGCAATAAATCCACAAATAACAAAAAAAGTGCAACGTTTTAAATCAAATTTAGTGCTAAATTTTTTCATAATTTTTTGTTGTGAGATTTTGTTTTTTATTGATGTTAAAAATGCCGATGCAGCAGCAAAAACAAAGACAGAAACGCCAACAAGAATAAGATCTGACATCATCGACATCAAGCGAAAATCCCAGATTATCAACTTCATCAGCAATGTTGTGGTTGAAAAAGATGATAGCAGTTTGCTCGCACAAAAAATGACTGTGTTTTACGACGAAAAAGCAAAAAAATCTGTCAGCAAAGTTGGTGAGAAAAAATCAGAAATAAGAAGAATTGATGCCAAAGAAAATGTCAGAATTTTTAGCGAAGAATTCATCGCCAGCGGTGATTCAGGTTTTTACGATCCAACAAAAAATATTTTTGTTTTAGAAAAAAATGTGATCGTAAATAACGGTAATTCAATCGCCAGTGGCGATAAATTTATTTACGATTTAACCACCAAAAAAAGTAATTTTGTCGGAAGAAAAGATGAAACTTCAATCACCGGCAATGGTGGTGATAAGCGAGTGGTAGTGGTTATCGGCGATGATTTGCAAGATCAGAAAAAATCAAAAAAAGAAAGCGATGAAAAAAACACTAAGCGCTAGAAATTTAAGCAAAACTTACGGCAAAAAAACTGTAATTCGCGACATTAGTCTTGATATTAAGCAGGGCGAAGTCGTTGGCTTGCTTGGTCCAAATGGCGCAGGGAAAACGACTTGTTTCTATATGATCGTTGGTTTGGTAGAGGCGAGTTCAGGAAATATTTTTATCGATCAGCTCGATATTACCACGATGCCGATGTATCAGCGCGCCCGCTTGGGTGTTAGTTATTTGCCGCAAGAAGCTTCAATTTTTCGCGGAATGAATGTTGAGGATAATATTTATTCCATCATTGAAATTGCTGAAGCAAACGAAGTTAAGCGCAAAGAAAAATTAGAAGAATTATTGGAAGAATTTTCCATCACTCACATTCGAAAATCTCATGCTCTATCGCTTTCCGGTGGCGAAAGAAGAAGAGTCGAAATTGCGCGTGCTCTGGCTACGAATCCATCATTCATCCTTCTTGATGAACCTTTTGCCGGCGTTGATCCAATCGCGGTGAATGACATTCGTCAGATGGTGATGCATCTGAAAGATCGTGGAATTGGCGTTTTAATTACTGACCACAATGTTCGTGAAACCTTGTCCATCGTTGATCGCGCTTACATTGTTTATGACGGCATAATTCTAACTTCAGGATCAAAAGAAGAAATTGTTGGGCATGGTGAGGTGCGGAAAGTCTATCTTGGTGAGGATTTTAGAATTTAAATACTAGAGCCTGTTGACATTCAATTTGCACACACCTGCCATTGTCACCCCGCCCTTATGACGGGGTCCACCTTGCCGCAAGTTCAAATTTTAAATTTTATTTTTTGTTCTTGCGACGTGATGGACCCCGTCAGAAGGCGGGGTGACAATGGTGGATTGGTGAGTGAGGACATGTAAATGAATGTCAACAGGCTCTAGCA
>CAIYMZ010000055.1 GCA_903927415.1 uncultured Alphaproteobacteria bacterium
CCTTCACGGATAGCGAAGCGAAGGCCTTCTTCCATGGCGATTGGAGCGATTAGTTCGACGTTAAGTTTTGTGTTATCTCCTGGCATGACCATTTCGACTCCTTCTGGGAGAGTGACTGATCCGGTAACGTCTGTGGTTCTGAAGTAGAATTGAGGACGGTAGTTTTTGAAGAATGGAGTGTGACGTCCGCCTTCTTCTTTTGTGAGGATGTAAACTTCAGTTTCGAAGTGAGTGTGAGGGGTAATTGAGCCTGGTTTGCAAAGAACTTGACCTCTTTCGACATCTTCTTTTTTTGTGCCTCTAAGGAGGACTCCGGCATTGTCACCTGCACGTCCTTCGTCGAGAAGTTTGCGGAACATTTCGATTCCGGTGCAGATTGTTTTTTGAGTTGCTTTGAGGCCAACGATTTCGATTTCTTCGTTGATCTTAACGATTCCTCTTTCGATTCTTCCAGTCACAACTGTTCCGCGTCCAGAGATTGAAAAGACGTCTTCGATTGGCATTAGGAAAGGTTTGTCAACTGGGCGTTTTGGTTCCGGGATGAATTCATCAACTGCATCCATTAGAGCCTGCATTGAAGGTTCGCCTAATTCGGAAGTGTCGCCTTCAAGAGCTCTAAGAGCTGAGCCTTTGATGATTGGGATAGTGTCGCCGGGGAAACCGTATTTTGAGAGAAGTTCACGGACTTCCATTTCTACTAGGTCGAGAAGTTCTTTATCTTCAACTTGGTCAACTTTGTTCAAGAAGACAACGATTGCAGGAACACCAACTTGTTTGGCAAGAAGAATATGCTCGCGAGTTTGAGGCATTGGACCATCTGCAGCAGAAACTACGAGGATTGCTCCATCCATTTGTGCGGCGCCTGTGATCATGTTTTTAACATAGTCAGCGTGGCCTGGGCAGTCTACGTGGGCGTAGTGACGATTTTTGGTTTCGTATTCTACGTGAGCGGTGTTGATTGTAATACCGCGCTCTTTTTCTTCCGGAGCAGCGTCGATTTGATCGTAACCTTTTTTCTCAGCTAGACCGCTTTTAGAAAGGTAGGTCGTGATTGCAGCGGTAAGAGTTGTTTTACCGTGATCAACGTGACCGATAGTTCCGATGTTGACGTGAGGTTTGGTACGTTGGAAGGTTTGTTTGCTCATATTCTTTTGACCAAATTATTAACGATAATTGATTTTAAAGAAACCTCTGCGGCTTTTTTAAAATTTAATTTTTTTGGATTTCTCACAAAAAAAATTTCGAAAAAAAATTAATGTCTCGGAATTTTACTCCCGAAATTTTCTTTCGAAATTTTTTAAAAATTCTTTTGCTAGAACTCCTGTAACACCAAGAAAATCAAGGCTTCACGAGACTATCATTCTTCCATCCCTTTCAAACAAGGTCGCGCATCCTTGGGATAGGAAACTATTTTGCAAGTAAAAATTTTAAAAAAACTTTTACTTGCAGGAACTAACTTTTTTTCGCTTTGATTTCTTCTGCAACTGCTGCAGGAACTGGTTCGTAACAATCAAACTCCATGCTGTAACTTGAGCGTCCTTGCGAAAGTGAACGCAAACTATTTACGTAACCGAACATCGATGCGAGAGGAACTTTAGCAGTGATCACTTGAGTAACATCACGCGCCTCAACATTTTGAATTTGACCACGACGAGAGTTAATGTCGCCAATAACGTCTCCCATGTAATCCTCAGGGGTTACGACTTCTACTTTCATCATTGGTTCAAGAATAATTGACCCAGCTTTTTCCATCGCTTCACGAAAGGCGCTTCGAGCAGCAATTTCAAATGCAAGAACACTTGAATCAACATCGTGATAAGCTCCATCCATCAAACTTGTTTTCAACCTAACAACTGGGAAACCAGCCAAAAAGCCAGTTTCTTTTGCTGATTTCAGACCTTTTTCCACGCCAGGAATAAATTCTTTTGGAACGCGCCCACCAACGACTTTGCTTTCAAAAACAAAATTTTCTGTCGCGTCTGATGGTAGCGGTTCAAAAACAATTTTAACTTTCGCAAATTGTCCAGAACCGCCGGATTGCTTCTTGTGAGTGTAATCGATCTCAACTTTTTTGGTGATAGTTTCGCGGTAAGCAACTTTTGGCTGGCCGATGTTAGCCTCAACTTTGAACTCGCGCTTCATGCGGTCGATGATGATTTCCAAATGCAACTCTCCCATTCCACGCAAAATTGTTTGGCCAGATTCTTGGTCAGATTCAATTCGAAGTGAAGGATCTTCTGAAGCCAAGCGAGACAAAGCCATCCCCATTTTTTCTTGGTCTGCAGTTGATTTTGGTTCAACCGAAACTTCGATGACTGGTTCAGGGAAAATCATTCTTTCCAAGATCACATCATAATCTTGCTCAACCAAAGTATCTCCCGTTGTAGTTCCCTTCAAGCCGGCAAGAGCAACGATATCGCCAGCATGAGCTTCTTTGATGTCTTCGCGATTATTTGCATGCATCAGCAAAATACGGCCGATTCTTTCCTTGCCATTTTTGGTGGTATTGACAACCCCCGTTCCTCCCGTCAAAACACCAGAATAGATGCGCACGAAAGTTAGCGAGCCAACGAAAGGATCTGTCATGATTTTGAAAGCCAAGCCAGCAAATTTTTTATCTTCACAGGTGATGTTGATCGGCGCGTCAGTTCTGCTATTCATCGCCGGAATTTGTTTGATGTCTTTTGGGCTTGGTAAATAGTCCACAACCGCGTCAAGCAAGGTTTGAACGCCTTTATTTTTGAAAGCAGTGCCATTTAAAACTGGCACGAAAGCGCCGGTAATTGTGGCTTGGCGGATACATCTTTTTAGGTCTTCTTCCGAGATTTCTTTTCCATCCAAATAACTCCCCATCAAGACGTCATCTTGCTCAACCGCAGCTTCCACCAATTGCTCGCGATATTCTTTAGCTTTGTCTAAAAGGTCGGCAGGAATTTCTTCGAGGGTATAATCGGCGCCCATCGTTTCATCTTTCCAGACCACAGCTTTCATTTTGATTAAATCGATCAAACCGCCGTAATCCTCAGCCTGATGGATTGGCAATTGAATTGGCACTGGACGAGCACCGAGACGAGTTTTCATCATATCGACGCAACGATAAAAATTCGCGCCAGTACGATCCATTTTATTCACAAAACACATTCTTGGAACGCGATATTTATTCGCTTGGCGCCAAACAGTTTCTGATTGCGGCTCGACTCCAGCAACTGCATCAAATACGCAAATTGCGCCATCGAGAACACGTAGCGAACGCTCAACTTCAATCGTGAAATCTACGTGCCCTGGTGTGTCGATGATGTTAACGCGGTGATTTTTCCAGAAACAGGTTGTTGCTGCGGAGGTAATCGTAATACCGCGCTCTTGCTCTTGTTCCATCCAATCCATTGTTGCAGCACCATCGTGAACTTCGCCAATTTTGTGTGACTTTCCAGTGTAAAACAAAATGCGTTCAGTGGTGGTGGTTTTGCCGGCATCGATATGCGCCATGATTCCAATGTTGCGATATTTTTCGATTTCGATTTGACGAGCCATAAAATTTCTGAAAAAAATTTAGCCCAGATCCATACATTAGAAATCCAGGATAGTTCACCTAGAGCTTGAAAATGAAGGGTGAACTAGACGGATTTCTCATGACGGATTTGGGTTTAGTCGTAAGTCGACAGTCGTAAGTTGTAAGTTACGCCGAATTCGGTGCAGACTTACAACTTACGACTTACAACTTACGACTAGCGTTGAAAGGGCGGCGCAAGGTAGTTTTGGTTTTCAAATTCACAAGAAAAATTTGCGAAAAATTTTGAGTAAATTTCTTACCAAAGAAACTAGCGGTTTGTATGGAGCAAAAACTTTTTTCTTGCCATCGAGTAAAGTTAAATTTTCTCCTAAAGTTGAAATATTATGCAGACCATCGGGGTAGAGTCCTAGCTGATTAGGGAAGATTTCAATTTCTTCTTTTTCCTCAAATTTTTCTTCACTTAAAACAGAAATTCGATTGATGATAATTGAGCCACCATAAGTTTTTGTGCAGTTTTGCGACGGCCTAAAAAGCACTCCATCAACAGAAAAAATTTCACCAGCCGATCGCGATGAAGCCATGTCCACCTTGACCGGATTTTGTGGATGCATTTTCCACTCGCCAGTTAAATTTTCACTGAAAGCAAGATGTAATTTGTCATTTCCACAATCATTCAAAGTAAAAAATATCCACCATTTTCCATCATGCTTGGTAATTGATGGATCAACGATCTCTAGGCCTTCAAATAAATCTTTAATCTCCTCCAAAGACGCGTCTTCATTTACTTTGTAAAGCGTCAATTTTTTTGTTTTGTAACTTTCAACCAACGCAAATTTTTGATTTCCGTCAGAAAAAATGTAAGGATAAGAAAGATGTTTTTCACGATTTAAAATTTCTCTCTCGTAAATAATTTTCAGATTTTCATCAAGTTTGACTCTAGAAATTTTTCCCTTGCGCAACCAGTAATTGTAGGACTCAAACAAAATATTTTTTTCACCATTCTTGCCAATAACTCCAAATGGATCGGCGCGAAAAGTCAGAAATTTTGGACGAGACAACCACTCAATTTTTTGATTGGGAAAGTTTAAAAAATCTGCGATATTTTTTCTGACGATTCCGATATTCCAGACCTCAATATAAAAAAGTTTTTCTGAAATTTTGCGCAATAATTCTTCAATTCTTACCCGCATTGAATTTGTTCTGGTGCCACGCAAATAGGAGTGAAATGAGCAATAATGATATTTGAATCTACGGCGATATTTTCTGATATTGATGTCTGCCGTATTTTTGTAACATAATTTTCTGATGCGGATTTTATCGCGATAAAAAATCAGCAAAAAATTAAAATAAATTTGATATTCTGATGCCGAATGTTCTGCGTTAGAATGCTTTAAAAATATTTTATAAAATGGATCACCGCTGCCATCATGCTCTTCAACCTTGTCAAACAAATCGCGCAAAATTTCACGATTAAAAACCATGTTGTGACTAATGCCGGAAATTTCTTGGAATTCGCTCGGAAGATTTTCGGTCGCAAGAGCTGGCAACATTGTTTTGGTATGAGCAGCCACTCTTTGATCAAAATCTTTGCGCCTCACATTTGTGTCTTTGCTGATATTGTAGAACGACCTTCCCTCTTCATCCAACATTCTGACGCGACGAAAAAGCACCGTATCGCTGTCAAGAATCATCACATTTTCGCTGATATCCGGAATGATTAGAGGTGCGTAAAGTTTTAGGAGCTGTTGAAAATACCAGCCGGTGGAGCCACCCACATATTCATGCACCAGCTCAAATGAGAATGGGAAAAGTTTTTCATCAAACCATTCAGCGTTGTCGGAGTAGCGTTCTTTTGAAATTACGATGATTCGTCTGGCGTTAATAATTTTTTTCTTAGCGGCGTCGATGCAATATTCGAGTATCTGCAGATCTTTTTTGTGAACCGGAATAACAATGTCGATTGGTAAATCTTTTAACGTCATTTTGTCAAAATTTTTGCAAAAAAAAAGCGGACTTTTTGGAGTCCGCTTTTGATAAATTATCCATCAAAATTACCATCTGTAATGCGCGAAGGCCTTGTTGGCTTCGGCCATTTTAAACACTTCTTCTTTTTTCTTTGCTGCCCAACCTTTGTTTTCCAAAGATTCTAAAACAACAGCTACAACTTTGTTGGCAAGCTCTTTGCCTTTGATATTTTCAATCGCAGTTTTGAGCCATTTCAATGCAAGTGCTGAACCACGTCTTGCAGAAACCTCGACTGGAATTTGGTAAGTTGCGCCGCCAATTCTGCGTGATCTAACTTCAATTTTTGGAGTTACGTTTTCCAACGCTTCTTTAAAAATTTCAACCGGGGGTTTTTTTAATTTTTTTTCTAAATTGTCGAAAGCTTCATAAATTGCTTTTTCAACAACTGACTTTTTTCCGTCATTCATCAAGCGGTTAACAAACCTAGAGACGATTATCTCGCCGTATTTGGCATCCGGAAAAATTTTTCTGATTTTTGCTGCTCTTCTTCTCATTTTTTAAATTTATTTGAATTGGTATTGCGTAATGCTCTAAGGATTTTGAGTGATGGCGGTAATTTCTTCGAAGTCTCGAGGAGGGAATGTATTTCACATACATGACCGACGAGAGGCGTCGAAAAATTGCCGTCAGCGCTCAAAAGCCGACGAGCCGTAATGCTCTAAGGATTTTGAGTGATGGCGGTAATTTCTTCGAAGTCTCGAGGAGGGAATGTATTTCACATACATGACCGACGAGAGGCGTCGAAAAATTGCCGTCAGCGCTCAAAAGCTGA
>CAIYMZ010000056.1 GCA_903927415.1 uncultured Alphaproteobacteria bacterium
AAAACGGGAGGATTTCGAGAAATTAACCAACATTTAACCCCCAGGGGCGGTAAAAATCCTCTGGGGGTTGCCTTTTGTAATCGCACGCCCCCACTTCTGTTTATGTGTGCATAATTCGTTAGGGGGGGTATCAGTCTAATATTTGTATCTTTACAGCCATTATTTAAACCAAAACTTTAAAAAAATGAGAATCATCGAAAACAAACAAATTTTTGAGAAACACAAAATTGCTGACCGTGACCCGTTGTTTTTTGTTGAGGAGTTTTACCGGCAACGACGGAACACAACAAGCAATATTTCAGCTTATGACCGCGTCGAAGAACTGCACGAACAGGTAACCGGATGCAGGCGTTATTCAGATTTCGAAAGTTTCCGCAGAACCAGATCAAGGTTAAAAAATCGGTGATATAAAAGCGCAAATGTCGCCAATGGCGACATTTCAGAACCCACAGAACCGACACCACCGCCACCACAACCAAAAAACTTTTCACACCACCACCACCGAAACCCCACCAAAATCAACACATTCCAAAAAACTTTTCAAAAGGGTGTAACATTGTTACGCCCTATTTTTTAAGTTTTAGAATTTACTTTACAAAAAATTAAAAACTATGTCAACAACAAGCGAATTTTTACGGCACCCGATTAATGAAGGCAGTTTTGGCCGCTCGAAATGTCAGCAGACCGGATCACGTTTGCGGGAACTCGGATTATATCCTGCACGGGAAGAATTAACCACCCAAACCGCCGCCGCGCTTTTATTTGCGCTCACCTTCGTCAGCTTGTCGGAACTGGTTAACGCCATCACGAACCACCGGAAAGATTTTGACGAAACCGTTTCGAGTTTGGCAGCAATACTCAATGCGCCTGAAATGCTCGAAACACTTCAAAGCATCGAATTTTATCAAACCGGATTGACGGCAAGTTTTGACAATCACAGCCATTTTTCCGGCAGTACTTCAAAAAGTAACATCACCACGAAAACCGAAATCCATGGCGATTGGTTGAGGTTGTTCGCTCAGGCCAAAGTTGAGGATCGATTTATCAATGAAAGTTATTAGAAACCATTAAAATTTTAAAAATAATATGAAAATTAGAAAATTCGCCATTTTTGGCATCTCAGTAATGCTGTTTATCGCAGCAATGATTTTTGCAACCGACGTAAAATCGGGAGCCATTTTTTCAACGGCAGTTATCGGAGCGATAGCAATGCCAAACCTTAAAGAGGATTTTTCCGGGATATTCGCAGCCAAGACGCTGAAAGAGTGCCGTGATTTGTACATTGATAGGCACAAAATAGCGATGGCTTTAATCGATAGAGCCAAAGCCGAAAACCGGAATATGACACCGGATGAGCTTTCCGATTACAAGGCACTGAATAAACAGCTCGAACAACTTAATGATGAGATCGAACTTGCAACAAAATTAGATGCTGAGAAACGAGCCGAGGCCGGTATTTTTATGAAAAGCCAACGCACCGACGCAACGCCGAAATCCGAGTTCCGATATTCAGACGGCACACCCGTTAAGACATTCGACCGCAACCGGGCACCGCAAAAAGAAGCTGGTGTATTTGCCGATTTAGGTACATTTATGCGCGGTGTGATAAGTCCGAAAGTCCTTAACGTTGATGAAAAGAGAACGCTCGATTCATTGACAGGCTCGGGAGGTTACACGGTACCTGAAAATTTATCGGCAGAAATTATTGATATGTTACGCCAAGACCTGGCTCTCGTCAATGCTGGTGCCGTCATCTTGAATTTAAAACCGGGCACATCGAAAATATGTAAAATTGACGGAGACGTCACCGCCCAATGGAAACAACAGGCAGCGGACATTAACCTGAGTGACCCTACAATCACCGATATTACAATCGTGCCGAAAACCGTTATCGCCTTAACAAAATTATCTGCTGAGTTAATGACCGACAGTTTGAATATTGGCGAAGCGATTAAAAAATCAATGACGGGAGCCATCAGGCGAGCCGTTGAGGATGCTGCATTTTCTGGTTTGGGCGGTACTTCGTACGCACCAGTAGGAATTGACAATACATCTGGAATTCTTGAATATTGGTTGGGAACCAATGGAACCGCTTTGAGCAGCTTCGCACCGCTAAATGCAGTTGACTATCAACTTCGCAGCCGTGGTGTAAAGCCGTCAGGAATCATCACTTCGCCAGGCGGCCACGCTGCCATCATGGGTTTGATTGATTCAACCAGCGGACAACCTTTGCAGCCTCCTAAAAATATTGCCAGCCTGCCTATTTTCACTTCGCCATCAATCAGCGAGGCACTGACAAGAGGCACATCGACAACCAGCACAACCAGCCTTTACATGGGTAATTGGAGCGACTTGTTGATCGCAATTTTGGAGGATATCGAAATTATTATTGATTCATCAGTTTTCCGGACATCGAACTCAATTGCTTTCATGGCAAAAATGAGGGTAGATTTCGCCTTACAGCACCCGGCATCAATAGCTCGCCTGAGTGGCATCTTGCCATCCTTGACGACCTTGCAGACAACTTAGAAGATTTTTGTTTTTCAGTTTTTTAGATTGGTTATAGTAGTCAAAAACCCGGAGTAATCCGGGTTTTTTGTTTTTGACAAAATTGTTGTAAAGTTTACGCTTTTTCGACTTCCAGCGCTTTTTCT
>CAIYMZ010000057.1 GCA_903927415.1 uncultured Alphaproteobacteria bacterium
TGACGTATCTGGGTTTAAGGCTGGGTAGCTAAGTGGTAATGCAAGAGCCTGCAAAGCTTTTATGCGTCGGTTCGATTCCGACCCCGGCCTCCAAATACAAGATAAAACTTCACTTCTTCCTCTCAGTAATTCTTGGTGCTCTAAGATAAACAGGATTTAAGTTTTCAGAAATCCATCCAGCATAAAATTTTTCTAGCGCCAAAAGTCCAATTAAATCTGCCTCAATCTCATCATCTTTCTCCGCAATTTCACACTGAAAATTTTTTGCATTTATTAAATTTTTTCCCGAACCGCAGAGAAAAAATTTTTCTTTTGGCAGAAATTCTGATAAGTCTTCATGCCTTATTAATTGTGACTCTAAGACTGTTTTTGTCACTCCGTTTTCAATAAAAAATTTTGCACCAAAAAATTCATTCATGCCGGCATCGAGCAACACAAAAATTTCTCCAAATCTTTCGCGATGCTTGAAGGCTACGGCTTCGCAAGAATTAATTAATATCAGGGGTAAGTTGGTAGAAAGCTTAAGGGTGCGTGCCGCGGTAAGTCCGATTCTGGTTCCGGTAAAACTTCCTGGACCATTGCTTGTGGCGATGAGGTCTAAATCCTGATACCAAATTTTATTTTTTTTTAGAATTTTTTCGATTTCCGTGATCAATAATTCTGACTGTTTTCCACTTTCGTGAATAGTATTTTTTGTGAGAATTTTTTTGTCTAGGAGAAGTGCCGTGGATAGTGTGGAAGACGTGGTGTCAAAGGCTAAGGTCAGCACGACACTAGTTCAGTACGTTTTTAATACTAGGAACATCCAAAGAAAAATTGGGAATTTTTACATCGAAAGTTTCGCCAATAGTTTCTGTCCCAAGTTTTTGCATTTTATACTGGCCAGTCATGATTCCGGATGGATAGCGCAAATGTACCCCGCTAGAATATTGATAAGAAGCGCCTGGTGTGATGATTGGCTGCTCTCCAACAATGCCTTCGCCATTAACTTCTTGTATGATTCCTTTCTCATCAATGATCCGCCAATAACGGCTAATTAGTTTAAGTGATTCAGTGTTTCTATTGTCGATTCTGACGTGATATGCCCAAATGAAAAGATCGCCTATCGCGCTAGATTTGCTGTCGATAAATTCTGGCCACACTGTGATTTGAACGTTGCTTGTGGTGGCAGTGTAAGGTTTATTGACAACAAAATCGACAATATTTGAGAGCGTTTCTTCAAGAGGTTTTTGTTTTGAAAGTCGAGTCATAAAAATTAAATCTTTGAAATATCTAACAGCGCATAATTGATTTTTGTTCAGGAAAAAAATTCCTAATTCATTCGATCAGTCATATCAACAACGCGTAACAATTCTTTTAAGTCGGTGATGCCGGCAATTACTTTTTGCACACCATCTTCAATCATTGGAATGAATCCATTTTTCAAAGCATGAGCCAGTAAGTCTTTGCGACTGACTTCTGCGACGACTAAGTCGTCAAGTTCGCGATCGAATGGTAAAATTTCACAAACTACCACGCGGCCTCTGTAGCCGCCACGACACTTCTCACATCCCACTGCTTTAAAAAGCTTATCGATGTTGCCATATTGTGGACCTAACAGCCTTTTTTCAATTGCATCTAGAGGAGATTCTTTTTTGCAATGTGAGCATAATTTTCGAGCTAAGCGTTGTGCTACCACGCAAATCAGGGATCCGGACATTAGATAATTTGGTACGCCGATATTTTTTAAACGTGGAATTGCGCCCAAAGCATCGTTGGTGTGCAGCGAGCTATACACTTGGTGACCAGTCATTGCCGCTTGAATGGCGGTAATCGCCGTATCTTTATCACGAATTTCACCGACCAAAACCACGTCAGGATCTTGACGAAGTATGGCCTTAATTCCAGAAGCAAAATCCATGCCGATGTCAGCTTTGATATTGGATTGGCGGATTAGTGGAATGTGATATTCTACCGGATCTTCAAGAGTCATGATGTTCTTGTCGATCGAGTTGATGTGGTTTAACACTGTATAAAGCGTGGTGGTTTTACCGGAACCAGTAGGGCCGGTGAGGATGATTACGCCCTCCGGACGTTGAACCATTCTTTTTATGATGTTGATGCTTTGTTCAGAGAAGCCGAGCTTGTCGAGAGAAAGAATCGATTGCTTCTCATCCAAAATTCGCATGACGATATTTTCACCGTTGATTGTTGGTTGAGTTGAAACGCGAAAGTCAATTTTTCTTCCAAGAATTTCGGAGTGAACGCTGCCATCTTGCGGTTTTCTGCTTTCGGCTATGTTCATGCCGGATAGGATTTTGATGCGCACCGCAATTGCTGACCAGTAATCTTTGTGGATCGAACGAATTTGAACCATCTTGCCATCAATGCGGTAGCGGATGCGGAGGAAAAGTGCCTCTGGTTCGAAGTGTAAATCTGATGCTCCGCGATGCACGGCGTCGGTGAGAATTGCATCGACCAAACGTACCATCGGGCTTTTGTAATCGCCTTTTAGCTGAGTTTCGTCGTGAATATTGTTGTTGGCTCCCGCGCTTTCAATTTCTTTTAAAATGCCTTCAATCGACATCTCGTAGCCGTAATATTGGTCGATGGCACTTATGAGATCAGCTTCAGCGACATAAACTGGATTGATGCGAAAATTTGGCGGGAAATAGCGTCGAACTTGATCGATGGCGACAATATCAAAAACATCAGCCATGCCGATAGTTATAGAATCTTTTGTGTATGAAACTGGAATTAATTTGTTGTGAGCAGCAAAATCTTTTGGAACTTTTTTAACCAATTTCGCGTCAATGATTGACGCTTTAATGTCGAATTTTTTTACACCGCTTGATTCGTTTAAAATTTCACCGAGAGCACCTTCAGAAATAAAGCCCATGTCGATCAAAATAGTGCCGACAGTTTTTGCATCTTTGAGGCGCGCCTGTTCTTTTAAGGCAATTGCTAGCTGGTCATCAGAGATAACTTTTTTTTCTAAGAGTTTGGTGCCAATATCAACATTGGTCGAAGATGAGAGCATCTAATTTCAAAAGTTTTTTTGATTGTTTGTGGGGGAGAGATTTTTTAAATCTTGTGTTCGACTCAGATAATGTCAAGAAGTCACAAACCGCTTATTTTTTTTAGGAATTTATGTCAGTCATCACTCGTTTCGCACCTTCTCCAACCGGTTATTTACACATTGGCGGAGCCCGCACTGCACTTTTTAATTATCTTTTTTCGCGTCATCATGGCGGGAAATTTTTGCTACGAATTGAAGATACGGATGAAAAAAGATCGACGTCGGAAGCGATCGATGCAATCTTGCAAGGCCTTGATTGGCTTGGTTTAAAGCATGATGACAATTTTATTTTGCAGTCAAAAAATTTAGTGCGGCACAAAGAAATTGCTGAAAAATTACTCGAAAAAAATCAGGCTTATTTGTGCTACACATCGGCGGAAGAGTTGGAAGAAATGCGAGATTTTGCTGAAAAAAAAGGTGAAGTTTTTCGTTTCAAAAGCTCGTGGCGCGACAAAATTAATTCGCAAAATTCGAGCGTGAAGCCCACGATCCGCATCAAGGCACCGCTTGAGGGCGAGACAGTTATTCGCGATTTAGTGCAAGGCGAAATTCGCGTTAAAAATTCTGAGCTTGATGATTTGGTGATGCTGCGCGGCGATGGCAGCCCGACCTACATGCTGGCGGTTGTCGTCGATGATCACGACATGGAAATTTCGCACGTAATTCGCGGCGACGATCACCTCACCAATGCCTTTCGCCAAAAAATAATTTTTGACGCGATGGGCTGGAAAGTGCCAGAGTTTGCGCATATTCCGCTGATCCATGGGCCGGACGGCGCCAAGATGTCGAAGCGCCACGGCGCCACTTCGGTGATTGATTACAAAGAGATGGGATATCTGCCGGAAGCGTTGCGAAATTATTTGCTGCGCCTTGGTTGGTCACATGGCGATGCCGAAATTATTTCCGACGCGCAGGCGATTGAATGGTTCACGCTCGACAAGGTTGGAAAATCGCCGGCGAGGTTTGATTTTATTAAGCTCAACTCGATTAATAAATATTACGTAAACCAAAAAAGTGACGTAGAGTTGTTTGAGTTGTTGTTTGAAAAGAGCGGTAGATGGTCTGGGTCTGCGGAATTTTCTGTATTTCAGCCACTGAGTTCAGAAGAGAAAAATAGAATTCTAAAAGCGATAAATTTCTGTAAAATATCTGCAAGTATGCTAGATGAATTGGCGGCTCGTGTTATGATTTATCGAGATGGATTTGTAGAAAATTTTGATGTTGAAGCGCAAAAAATTCTCACCGAAAAAAAATCTCTAATTCTTGATTTGCAAAAAGTTTTTTCTGATTTGTCGGATTGGACTCACGATGGAATTAAAAACTCCCTCAACGAATTTGCAGCGGCGAAAAATTTAAAAATAAAAGATTTTGGTCCGGTGTTGCGAATAATTTTAACTTTTTCTGCGGCCTCTCCGGGTGGAATTTTTGACGTGATTGAAATCTTGGGGAAGGCCGAAGTTCTAGCTAGAATTGCCAATTGCTTTTCTGTTTCCGCTTCGTAATTTGCGCCGCGCTTTTGAAAAAAGCGTCACCAAAATCACTTCAAAATAAACTAAACCAAACCACGCCATGACCTCTATTACCATGAATGAACCAATGTTCTCACAATTTTTTATCAATCCGATTAAAGCTATTCACAGGTTGAAAGATGCTGGCTTCACCGAGAAGCAAGCTGAAGTTCAAGTTGAACTCATGATTGAAAATGCGGAGCATGTTGAAGCTACTCTTTCAACAAAACGCGATTTGAAAGAACTCGAACTCGTAACGAAGCGTGACATTAAAGAGATGGAGCTCTCCATGAAGCGCGATCTCAAAGAGCTTGAGTTGAAAATGGACTCCAGATTCAAAGAAGTAGACTCCAAACTTAAAGAAATGGAA
>CAIYMZ010000058.1 GCA_903927415.1 uncultured Alphaproteobacteria bacterium
TATAATTTTTATATTTTGATCTTTTATCAGCGACTTGAATTCTTTCAAAAAATAATTTCGCACAAAACCAAAGTTTGATTTATCGCTCACTACTTGATCAAAATTTTTCCAATTACTGAGGTAAAGAAGATTAAAATTGTGATAGATGTAATTCTCTATTTTACCTAGATACTGAACGATCGGAAAGGAAATAAAATTTGAAGCTATTACAATCTCATCTTCATTTTTTATGGCGTAAGTTTTTGAATATTTTGCAACTTCATCAGTAAAAGAATTCGGAAATTTTGGAGATCCTCTGCCGTAATAAGCATCAGAAATTGAAGAAGTTGTAAAGGCCAGCAAAGTAGCTGCCAAAAAAAACTGCGTAAAAACAAAAAATGCTGAGAAATTTTTGTTAAATTTGGCGTAAATTTTTTCGTAAAAAAATAGGAAAATAAAAATCACCAAAGCAGAAATTAGCATGTAAATTTCTTGGTTTTTTGCAGCTATTTTAAAACTGACTCCAGCTAGAAGAACAAAGGATGAAATGATGATTAATTTTATCTGACTTGATTTAATTTTTTTAAAAAAATTTATCGTCAGGATTGGAATTATAATCCACCAAAAAACTGATATTCTTGCTATCACATAAAATGATCTCGGTTCAACAAAAGCGAGTATTAAAAAAAATGTGCATGCCAACCCCATTTTATTAAAAATAATTCTTTCTGACTTCAGAAAATCATAAAATATTTTGACAAAAACAGGAATTATTAAACTAAAAAAACAGGCTCTCTGATCAATAGTAGCAACGCTTTCGATGATTAATAAAAAAGAGGCGGAAAGAAAAGCTAGTAATAAAATTTTATCATCTGCGGAAAATTTTTGACGTAAAAAAATCAAAAAAATCGCGCCAAAAAATAAAATTTTTGAACTCAGATGATCGAATAAATTGGATAAGAAACTATCGCTAGCGTAGTAATAACTACTCCACATTGGCACCATAAATTCAAAAAACTCAGGCGTGAATTTTATCATCAAAAACAAGTAAAATATTCCAACCAAACACATCACCAACTTATCGATTTCTACAAAAAATTTTAAAGATTTCTTCTGCCAAAATCTGCTGATCTCAATCATCATCGGCAGCAAAATGTAGTGTGGTTTAATACATGGAATAATCCCCCCCATCAAACCTCGAAATAACATTTCTTTCTTACTTAATGCTCTTTTTCTAAAAAAAGAAAAGGCGATGTAGGGATAGGCAAAACAGAGAAAGAAACTTGTTTTCGTCAAAAACTCATTCACGCCTAAAGCATTAATTCTTAAAAAAAATCCAACAGCAAAAGAAGTGATTAAAAGATTTTTGTGAGCCTGTTTGAGCGCTGATTTTTCTAAAATTTTCGCTGAGAAAAATAATGACAAAATACCGCAAAAATTTATAAAAATTTCTGCCGAAATAATCGGACTGATGTGAAAAAAATTTGCGATTTTGTAAGGAATAACATGCAGCCAAAAAGAAAGTGGAAAATTACTTTCGAAAAAATCGTAGTAATATTTCCCGCCACGAGAAATTTTTTCAGCTAATCTAATGTAAACAGCGCTATCTCCACCAATATCAAGCAACGAACGTAGGTAAACGCTAGATAAAAAAATTGTTAAAACCGACCAAAAGCAGAAATTTTTTGCACAAAGAACTTCGTCAATTTTCTGCAGAAAAACTCGCAAATTTTTTAGTAAAAACTCCTCAAAAATTTTCCCCAAAATTAGTCTTTTTTCTTCAATATTTTTTTGGATTGTAAGTGTGTCCAACCTTCGCATTGCAGTAAATTAATTGATTGAATGTTTCTAATCGTGAGACAAAAATCATCCTCAACAATCAACCAAAAATCAATTCAAAATGACAAAAACAATTACAGTCGCATATGGCGATGGCATTGGTCCGGAGATCATGGACAGCACTTTAGAAATTTTGCGCGAAGCTAAGGCAGATATTAAATTCAACATCATCGAGGTCGGCAAAAATATTTATGAAAAAGGATTTAATTCGGGGTTGATGCCTTCAGCTTGGGAAGACTTAAACAGCACGCGCGTCTTACTAAAAGCGCCGATCACCACACCGCAAGGAGGAGGCTATAAAAGCCTCAATGTCACGATGCGAAAAAAATTGGGACTCTTTGCCAATGTGCGCCCCGTCTCATCATTTCACCCTTTCATCACCACAAAATTTCCTGGAATGGATGTGGTGATTATTCGTGAAAATGAGGAAGATCTTTACGCCGGAATCGAGCACCGCCAAACCGATCAAACTGTTCAATGTTTGAAATTAGTAACCCGTTTGGGCTGCGAAAAAATTATTCGTTATGCCTTTGAATACGCTGTGGCCAACGGCAGAAAGAAGGTCAGTTGTTTTTCAAAAGATAATATCATGAAAATGACTGATGGACTTTTTCACAAAGTTTTTAACGAAATCGCCGCGGAATATCCGGATATAAAAAATGATCACTACATCATCGACATAGGAACAGCGCGCCTCGCCGCTAAACCAGAAATTTTTGACGTGGTGGTAACGATGAATCTTTACGGCGATATTATTTCTGACGTAGTCGCTGAAACCTCTGGCTCTGTAGGGCTTGCAGGCTCTGCCAATATCGGCGAAAATTACGCAATGTTTGAGGCAATTCACGGATCAGCTCCAGATATTGCCGGCCAAGACATCGCCAATCCAACTGGCCTGATCCACGGCGCTGTAATGATGCTAACTCATCTTGGTCAAAATGAAGTTGCAGCAAAAATCAGAAATGCACTCTACAAAACCATCGAGGATGGCATTCACACCGCAGATATTTTCAACGAAAAAACCAGCAAGAAAAAGGTTGGAACAAAAGAATTTACACAAGCAGTGATTGGGAATTTGGAGCAAAAACCGAGCGTCTTACCAGTAGCAAGTGAGGTATCAGGCGTTAGGCGTCAGGCGTTAGGAATGCCAGCAACCGACAACCGGCAACCGGCAACCAAATCCCTCATCGGCTTCGATTTATTCATCGATTGGCAAGAAGAATTTGACGAGCTTTTGGCAATGTTAAAACAGATGGAAAGCGAAAAGTTGGAAGTAAAAATGATCAGTGCCAAGGGCCTACTACTCTGGCCTCTCATCGATAAACACATGATGCCGAATTATTTAAAAGGTCTGACGGTTTTGCGTTTCATCGGCAAAGGAATTACCGGCAAATCGAGCAACGAAATTATCGATGCCAGCAAGTCGATCTCGCATCAAGACATCATCGAAATGCTGGTGGTTCTGGAGCAGAAAAAAATCGACTTCGTGAAATATGAAGGGCTTTATTTGTTTGACGGCGCACCGGGATACACTTCAGGGCAAGGGGAATAAAAATTATGAATTACGACAAAATTCTTACCGCCATCGAAAAAACACTTGTGAGCCCAAGCCTCTACTGGCAATCACTGGCATTAATTTCTTGCTTCGTCACTTCTTATTTTTTTTACAAAATCAGTCGCAGATTTCTTTTTCCAAAAATCATTTCCTCAACTCTGAAAAAAAATACCGAGTTGAATCGAGTTGTCACACGCTATGCTATCCCCCTACTCTACCCACTATTCGCAGTAATTTTTTTGGCAATTGGCCTCTCAATTTATTCCGAATTTTTTAAAGAAACGATTGTCTTTTCGACTACACTAAAACTGGTCGGATTATTTTTATTTCTGCGCTTTTTACGCATCTCTTCCGGCAATAATTTTGTCGCCAACATCGCAGGATTATTTTTAATGTCCGCTCTCTTACTCGACATTTTTAGCATATTAGAGCCAACAATTGCACAGCTCGACAGCTATGCCTTCCAAATCGGCAAAGTAAGAATTTCGATTTACCTCATCATCAAAGCTTTCATCACTTTGCTCATGGTTTTTTGGCTATCAGGGCTAATCAGCAAAAAAAGCAAATCTTACATCGACAATAGCAAGGGCATCAAATCCAGCACCAAAGGCATCATCAGCAAGCTCATCGATATTCTCGTCTATTCCACCATCGTCATCATCATCCTAAAAATTTTCGGCGTTGACATGACAACCCTTGCGGTGATTGGCGGCGCGATCGGTGTCGGAATTGGATTCGGTTTACAAAAAATCGCTTCCAACTTCATCAGCGGCATCATTTTGCTTTTTGAAAAATCGGTGGAGATCGGCGACATTGTTGAGCTCGACAACGGAAACATTTACGGCGAAATAAAATATTTTGGTGGCCGTTACACTTTGGTCGAAGGCTCTGACGGTAAAGAAATCATGATTCCGAATGAAGATTTCATCATCAGCAAAGTCACGAATTGGACTTATTCCAACAGTCGCGCCCGCATTGAAATAATTTTAGGAGTGGCCTACGGATCAGATTTGGCAAGGGTGCAGGAAATTATGGAGAGCTGCGCGCGCGAAAATCAGCGCTGCCTCGCCTACCCCGAAATCGAATGCTACGTCACAGCCTTCGGCGAATTCGACGTCAAATTCACACTTTATTTTTGGATCAGCGACATCGTAGCAGGCCGCATGAAACCTAGAGGCGAA
>CAIYMZ010000059.1 GCA_903927415.1 uncultured Alphaproteobacteria bacterium
GAGTATGAGTTGTCACCCCGCACTTGTTGCGGGGTCCAGTTGTAAAAGATCGGTTTCTTGAATCAGTTTGGGTATAGCGGAAGGGGTTAAAAATTATATCCCAAAATCATCTTGTACAAATTCTGCGGCATCAGCTGATTACCATTCACCGCGCGATAAATTGGAAATTCAACATCGGCATAAAATTTAAAATCATTGATCGTGAATTCGATTCCTGGGGCGAAAAACATTTGGGTGTAACCACTGCTCTGATTGCTGCTGATACTTGTCATACCCGAATCTTGACCCTTCTTCACTCCTATCACTTGCAGAATTGGTGCTAGTTTTTTTACAGCGCCGAACCGTCCAAAATTATAATAAATTCCTGTCGCACCAGAAATTTCTGATCCTGGTGTATAGCCAGGATGGCTGATGAATGGTCGCTTCCACGCAGTTTGTAAAAAAAATCCGAGATTAGTTTTTTTACCAAAATTGCCGCGGTGGTAGGCGCCGAGGATTGAATCTGTGCTGCCAGTTCCGATCTGCATGTTGTGCTGCAATCCTCTGGCATTGGTTTGGCCGGTTGGCAATTTTAGGCCGAAAATAATGCCAGTCGACATGTCGGCGAAAAATCCTGAATAAATTCCGTTGAGACTAATATCGCCGACCGAGTTGGTTCTTGTTGAATTGAGGATTTCATTTTCATCTGCAATTACTGTGCTGCGAGTGACGTGAGGAATTCGAATCGCTGCACCGAAATCACGATTGAACATGTATTGCATACCAACAGTGGTGGTTTGAGTTGTGATTCGTTTGTCATGATTGTCAGCGTCAGATTTTTTGCGCTTGTGCCAGTTGCGAGTTTGATCCAAGGAGTCGTATTGCAAAAAAGCTGTGCCACCTTCAGCACTTGGAATGAGGGAGCTGGTGCCAACATTTAGCATTCCATCTCCACAAGCACAGGCGAGGGTGTTGCTTGCAAAAATTACGAGCAAAAAAAATACGATGAGAAAATGTTTGGGAGAGAAATTCATGAATAAAAATTGTTGAAATGGATTGCTTCGTGTTGCGCTCGCGATGACGGACTCTTGTCGTTACTCTCGTCATTGCAAGTGTAGCGAAGCAATCCATTTTGTTCGCGCTTTGTAAAATTTTTGATTGAAAGCCCAGAGCCAGTAAAATATTTTTACCAACCCTTCAAATAAAAAAAATCAAAAATGTCAGACATTGAAACTCGCAAAGAGCTCTACAACATCGAAGCAGAGCAGGCTGTGCTTGGGACGATTATTCTCAACAACGAATATCTCAATCGCGTCATAGAATTTTTACAACCTGAGCATTTTTACGAACCAGCGCATCAGAAAATTTTTATCCAAATTTTGCACAATGTGGAAAAAATTCACATCGTGGCAAATCCGGTCACACTCAAGCAATTTTTTGAATCAGATCCATCCATCAAAAGCATCGGTGGAGCGCTTTATCTCTCAACACTGCTTGGTGCTGCGTCATCAATTATCGATATTGCTGACTATGGTCGCTTAATTCACGACTTAGCTCTGAAGCGTGAATTGACAATGGTTGGTGAAGAAATAGTCAATCGCGTTTACAGAGCAGAAGAAAAAACTTCCGCTAGCGAACAAATTGAACTTGCTGAATCAAGCCTTTTTAAACTTTCAGAACATGGCAACGGTCGTGCAGATTTTCGCAGCATCGCCACTTCGCTCAAAGAAACTCTCGACAAAACTTTGCTCGCCAAACAGCGAGATAGTCACATTAGCGGTATTTCTACCGGCCTTACTGATCTAGATAAAATTTTGAGCGGAATGCAACAATCCGATCTCATAATTCTTGCGGGAAGACCGTCGATGGGAAAAACTAGTCTCGGAATCAACATCCTAGTCAATGCCTGCAAGTTTTTGAACAAGGATGTGACAGAACAAAAAGATAAAAAAGCTGTCGGATTTTTTTCGTTGGAAATGTCTTCCGATCAGCTTTCAGCAAGAATTCTTTCGATGGAATGCAGCATCAATGCGACGAAATTCAGAACTGGTCAGCTGAGTGAAAATGAGTGGGAGGCGGTGGCCATGCGCTCTGCCGAGATTTCAAAAATGCCACTTTTTATTGACGACACGCCGGCGCTTTCGATTGCAGCGATTCGAACTCGAGCGCGGCGAATGGTGCGTAAAAATAATTTAGCACTTTTGGTGGTGGATTATTTACAGCTGATTCGCGGCACCACAACACGCTCCAACGAAAATCGGGTACAAGAAGTTTCGGAAATTACGCAAGGTTTGAAGGCAATTGCCAAAGAATTTAATATTCCAGTGCTGGCCTTGTCGCAACTTTCGCGGGCGGTTGAACAGCGAGAGGATAAACGTCCGCAACTTTCTGATTTGCGGGAATCGGGTTCCATTGAGCAAGATGCTGATGTAGTCGCCTTCATTTACCGTGACAGTTACTACCTAGAGCGCAAACGTCCGCCAGAAACTGAAGCTGAAAAATTTCATGCTTGGAAAAATCAAATGCAGGAGCTTTCACACAAGGCGGAAGTGATTATTGCCAAGCAACGTAATGGTCCGGTGGGAAGCCTCCACCTCTACTTTGACGCCGAATTCACGCGCTTCGGGAATTTGGATATTTATCACAATTAAATTGTTGATCTTTTGTGGTAATACAGCAAACCGTATTACCATCTTCCTGTAAAAACTTATTTTTATTTGAGTAAAAATTTATGACAAAAATGACAATCGAAATTCCGGACAATGATTACAAAATGTTAAAATTAGCCGCGGTTCATTTTGGCGTTTCAATCAAGGACTACGTGCTTGAAGCGATCCGTGCCAAAGAAAAAATTTTAATTCGTGATGACGGCGTGATACGAGTTTTAAAAAAAGAAACTGTGCGGGCGCTTGAGGATTCACGGAATGGCAAAACCATGTCGTTCAATTCTTCCAAAGAAGCCTTTGCTTACCTTGATAAAAACACCTCAAAAAAACCTAAACTAAAATGGCAAAAAAAGTAAATTTTTCAAAACGCTTCAGCAAAGAATATGATTTAATGCTTAGGAGGGGTAAGGATATCAGCAAGTTGAAACAAATTATTATCTTGCTAGAAAATGATGAGCCTCTGCCATTTAAACACCGCGATCACAAATTAACTGGCGACTACGTTGGCTCCAGAGAGCTTCACATCGAACCAGATTGGTTACTAATTTACAGAAATTCCGCAGAAGAATTAATCCTCGAAAGAACCGGCTCCCACTCAGATTTATTTCAAAAATAAATGAAAATTCTCGGCATCGAAACCTCCTGCGACGAAACCGCTGTCGCGATTGTTGACGATAAAAAAAATATTCTCGCTCACGTAATAAATTCCCAAATCGAGCTTCACAAAAAATTTGGAGGAGTGGTGCCGGAGCTTGCTGCTCGGGGTCATATTGAGGTTTTGGATGAGCTAATTTTGCGAGCATTGTCAGATGCTAAACTAAAATTTTCGGATATTGATGGCTTTGCTGCAACTTGCGGTCCGGGATTAATCGGCGGTGTGATTGTTGGAATGATGGCGGCAAAAACTTTAGCGTCAGTTCATAAAAAACCTTTTTTAGCAATAAATCATTTGGAGGCACACGCCTTGACAGCGCGGCTTTGCGACGATTTAAAATTTCCTTATTTGTTGCTCTTAATTTCTGGCGGGCATTGTCAAATTTTATTGGCTCACGGGGTTGGCAATTACAAAAAACTTGGGGAAACAATCGATGATGCACTTGGGGAATCTTTTGACAAAGTAGCGCAGATGCTTGATTTACCTTATCCCGGAGGACCAACAGTGGAAAAATTAGCAATGCAGGGTGATGAAAATCGTTTCAAATTTTCGCGTCCACTAATCGACAGTTTGAACAAAAATCATTTGTGCGATTTTTCTTTTTCCGGATTGAAAACGGCAGTGCGTCGAGAGATTGAAAAATTAATCGGCGAAAATTTTTCGCATCTAACTTCGCCAAAAAAAGTGAATGAAAAAGATAAAGCTGATATCTGCGCATCCTTTCAGCGCGTGGTTTGCGAGATTCTTACCAATCGTTTAACGAATATGCTCGTTGCTAATTTTTTACCAAAAAAACTTGTAGTGGCTGGAGGAGTCGCTGCCAATCGTTACATTTTTTCTCATCTAAAGAATTGGGCGCAAAAACACGAATTAGAAGTAATCGCGCCACCAATCGCGCTTTGCACCGACAATGCTGCAATGGTTGCTTGGACCGGGATCGAGAAGTTAAAATTAGGAATAACAGATGATCTAAATTTTAAGCCAAAAGCGCGATGGGAATTAGATAGTAGTGTCTAAAACTGCTATCTCATTGGTGTTGCAGCTGCAGCTACAGCTGCAACACTTGCTCTTGGGACAGCGATTACTGGCGGAGGTGGAGGTGCTGCTGGTATCGCCACTCCCGCATCCACAACTGAATCTTCTGCGATTGCATCAGATCTTACTCTTCCTCTTATCGGATGAGCAAGAACTGCTTCTGGACGAATAACCTCCTCGACTCCTTTTGAATCAGAATCCATCGCGTCAATTGGTTTAAATCCAGGATTTGACATATTTTTTTAAAATTTTGTTACGGAAATTGTTTAGCAGCAGCGATTAATTTTTTTCCACTTCTCCTTTTCTCTCTCTCGCAAAAAAGTTTTTTTATCTAAAAATTTTTCACCTCGATGATTTTTTGCAAAATGTTCGAGATAATTTTTATAAGCAAAATCGCCGCTGATATGTTCATGTAAAAGTAGTAAAAATTTTCGGATTTTTTTCATGGATTAAGCTATACTAAAACTGATTCAAGATACCGATTAATTAATGAAGGCGCAAAAAACTCAATGTCATGCTGAAGGCTCAGCATGACACTGGAGTTGAATCAAATTCTTCAACTTAAACGGATGGTGATTTTTCTGCAGCAGCAGCAAGAGCTTCTGCTACAGCGTCTTTTGGTGATTGTGTTGGCGCTTCTTTTGCCGCACCTAGTAATTCCAGCAATCCCTCCTCTGATTCCTTTCCTGCGCCATACCAAAATCCCTTAAATCTTTCCCTTCTTCCGCCACCACCAGCCCTAATAACTGGCGGGCTATCGGCACCTTCTCCTCCTCCGCCACCACCGCCACCAACACCGATTTCTGTGGATAAAGCTGTTGCAAGAAAATCGTGAAAATGTCCTTGCGGCATTTCCAATCCAGGAATGTGTTCTGCTTCTGCGGCTAGATACATCATCGACGCAACTGATGCTGAAACTTCTTCTCCAGTAAAGTTGGGAGCAATATTGCCAGCGGTTTTTTTGAATTCAGTTCTACCATGTCCATCACAGACGGTCATCATTAGTGCTTCTGTAATTCGATTCTCACCAGCAGAAACAAGGTTTACGCAAGCAACAGAAATGTTATCTCTAGATCCTTCTGACAATGCAAAATCTTGCAAAGCTGCTGCGAAAGAAAATTCGCCCGTAGATTCCTCATCAAATCCTTTTTTGATTTCTGATAAACCTTCTGCTCCTTTGACTTTATCCTGACAAAACGCTATTCCGCGATCCATTTTGATGGTTTTAAAATCAGCGGCTAATTTTCTTGAACCCTCTACATCGTAAAGCCCATCGCAAGAAATTATTAAATCGAGTTCTTGAATTTGGTCTTTCGGCAAGACCTCCACTCTGTTGCCATCTGGATCTACGGTTACGAATGGAAATGCGTTTAAATCATATTCAAAAATATCTGGGGTCGTCATCAAAACATGACGTCCATCCGCTCCAAGAGCGTCGCAATCACCTAGTGCAGCTCCCATGTTTAATGTTGGATAAGCTCCGCTAGGGGAATGATAAACAACGCGCGGCGTTCTAGTAAGATCTTCTGGAATAGGCGCTACACTTCCTCCGGATCTTTCAACATGATCACGTATCCGAGGAACATTCAGATCATGATCTTCCGTTAAAATGATCGAGATGTAACGTCCGTCTTTCATCTTGGCGACAATTGCAGCACGAGAATCTCCGAGATTTGCAACGGTAATTTTTGGGAAAGTTCTGCCAGCTTTTACATCTTCTTCACTCGGCGGCGTAACTATTGCGCTGCAAAGTGTAGTGCCGCTTGTGCAAGCTCTGTGACGATCAACAGTTGCTGCGACTTCTCTCTCGTAAAATGCTTTTGGATTTAAGCGCGCTCCTTCGTTTTTAACTTTTGTAACAAAAATTGTATCTTGCTGCGAGTCTCTTTCGCCAACTGTTTCGGCAACACTTATTCCACCCACAGAAACAGAAAAATCATGCGCATTTTTATCTGGAATAGAGCTTAAATCAAAATCAGGAAAAGTAGGGCGAGACATTGTTTTTTATTTTTTAATTTTAGAAAAACTTCTAACCGCATCAATCACCACAATCCACAAAATCGCCATGAAGCTCAAGGCAATGCAGCCGATCAGTTTTTGGTTAAAAATTATTTTTTTTGCGATGGAAATATTTTCTTCGCCGGAAATTAATCCAGCATCGATTTTAAGCTGCCAAACTTTTGCCATGGCTAGAAATCCGATTTTCGCATCGTCGGAAAAAACTTTTTCAATCGCTGCCCAGCTGATGGTAATGAGTAAAAAAATTAGCGGAATCGCGGTGATGAAAAAAAATTTTCGCTGCTCACTTTTTAAAATCAAAACCGTCGCCAGCGTAAGTGCAATGCCAGCCAACATCTGATTCGACATTCCAAAAAGTGGCCAAAGAATGTTGATGCCTCCACTGGGATCAATCACGCCGAGATAAAGAAAATAGCCCCAAGAAGCGACAATAATCAAACTGGAAAAAACCGATAACCAACCCGACTTACGCCTTACGCCTAACGCCTGACGCCTGATTTGCGAAAGCAAATCCTCTAACATAAACCGCGCCACTCTCGTCCCCGCATCCAGTGTCGTTAAAATAAAAATCGCTTCGAACATGATGGCGAAGTGATACCAAATCGAAAGCATGTTGCTGCCGAAAGCGGAGGAAAAAATATTTGCCATTCCAACTGCAAGCGAAGGTGCGCCGCCGGTGCGGGCGTAGAGTGTGTTTTCACCCATTTGCACTGCTAAATTTTCCATCACTTCTTTGGCGACAGGAAAAGATTCAGGTGCGATTGGCGAATTAATCGCGAAGAAAATTCCTGGATCCAAAATGCAAGCAGCAATCATCGCCATGATCGCAACTGATCCCTCGAGCAACATGCTGCCATAGCCGATCAAACGCACGTCACGTTCGTCAGAAATAATTTTTGGAGTTGTGCCTGAAGCGACCAGAGAATGAAATCCTGAAATCGCACCGCAGGCGATGGTGATAAATAAAAATGGAAAAATTTTTCCGGAAAAAATCGGACCGCTTCCATCGATGAATTGTGTCAAAGCCGGCATTTGAATTTCTGGACGAAAAATTAGCAGCGCGATCGCGAGTAAAAAAATTGTTCCGAGTTTTAAAAATGACGAGAGATAATCGCGCGGAGCAAGCAATAGCCAGACGGGAAGGGTGGCTGCAGCAAAGCCGTAAATGATGATTGCGATTGCTAAAAATTTTCCATCGCGATTAAAAATTGCGGCGAGATTTTCATCGTAATGCACAATTTTTCCGCCATAAACTGCGAGCAAAAATAAAATTAATCCGACCAAACTCGCTTCGATGACGCCGCTTGGGCGTAAGTAATAAAGGTAACATCCGATTAGCATCGCGATTGGAATCGTCATCAAAACCGTGAAAGAGCCCCATGGGCTGTGCATCAAAGCCTTCACCACAATCAATCCTAAAACCGAAATTAAAATTATGATGATGGCCAGAGTGCCAATCATTGCTGCATATCCGGCCACTTCGCCAATTTCATCCTTGATCATTTTTCCCAAAGATTTTCCGTCGCGACGCATCGAAGCGCAGAGAATAATCATGTCTTGCACCGCTCCAGCAAAGACCGATCCGATCAATATCCACAAGGTTCCGGGAAGATAGCCAAATTGTGCGGCAAGAGTTGGACCGATGAGCGGACCAGGGCCGGCGATAGCTGCAAAATGATGTCCGAAAACAATCCAACGATTTGTCGGAACAAAATCTTTTCCGTCGTTAATTTTTGTTGCTGGAGTTTTTTTTCTGCCATCGAGATGTAAAATTTTTGCGGAAATCCATGCGCTGTAAAAGCGATAAGCGATGAGTTGAGTGCAAATGCATGCGGCTAAAAACCAAAGTGAAGAAATTTTTTCACCGCGAATTAATGCAATTCCACCGAAGGATGCGGCACCAATAATCGCGACAAAAATCCAAGTTGCGAGACACAGAATTTTTTTATTCATTTTGCTGCTTGAGGTTCTTGTTGTAATTTTCACCGTAGTAAAAAAAATCATCACGACTTTTTCATAAATGTTGCAATAACCAACACGTCTTCCAACTAATCAAATCAACGATTTCAAAGGTTTTCATGGCAGAAAAAAATACTCTTTCCATTTTGGAAACTATCAAGAAAAAATTGCATAAATTTGATCAAAAAACTGAGAAGAATAATAAAATTTCTGAAGTCTCCGCTGAGTTTGAATATATCTCTCCAACCAAGAAACCATACTCATCAGTTTAATCAGAATATTTAATGAAGGGCCCGAAGTATCTTTGAATGGATCACCAACAGTGTCGCCTGTTACGGCAGCTTTGTGACTATCAGATCCTTTTCCGCCATGATGTCCTTCTTCGATGTATTTCTTTGCATTATCCCATGCGCCACCTGCATTAGCCATAAATATTGCA
>CAIYMZ010000060.1 GCA_903927415.1 uncultured Alphaproteobacteria bacterium
AGGTTGAGAAGTCTTGGGCGGTGGTGATTAGGAGGTTTTCTGCGGCGGTGATGTTAACTTGACCCCCCACCGGATCGCTTACGCTCTCCGACTCCCCCTCAAGGGGGGAGTGATCCCGAGCGGTTATTTTCGCGGCTTGGAGAGTGATGTCATTGGCAGAAGTTAGGGTGATGTTGTTGGCCTCAAGAGTTGAGGATGTTGATCTACCTTCGGTTTTTGTAATTTCTGTTGATGATTTTTTGTGATCAGTTTTTCCATCTTCATCTCGGCTTGAGGTGCTGATTGCTTGGGCTGCAAGGATGTTGATATTTTGATTTGAAGCTAGCTCGATGTCTCCATTTTCTGATTTGAGATTTGTGGAAGTGAGGTTGAGGTCTTGGTTTGATTGGATTTGGAGGTTGTTGTTGGTGGTGAGGTTGGTGGTTTGGATTTCTTGGTTGTTTTCACTGGTGTTGACGCGGGTTTTCTCATTGCCAGCTAAGTTGGAATAACCTCCGCCGGTGAGATTGTCGGCGATTCTGGTGAGTCCCAAAAGATCGGTGGCGGCGATGTATTTGAACAAAAGATTTTCTACTGGGAGGTGATTCAGAAGACCGGTTCTGGATTTGTTAGCGTAGGAGTAAGAGGAGTTTTGATCAGTGACGGAGGAGATGTTGGTTTCTCCGAGAGATGTGATGCTGGCGTCAGAACCGCCATTGAGCTTGGCTCCGATGATGTTGGTGTCGCCTTGCGAAGCGATAATGATGTCGCCATTTTCTGTGGTGAGATTGGCGTGGATGTTGGTGAGAGAAGAGTTGCCGCTGCCGGAGGATTTGGAAACTGAAAATCCTTTTTTGGAGGAGGATTCGGAGGTGAAGCTGCTATTGAGTGCGGAGGTGATGTTGATGTTTTCTTGAGAAGTGAGAGCGATGTTGTCTGCGGCAGTGAGGTTAGAGCCGATCACATTCAAATCAGAATTTGAGTTGAGAAAAATATTTCCCGATGAGGAAATTTCTGAAGCGATGTTGGTGGTGCTGTCAGTAATTTTTTCCCAAGATTTCTTTTTGGAGCCGCCGCGTTCTTCGGTTCTGTTTCTAAGTTGGAGGGTGGTGATGGTGATGTCTCCACCGGCGGTGATCTTAACTTGACCCCCCACCGGATCGCTTACGCTCTCCGACTCCCCCTCAAGGGGGGAGTGATCCCGAGCGGTGATCTTCGCCGCAAGATTGGTGAAGTTATTCGCAGAGTTTATTTCGATGTTTTTGGCGGTGATGGAGGCGGTTTCAATTAATCTTGAAGAGATGTTGCCGGAGCTTCTGGCAGAGTCACCGAAGCGGAGTTGGTAGGCATCGGGATTTGATGTTAGGAGGTTGGCGTCATTGGTCTCAATCGTGGAAATATTTTTAATATTTTGCGCAGTGAGGGTTAAATTATTCCCCGCACTCAAAGCTGATTTATTGAGGATGGTGCCGTTGAGGGCGTTTAGAGTTAGGTTGTTTGAGGCGGTGATGTTGGAGAATGTTGCGTCTTTGTTAGTAAATTTTGAGGAATTAACGATGTCGCCATTTAGTGAAGTTAGAGTGAGGCTAGAATTTATTCCTGTGGTTTTGACATTACCGAGATTGATGAGGGAATCGGTGGTGGTGATGGCGAGATCTCCTCCTGCTTCAAGGGTTGAGTTTCTATTGAGACTGCTGCGACCTTGATTGTTGAGGGATTTGAGATTGGTGAGGAATAAGTTGTTTTGAGCGAGGATACTTCCGGAGTTGTTGAGGGTGGCGCTGTAATTATTATTTTTCTCCGATCCTGTTTTGTCTAATCCTAGGATTGAACTTGTGATTGAGATGTTGTTGCCAGCGATGATTTCTCCCGCTGATTCGTTGAGGTTGAAGCGATTTTCTTTGGAGAGGAAGAGTTTGGGAGTGAGGTAATTTTCTCCGGCAATGTTAACGTTTACAAGCCAGAGAATATTTTTGTTGAGGGAGTTGAGCTGAGTAGTTGTTAGGTCTTCACCAATTTCTAATTCTAGATCATCTTTGACGCTGAAGGCGTTGTCGTAGAGGGATTGGATTTGGGAATTAAGGCTGGTGGCATTGGGATCGAGGAGAGTTTTGTTACTCAAAAGAGAGTTGAGTTGAAGCTCAATAATGCTGCTTTGCACCATCGCATCACCGATGAGTTTTAAATTTTTTTGATTTTCTGCGACTGGGTCGTAGCCGATTAATTTGAAGTAATAGTCAGAACTGAAAAATTTATTTTTGTCAATGAACTCGAGACGAGTTTCGAAAAGTGGGGCATTAGGATTGATGGATTTTTGAAAAAGATTTTCTGAAGCAAGAAAATTGGTGATTAATTTATTGTTGAGTGAGCCAGTTATTTTGAAGGTAGCAATGGTGGTGGATTTGTAGGCTGAGTCGTAGATGTAAATATCGTTGGCGCCGGCGGCGAGAGTGTTATCTTTTTGCTTTACCTCACCGTTATTGATGGGGTCGTTAGATTTTGAATTGATGAAAATGTTCCCTTTGGCTTTTATGAAAGTTGGAATGAAGCCAGTAACAATGTCAAAAATAAATGATTCTCCACCATTGCGCCGATTGCCATAATAGACGTCGTAAAGATTGCCATTGTTGTAGAGATCAACTTTTAGATATTGCTGACACCAGCCAGGCGTGCTGCAATAATGCTTGATGGTATCCGTGATTTTAGTGGTGGCAATATTGGTGAAGCTGTTGGTGTTGATGGTTACATTGCCGGCAATAGCAGTGATTTCGGAATCACTATTGGTGAAGTTGTTGGAGTTAATGGTGAGATTGCCTGCTGCAGTGATTTTAGTTTTTTGATTGAGAGGATTTTCAATTCTTTTAACGGGAACGGTTTTAATGATTCCATTGCCATAAGTGCCTGCATCAGCTATTTTGTAGAGCTGGGGAGAAGTGTAAGGCGGCGTCCAGCCGTAAGGATTTCTGATGCCCGTAAGATCAATGGTGATCCAAGTGATTTGATTACCTGAGCCACAATGCGAGCAAAAACTCCACACACTGTAAAGCGTGTTGTCGAAGGCTTTGAGTGGCACATCAACATAGTTTGGATCAATGATGACGCTAGTATCCGCGTCGCTTCTTTTGTTCAGAAAATCTTTAGTATTGATGGTGATGTTGCCTTCGTAGGATTGGAAAGTGGCGGAGATATTGTTGAATTGGTTGAGCTTGTAGAGATTGTCAAAACCAGCAATGTGTGATTTAACGACAATGTCTTTAAGCGCTAAAATTGACGATTGGCGGTTATTATTGAGGTTGTTGTCAATATTGAGATTGAGGTTGTTATTAGCGTAAATCACGCTGCCCGAATTATTGTTGAGGTCGTTGGTGATGTTAAAGGTAAGATCATGTTTAGCCATGATGCGCGAAGAATTATTTAGATTTTTAGCGTTAATTTTTAAATCATTATTCGAACTAATTTTGGAATCAATTTTAAGTAATTCAGAATTTGATTTGCTGGGATTTTGATAGTTGTTGATGGCGGAAGTGATGGCGCTGAGATTTGTTATGCCCTCGCCTCCCGAAATGGTATGGTAATTGTCAATGCTGCTAAAATTTGAAGTTAAGGTGAGATCATTCGCTGATGATAAAATCGCGTAATTTAAAATTTGATTAGCGGCAGTGATGATTAAATTTTTTCCAGCGATGATTTTAAAATTGTTATTTTGTTCCGCGCCCAACAACGAATTACCGTTAGTGAAATTGTTGGCTGAAATTAAAATGATGCCATTTGCAGCGCTCACATCACCGGAAATATTAGAAATATTTTTAGCAGAAATTTTGATGTCACCTAAAGTTGAAACAGTGCCTCCAAACTCGTAATCACTACCACCAAGATCAAAATCAATTCCACCAACCGCTAATAAAAAACCACCGAGATTGCTGGTGGTAACGCCGCTGATTTTATCACTCGAAGAAATTTTTAATTGACCTTTCGCTTGGATCAAACCGCCGTCATTATTTAGATTATTACTCGTAATAATGAGATCAGATTTTTTTGTAAAAATACCGTAAGCATCCTGAGCATTATTGATGATTTTGGGAGCAGTAAGAATAAGGGAATTTTCAGCAAGAATAGTTGAATTATTGGAATTAGTTAAAGTGTCGAAAGCGGTGAGTTTTGCGTCGGAAGCAGAATAGATATTTTTTGAATTGCTTAATTGACGAGCATTAATCGTTAACTCTTTTGCCGCCAAAATATCTCCGTCATTATTGAGTTGATCAGAGTTTATTCCGACAAGATCGCCACTAATCATTCCAAAATTGGAAAAGTTTTTTAATGTCAACAAAACTGAATCGCTCTTGAATGCCAAGCTGCTGCTGTCTTCATTCTGCAGCGTGAAGGAACCGATTATTCCGCCGGATTTATTTAAGAAATTTTCGGCGTTGATCTTGAGATTTTTGGCGTTGATGAGGAAGGAATTTTCTAAATTATTCGTGGTTAAATTGATGTCGGAGTCAGATTTTAAAATGCCGAAATTGGTGAAAGTTTTTGTGGTTGTGATGTCAAGATTTCCGCTAGTGACGATGTTGCCGCTTTGTGTGATGTTGGATGTCGATTTGATGTGAATTTTTGGAGAGGTGAGATTTTCGTAGTAGAGATTTCCGGCGCTGTCGATGTTGAGTGATTTGGTGGCGAGAAGATTTTTTCCGAGATTTACGCCGAAGCCATCTTGTGTAGCGACGATAAAAATTCTGCCGGATTGGACGGCGCCGAGATTGGTGGCGTCGATGGCGAATAACTCTGGCGAGTTAGGCGCTAGGCGTAAGGCGTCAGGCGTCAGGGATTTGGTGGCGTGGTCATATTTTCCGTTGCCGGTTTTTAGGGTGATGTCAGTTTGTTCTGATCCGTAGATTGTGGAAATTAGTTTGATTGAAGAGGCGATGATGTCGGTGGCGGAGGTTGATTCAACATCGAGTCCGAGGCCGGAAATAGTGATTAGAGGCGTTAGGCGTAAGGCGTCAGGCGATAGGGATGGCGTAGGAATATTGAATCCTAGATTTCCATTTGAATCAAAATGACTTGAGCCAGCGATCATTGAAAGTCGTGAAGTGTTGATGAATCCGCAGCCGGAGCAAGTGATGCCGTTTGGATTGGCGATGATTAACTCAGCCTTAGTGCCGGCAATTTCGACGTAACCACGCAGCTGCGAATCGTTGCTGGATGTGACTTCGTTGAGGATGATGCGCGCTGAGCCTGAATTGGAAAGATTTTGGTTTATAACAACAAGACCTCCGATTTGCGTTGAGGTTAATGCCACCCCAGCCCCACCCGTTCCTTCAACTATTTCGCTGGGATTAGTGCCAGAAAAATTATTAAGAATTTGTCCCGAAGAATTGACGTTGTAATCGGTAAAGGTGTTGTGTGAAAGGCCAGAAGAATTTGGAGCGGCAATATTTATTTGATCAACACCAGAAGCAGTGCGAGTAACTTGAGTTGCAGTTGCACCATCAACAGTAATCGGCAAATCATCGGCAAAAGCAGTAAAAACGAACTGATTAAAAACCAGAGAAATGATTGCGATGTGAGCAAGAAAGCGCTTGATGAAGAGCATGAAAGTCGTGGTGAGACGAGGTTATTTTGTAGAAACGATGTGGAGGCAATTTGGACATGCGCCAAAGTTGTTTCAAGAAAAATTTTAAAAATTAACGAGGGATTTTAGATCGAGACTATTTTGAATCGATTTTGATTTCAAATTTGGACAAGTTCGTCCAACCAATCCCGCCAAAACTTTTCCTGATCCAATTTCAATAATTTCTTCAATACCTTGCGCCGCTAGAAATAGCATGGTTTCGCGCCATTTCACTGATCCAGTAATTTGCTGCGCGAGTAAATCGCGAATTTGATTTGGATCGGTGACGATGTTGGCAGTGACATTCGCCACAACTGGCACGAGTGGTGATTTTATTTCTGCTTTCGCAAGCGCAATTTTCATTTCATTCTGAGCATCAAGCATCAAGGCCGAGTGGAAAGCTCCGCTCACGGGAAGAGCAATGGCACGCTTCGCACCTTTTTGTTTTGCAATTTCAATGGCGCGATCGATCGCAATTTTTGAACCAGAAATTACGATTTGTCCGACAGAATTATCATTGGCGACTTGACAAACATCGCCTTGCGCCGCTTCACGCGCGATTTCTTCGGCAACAGAAATTTCAACTCCCAAAATCGCCGCCATTGCACCTTGAGTTTTTTCGCCGCATTTCGCCATTTCCATTCCGCGCACTTGTAAAAGTTTTGCCGTTTCTTCGAGGCTGATCGCTTTGGCAGCACAGAGTGCAGAATATTCGCCAAGAGAATGTCCTGCGGTAAAAGCGCAGATATCTTCAAAATTTTTTCCGAATTCTTTTTCTAAAACCGTCACCAGCGCAATTGAAACTGCCATCAAGGCAGGTTGAGTATTTTCGGTTTTTGTCAACTCTTCGCTTGGCCCTTCAAACATAATTTTGGAAAGATTGAGCGCTAAAATATCGTCAACTTTTTTGAAAACTTCACGAGCGGAAGCAAAATTTTCGAATAGATCTTTGCCCATTCCGACAACTTGAGAACCTTGTCCCGGAAAGACGATGGCGGTTTTGGATTTCATAAAATTAGTTCGAATATTTTTTTAGAATTTTTTTCACATCATCGCGGATTGCTTCATTCTCTAGGGCAAAAGCAACATTGGCTTCGAGATAGCCCAGAACATTTCCGCAATCAAAACGCTGCTCATCAATTTTTTTGTAGTAAAAAGGATATTTTTTGCACATTGCTTTCATCGCATCTGTGAGCTGAATTTCACCGCCACTACCAATTTCAAATTTCGATAAAAATTCAAAAATTTCCGGCTGAAGAATGTAACGACCGGTAATTGCTAAATTTGACGGAGCCGCATCTGACTTGGGCTTTTCAACCATGTCGGTAATTCTTTCTTGGCCATCGACAGCAATAATTCCGTATTTGTGAGAATCTTTAATTTCGATTTCGCCAACAGCGACAATGCTTGCCACTTCTTCTTTTTTTTCGTAGAGACCAATCATCTCACCTAAAAAATTTCTTTTGCGACCATTGCTTTGCATCATCATTTCATCCGCCAAAATCACGACAAATGATTCATCTTTCGCGATGTAATTTCTGGCGCACCAAATTGCATGACCAAGTCCGAGTGGGCTTTGCTGGCGCACAAAAGCAACCTGCCCTGCTTGCGGCAACCAACCCATAACTTGATTTAATTCCTGCGATTTATTTTTTTCATCGAGCTTTGATTCTAATTCGTAAGCGTGATCAAAGTGATTATTGATGGCGTTTTTATTGCGGCCAGTAACGAAAATAAATTTCTCAATTCCAGCAGCTCTGGCCTCTTCGTAGGCATATTGAATGATCGGCTTATTGGCGATCGGCAACATTTCTTTCGGCATCGATTTCGTCGCCGGCAAAAAACGCGTGCCCAATCCACCAACTGGAAAAACTGCAGTTTTAACTTTTCTCATGTTACTTCGCCGTCATTTAGAATTTTTAATTTGCGGTAGATCGTTGACCTGCCGATATCGAGCTGCTTCGCAACTTCTGATAAATTTCCGTTATAAATATCAACCAGCCTTCTGATGATTTCTTCTTCGATGATGTCGATGGTTTTGCACCTCCCCTCATCATCAAAAATATCAATCAATTCGCTGTTAATATCAGAATTTTTTTTGATTGCTGCCTTAGCTTTTGTAAGGCTGTTATTTTCTTTATTTAACAATTGTGGAAAATGTTCTGGCTTTAAAAAATCACCATCACAGAGCACTACCGCACGAAAAAGAAAATTCTTTAACTGACGAACATTATCTTCCCAATCGTAGTTGTAGAGCAGATAGAAAGCGTCAGGATTAATCGATTTAATTTTTTTATTTTCATTGATAGCAAAGTCGCGACAAAAATTTTCAGTAAGCAATTTTATATCATCTTCACCACGCTCTTTAAGGGATGGAACCGCAATCGGAAAGGCTGCTATGCGATAGCGCAAATCTTCACGAAATTTTTTCGCGATAACCATTTTTTCTAAATCACGACTGGTAGATGAAATTACGCGAACATTGACTCGAATTGGAAACTTGCCCATCACTGGCGTGAATTCTCCCTCTTGCATGAAACGTAAAAGTTTGACCTGCAATTCTGGTTTTAAGAGATCAACTTTTTCAAAAAAAATCGTGCCGTTATTAGCTTCACGCAACTTGCCAATATTTTTAACCGCACCATCAGCGAATACTTTTTCAGAGCCGAATAATTCTTCTTCAGCATCAATATTTTTTAACAAGTCACATTCGATCATGATAAATGGCTTTCCCGATCTTGGACTAGAGCCGTGAATGGCACGGGCTAATAATTCTTTTCCGGATCCGCTTGGTCCTTCAATTAAAATTGGAATTGTTGAGTTAACGGCTTTTTTTGCTAATTTTATGACATTTGAAATCACCTCGCTTTGACCAATAATGTCAGAAAAAGCCACTTGATCTTTGCCTTTACGAGCAAGATGAGAAACCTGATATTTTAGATTTTTTTTCTCGATAGCGTTGTTTATTGAAGCGGTAACGCGAGCAAAAATATCCCTCTCACCTTTGACGATGTAATCAATCGCGCCGTAATTGATGGCGGTAATTGCTAAAGTGACATCTTGATTGGCGGTAAGAACAATGACCTGTAGATCGCCTTTGATCGGCGCGATTTGTTTGAGCACAGTTAAGCCGTCAAGGTCTGGCATCGATAGATCAAGAAGCATCACATCAACATCATGACAGGAAATTCCTTTGATCGTTTTTTTATTCATAAAAAAATCGACCACTTCCATCCCGCTACTCATCACGAGATAGTTGTGATCTAGATCTTCAATAAACCTGCCGAGAAGTTTGCGTTGCGTTGGTTCGTCATCAACGATCAGAATAGTGTGTTTCACCATGTTAGATTGAAATTGGGGATTATTTTTTTTCTTTTATTTTTTTCTCTTGAGTTAGTTGGATTATTTTAGCGGCCGTTTCTTCGACTGATCTTCTAGTCACATCAATTATTGAGCAATTCAATTTGGCAAATAATTTTCGCGATTCCGCAATTTCATTTTTTATCGATTCGAGATCGACGTAATCAATCCCGATCTCTTGTCCTAACAGGGCCAGACGCGTTTGTCTTATTTGCATTAATTTTTCTGGATTAATCGTTAACCCAACAATCAATGGTTTTTTTAAATCATAAACCGTTGCTGGAATTGTTTCGATTGAAACAAAAGGGATATTGGCAGTTTTATATCCGCGACAAGAAAGATAAACTGATGTTGGTGATTTCGAAGTGCGCGACACTCCAACAATGACAATGTCAGCATCGTATAAATCCCAGCTCGACTGACCATCGTCATGGGTAATTGTGTAGCTAATCGCCTCAACTCGTGAAAAATATTCACCATCAAGCAAATGCTGCCGACCAATTGTCTGACTGATATTCATGCCTAAATATTTGGAAAATTCACCAATGATGTGAGACAAAACTGGGATGCATGGAACCTTCATTTTGTAACACTGCTTCTTCAAATCTTCGATCAGCTCGTCATGCAAAATGGTATACATCACAATTCCTGGATCTTTGGTGATTGATTCCATCACGCGATCAAGTTGTGGTTTTGTTCGAACTAATGGCCAAATAAAATCATTTGATTCAACGCCCTCAAATTGCGACAGAACTGCGCGCGCAACTGAGCTCAAGGTCTCACCAGTTGAATCAGAAATTAAGTGAATGTTGATGATTTTTTTGCTCATCGCTTGCTCATGGATGGAATCGTAATATCAGCATTTACGATCACCGTAATTCGCGTGCCTTGCGGAACTCTGATAACTGGGTCTACATCAATTGTGTTGCCGATGACTTGACCAACGGTGTCGATGATAGTTTTACTGACATCATAAAGAGCTTGGTTCGTAGCGCTGCCAGTTGTGGTTGTAGTGCCTTGAGTTGGATTAGTTGTGGTTGTGGTTGCGCTATTATTGGTGAGAAGTTTTTGCGCTGCAGCAACACCGCCAACAGCTAGAATGCTTGTCAACATTGAATTGGCGATGATCGAATTATACTTGTTATCAACGTCACCGGAAAGACCAGACCTACCAAATTGGTCAGAGGCGTTGAAGTTAATTGCCAAGTCAACCCCGTCAGGACGAATTAAACGCGACCAACCAATTTCAACTCGCCCCTGCCCTCTAGAAATCTCGCTGGAATAGGCACCAAACAATCTCGATCCTCTTGGAATTAAAACTTCATTTCCAGATTCGCCGTAAACATCACGACTAACAATTCCTCTGACTGACCCAGGAATTTCAGTGTTGATTGCAGTCTCTAAAACCGCCGTGAGTAACTTACCTTGAGCAATTGTATGCACGCGATCAGCAATGTAAGAAGCTGAAACCGTTGTCACAGTTTTTTGCAATCCATCAATCGGATCCTCGTTTAATTTTACGATATTTTTATCATATCCGACTCCTCGCGCTGGCGCGCCCTCTGTTACGCCACCAAAAACAATGATTGGAGAATAGCGCGGATCAAGCGCATTTTTTGCAACTTGAACCTGCTGCTGAGCAGCTTGTTGTTGGCTATCCATCACTGGCTGCACTTGTTGTTGGATTTGTTGTTGAGCTTGTTGCTGAGTTTGCTGTTGGACTACCGGAAGAGGTTGTTGAATTTGCTGTTTTTGTTGCTGCTCTCCTGGAGATAAAGTTATTGCCTCGGCAATTGGAGATTCTATCGGCAAATCTGGCAATGTAGGTACATCAGGGGTTGCTGGCTTGGAAAGTAATTCAACCTCTTCCTTTGATTTTTCTGGTACAGCTTCGATTTCGAATGGAGATTTTCCATCGTCACTTGCTGAAACGCTTTTTGACTGAGGAGTAATAACGGCTTCCAAATTTTCTTTCTTTGAACCGTCTTCTTTGAAAAAGAAAAGATAAATCACTACCGTGATTAAAACAGAAGAGGCGGCAATAACTACCATTTTACTTTTTTTTGCCGCTGCAATTTTAGGACCGCCTGACTCTACCTCTACACTATCCTCATCATCTTGATCATTATGACCTGGCTTTTTTATTGGATTGACAGGTTTCGTTTTCATTCAAAAACAATTTTTAGAACTTTTGTAAAAGCCCTAATTTATTAAAAAAATTTGTGACGCGAAAATTATTTTTTCAGAAAAGAAATTACAACAATTTTAGCTTCGATAAAAAATCCCTGATCACCTCAAAAACCTCGTCTTTTCTGGAACAGTTGATGATGACGTGATTTGAAAAATTTACTTCTGATAAAAATTTTTCCGACGATTGAATTTTTTCATAAATCATTTTGCCACTTATCGGATTTACCACCGGATCTTGATTGGCCTGAATAATCAAAGCCTTCGTGGAAATCTTTTGCAGACTTTTTTCACAAACTTCCATCAAATTTTTTAGCTGATTTACGGACTTGAGATAGTTGCGACTGTAGTTGATGTGAGGATTTTCTGGCTGATCATCTACATATTCAAACCTGCCTTTTTCGATATGAAATTTTTCCAACATTTCATTCCAAACATTAATCCCTGGAACCATTCTGGTCTTGATATCTAACAGCTTAAGTGCCGCGTTAATCGACACTATTGCTGTCAATTTTTTTGAAAAATGATTTTTTCTTGCGCAGGAAAGTAGGCCCAAAAGTCCACCAGTTGAAAATCCAATAATAACAATTTTTGAGCAGATATTGTGTAGCGCTGCGTAGCCGCGTTGAAAACTAGAATACCATTCTTCCCAAGTTACATTTCTTAGATCTGCTGGAGCAGTGCCATGACCACGAAGCCTTGTGGCATAAATCTTGAAGCCGAATCCATTTAAAAATTGCGCCAGCGGTTCAACTTCTTGTGGGGCAGATTTGTAACCGTGAGAAATTAAAATTCCGACCGCACGAACGCGAGGAGAAACCTTCGATCTCGAATCAAGAAAAAATGGCGATCCCACCGATTTATCTTTGGAAAATTTTTCATCAAAATGAATTTCATAATCGGTTTTAAAAATTTCCAAATCGCGATTGTGGATTTCGGTAAAAACTTTTTTACACAATTCATCGTCAGAAATTTTTACGTTTCTTTTGACGATATTATTCGCCGTCTCAAGTAAAGAAAATTCATTCGCCACAACCTGCAAAGAGTTCTCTAGCCTGATTTCGTGAAAGTCGTAATGCCTGATGAAAAGCTCTTTTTTTATCTTAATTTTACCATCAGCACTCTCAGAAATTAATCCCTGCTTTTTGGCAAGCTCAAACACTCCATCAAATTCTTCGTGAGGCTCATCAATAAAAATTTTGAATAAATTTTCTTCAAAAATACTGTGATTAATGCGGTATTTTCCGCATTTCTGAATCATCACTGCAGAAAGATAGATGATCCTTTTTAAGCGATTAATCTCGATTTCATCCTCATCTAAATTGTGCAAAACTGCGCTAAAAACATGATCTAAATTCACCCGAATATCGGAATAAATTTTTTCCATAAAATCATTGGTCAAACGCGATTTAAAATAACGCAAAATAAAATTGGCTTTGGTCTCATCTTTGATAATTGGAATTTGATAAATAAGGCTACGAGCAGATTTTACATAGTCTCCGAGGTTTATTGGGTCACCAAAATTAATATTAATTTCAGCGCCGAGCAAAAGATTTCCTTCTATCTCCAACTCTTCGGCAACTTGTTTTGGAATCGTTTTTATGAAGCGCGCTGCCAATTTCTGAATTTTATTTTCTCCAGGACGAAGCGGGTAGTAAGTAATATTCAGCGGCACAATGTGAGTGTTGATGTCCCCAAAATAATTTTGATATTTTACGTCCAAAGTTTTTTCGAAATTTTGTAAAATTTCGCTGCGATTTTTTTCGAATGCCTCTACGATGTCACTGCGATAAAGTTGTGATTTTAAAGCCAACACTGCAGAGCCGGTTCTCACAGGCCCAACGCGATAAGGCGTGTAATTTACAAAACCTTTTTTGTTTTCGATTTCTTTGCTTTTGATCATGCTGCCTTCGGGATAAATCATCCAATCGTAATCACCGGTGATGAGGTCTTTTAAAATCACATTATCGCGATTTTTATGCTTCGTTGAGATGGTTCCCACCGATTCCAAAAATTTCCCCAATCTGCCGTGATAAAGACTGGAATCAGCTAAACAGCGCACTTGTCGCCCCGTATTTTTGTAGATGAGGTATGGAATAAAAAAAGTTTCAGCGCGAGTAAAGTGATTGGCAACGAACATGATGGGCTCTTGCGGCAATTTCTCGATTCCATTAACCGAAAATTTTGAGCCAAGAATTTTTTCTAAAATTTTTAAAGCTATGGATGCGTAGTAGAAAGTTTTGGCGGACATGATTTGGATTGGTTATTTAAATCCTAAGGCATCGTCATTCTTGATTGCGAAGCAATCGAGGATGACGATATACCCATTCAAGCTGAAGAAGCCGACCTTCATTCTTTAGTTTGTCATCCCCGCGTAGGCGGGGATGACAAACTTGTAGTTCGGTTTCTTAAATCAGGCTTGGTATAGAGGGTGGGTCTAAGAAAACTTTTTTTCGAACAGAGCTTCATTCAACTTAACAAGCTCTCTGACTTCAATTTTTTCAGCAGCAACTGAGATTTTTTCTTTGGCAGTAACCCCAACCTTCAAAACAAAAACTCCCTTCTTCTCCGCTTTTTTCTTAAATTCTTTTACCATGCCTGAATCAAGACTGACAAGGTAGCGCGATTGATCTTCGCCAAAAAAGATCTGATTCTCATTAATTTCGTAAATTGCCTTCACATCAGATATATCAACGTCACAACCAAATTTTTCACTGCACATTTCAAACAAAGCGACAAGCAATCCGCCATCGGAAATATCATGGCAAGCATTAATGGCGGAGGCGCCAATCAACTCTCGAACGAATTCTGAATTCTTCTTTTCTTCACTCAAATCAACTTTTGGTGGATTTTTTTTGCTTTCGATTTTTTGAATTTCGCGCTCAAAAAGTGAGCAGGAAAGATGGCCAGAAAATTTACCAATCACAAAAATTTCATCGCCAAGCATTTTAAATTTTGCGTCACATCTCTTGCGAAAATCTTTGAGTAACCCCACCCCACCAATTGCCGGAGTTGGTTGAATTGCCTTGCCATCAGTTTCATTGTAGAGTGAGACATTGCCTGAGATGACAGGATAATCGAGCGCCTTACAGGCTTCGGTGATTCCTTTGATCGCACGCACAATTTGACCCATAATTTCAGGCTTTTGCGGATTGCCAAAATTAAGGCAATTAGTGATTGCCAACGGTTTTCCACCAACCGCAGAAATGTTGCGGTAAGTTTCTGCAACAGCTTGTTTTGCACCCTCAAAAGCATCAGCCTCGACGTAGCGTGGCGTACAATCTGTTGTCATAACCAGCGCTTTTTGCGTGTCATGAACACGCACAATTGCGGCATCACCACGGGTATAAATTGTGTCATTCATCACCTGCGAATCATACTGTTCGTAGATCCATTTTTTTGATGCAAGATCGGAAGTTTGCAGAAGAATTTTTAGATTTTCTAGAGACATGAAAAATCACTATTTTTAGTTATTGCATCGGTTCAAAACCACTTCAATCCGACCTTCCCAGAACTCCTGAACCACGACATTCGGATGAAAATTTTTTATGATTTCGTAGTTTAGATCACAAGGAAATTCATTGACGTAAAAACTGCGAGAAAAATGCTCGGAAACAAGTGAGATCAAATCGCCAAAATAGGAATCTTTGTAGACAAAAATTATCGGCAAATTTTTATTTTTATTAGCGTAAAACATCGGTCGGTGAAACTTCTCAATCTCTTCATTTGTTGCCGGCACAACAAAGTGACTTTCCTTAAATTTGGGAGCGAGCGAGTAATCTAAATGACGACTCTCCGAATTCATAATGTCGGAAATATCGCCGCGAATCATGTCATCTTCTTTGTTAAAAAAATCTTCACGCAGCTGTGGTTTTAAATTTAATTTTTTAGCAATTTCAAGATAGGCGTAATGCGCGCCGCGCCTGTTCCAATGCGTATCAGTTTTGTGGTAAATAAGTTCCGTCCCTTCGGCCATTTTTTTAGATTTTTTTAGCAAAGGACGTAGATCTAAAACCGGAAAATCTGGATATTTTTTTCTCAAAGCATCCAAAAATTTATCAATGCGATGTGGCTCAGATGGCTTGATGTAATCCGGTAAAAATTCCGGATAAATAGTGCTTTTATCCGCAGCGATTATCAGCAAATAATTAATATTTTTTTCGCGCATTTTTTGCCAATTTTTAGCAAAAGATTCGACGCCACGCGCAACCAAATCGTCACTTAAAGTAGCTCTGCCCGTGGCATCCAACAGCGAATTTTCATTATCGAAATAAAGCCAGCCATCTTTTCCAATCACCGCTCTGGCATCAGGAGATTCATTAAAAATATCATCGGCAATATTAGCATTAATCGCGATCAAAGTTTTGCGAAATCCATAATTGTCATCGAAAAACTTTTCGAAATTTTTTGGGTAATCTTTTGAGAAAGAAAATTGTGGTTTTTCTGCCGGCAATCTTTTTTCAAAAAGATCTTTTATTGGCGAAAAATGAAAAATCGAATCAAGCGTTGGAAGCGCTAGGATCAAGGCAAAAGTGATGGTTAAAAATTTACTTTGCACCGACATTAAAACTGAAAATAAATGAATGGATTATGAGTCGCCGCTGAAATTCTGACGGCAGCAAAAAGCAAAATTGCCAACAAAAATAAATCGCCACTCATCACAAAAACTTTATTTTTTCGCGCTAATTTCAGCATCAATTTTTTTACCAGCGGAGAAAATCCGAGTAACGCTAAACCTGCCGACATCCATACAAAATGCGATCGCAGCAAACGTGAAATTTCGTTGGAAATTGTCGTGACTTCGTTACCGGTAAACATTGTTTTTAAAAAGCTGAGAGCATGTGTTAAATCTGAACTGCGGAAGAATACCCAACCGATCATCACGATAAAAATTGTGTAGAAATTTTGCAGGATTTTCGGCAAGAAATTGAGAAAATTTTCGCCGATTTTTAAACGCTCAAACACCAAAAAAAATCCATGAAACATCCCCCAAATTACAAAATTCCAACTGGCGCCGTGCCACAACCCGCAAAGAAAAAATACTAAAACTAAGTTGAAATATTGGCGCGAAAGCGAGGTGCGATTTCCTCCAAGCGGGATGTAAACATAGTCGCGAAACCAAGCGGATAGCGACATGTGCCACCTTCTCCAAAATTCTTTGATGCTGCGTGAGATGTAAGGATAGTTAAAATTTTCCGGAAATTTAAATCCGAAAATTCGCGCCAGACCAACGGCCATGTCGGAATAACCCGAGAAGTCGAAATAAATTTGCAGCGTGTAGCAAGCAATTCCGACCCAAGCAATCGTCGAATTTATTTCCGCAACGGGAGAATTAAAAATCGCGTCAGCTAGCTCTCCCAGCGGATTGGCGATGATAATTTTTTTTCCAAGACCAATGATAAAACGACGAATTCCGTAAGCGGCGAAGAAAAAATTGTGCCGACGTTTGCCAAGATATTTTTCAATAAAATTGTAACGCACGATCGGCCCCGCGACCAATTGTGGAAAGAAGGCGATGTAAAGTGCGAGCTCAAAAATATTTTTTTGCGCCCGACATTTTTTGCGGTAAATATCGATGAGGTAGGAGATGGCGTGAAATGTGAAAAATGAAATGCCGATCGGTAGATGGATTTTTTTAT
>CAIYMZ010000061.1 GCA_903927415.1 uncultured Alphaproteobacteria bacterium
AAATATCATTCGTTCTATCAAAAATCGTGGCACTGTCGAAGTAATTTCGTCTAACTACGAAGTTGCTGAAGACATGAAAGAAGAGGGTGGAGAGCCTCGTATGGTTTTAAAAGATGATACATTTGTGGATGAAAATATTCAGATCGATGATTAGAGCCTAGGTTCTAAAAAATGATCTCCCCCTCTGATCTAATTCTCAAACTCCGCTCTTACCATCCCAATCTTGACGAAGCACTAATTCAGAAAGCCTACATTTTTTCCAAGACAGCTCATGGCAGCCAAAAGCGTCATTCCGGCGAGCTTTATTTTTCTCATCCACTTGCTGTTGCTGAAATTTTAATCGATTTAAAACTAGACCAAGCATCAATTGTTACCGCTTTGCTGCATGATGTTGTTGAAGATACGGAGATTACACTTGAGGAAATTGAAGAAGCTTTTGGCGGCGAAGTTGCAAGATTGGTTGATGGCGTAACTAAGCTTGGAAAAATTGAATCAATCCCATCGAGCGAAAGAGTTGCTGAAAATTTTCGTAAACTTGCTTTGGCAATGTCGGAAGATATCAGAGTTTTATTGGTGAAGCTGGCAGACCGTTTGCACAACATGCGCACGCTTTCTTACGTGCCGTTAAAGGAAAAAAAAATTAAAAAAGCTAGGGAAAGCCTAGATATTTATGCCATGCTTGCTGGACGAATTGGGCTCGCAAAAGTCAAAGATGAATTAGAAGATTTAGCTTTAGAAATAATCGATCCCGAATCGCATAATTACATCGTTGAAAGACTAGCTGAGTTACGAGAAAAAAATAAAAATTTAGTCGATAAAATCATTGAAGATTTGAATCAGATTTTAACATCAGAAAACATCGATGCTCAAATTTTTGGACGCGAAAAAAAGCCATACTCGATTTGGTTGAAGATGAAAAAGGACAATGTCGGTTTTCACAATTTGCACGACATCATGGCCTTCAGAATTATTGCCAAAAATGTTGGCGAATGTTATCGCATTCTTGGAGTTATCAATTCGCGTCACAACATGATTCCTGGCACTTTCAAAGATTATATCAGCACCCCAAAGGAAAATGGCTACCAGTCATTACATCTGGCAATTTTGGGGCCGTTTAACAAAAAAATCGAAATCCAAATTCGTGATCAAAAAATGCACGAAATTTCCGAGTTCGGAGTTGCTTCACATTGGCAGTATAAAGAAAAATTTTCCAAAACAGCGAAGGGAGATGTTTCTAAAATAAGCGAGGAGAATGAGCAATATCGCTGGATAAGAGAGCTGATAACCTTGTTCGAAAATTCTGAATCTGCTAGCGAAGTTTTGAAGAATCACAAATTCTCGATGCATAAAAATGAAGTTTTTTGCTTCACGCCGAATGGTGATATTTTTAATCTTCCTTTTGGTGCAAGTGTTATTGATTTTGCTTATGCAGTTCACTCTGAGATCGGGAATAATTGCGTTTCATCAAAAGTTAATGGAGCGATCGCGCCCTTGAGGCAGAAGCTAGAAAATGGTGATCAAGTTGAAATTGTGACGACAAAAAATTCCAAGCCATCTCCAAATTGGTTACAATTTGCCATGACATCGAAAGCCCGATCAGCAATTAAAAATTTTATCAGGAGTGAAAAGTTCAACGAGTATCATTTGCTTGGTCGCGCTATTCTAAATAAATTTTTTGCCTCCAAAAATTTAGAAATAAGCGATAAAATTTTAGAAAAAATTTTACCAGTTTTTCAAAAAAAATCAGTTGCAGATTTATGCGCTAAAGTTGCGGAGGGAGTGATCTCAAGGCAAGATGTGTTCAAGGCAATTTATCCGGATTTCGAAGAAGAAACGAAGCAGGAAAAAGTCACGAAACTGAATTCGGAAAAAAAGAAAAAATCAAATTACGCGCTGCCGATTGACGGCTTAGTTGCGGGAATGGCAATGCATTACGCCGGCTGCTGCAACCCAATTCCGGGAGATCCGATTTTGGGCGTAATCAACACGGGAGTAGGCGTGACTATTCACAGTCAAACTTGTCCTAATCTCAAAAATTTGGTTCTGATCCCACAAAGAATTCTCGATGTGTGCTGGAAAAATGACGAAGAAATCGGCGACGAAATGTATGCCAGCAGAGTCAGGGCGCTGATGGAAAATAAAAGTGGCGGCCTCGCCGACATCACCAGCATCATCGCCAAGAAAAAAGTGAATATCAGAAACATCAAGAGCAGCGGCCGCTCCGCAGATTATTTTGAAGTGTTGATTGACCTTGAAGTAAGAAGCGTCGATCACTTGGAAGAAATTTTGTCAGCACTGCGAATTTCAAGAAAGATTCTTGAGGTTGAGAGGGTTGGTGAATAGTTGATACCCAACTTGGATTCAAGAAGCCGATCTTTTAGTTCGTCATTGCGAGCGCAGCGTAGCAATTCAGAAAGCTGCCACACATGGATTGCTTCGCGAAGCTCGCAATGACGAACTAAAAAAATGAATTCGACTTCTTCAGTTGAAATGGGCATATTTTTTTCGTCTCAACAAAATTAAATTTTATGAAAAAACCCAACTTCCTCACTCGTCATCTCAAAGAAACCGGCGAAAATTATTTCGAACATTTTCTTTTTGGATTCAGTATAGCAATGTGGCTCACAATGGCTGGATTCATTCTTTTTATTCACTCAATTTTTCCGTTTATTTTCCCTACCACTGCCAGCAAACATGTTAAAAAAATCAATGAAGTGATGCAGAAAAGGGTTGCGATGTTGCTAGAGAGGATCAGGAAGATTGAGGATGGGGAGAAGTTAGAGCGCTGAAAACCTAACACCAAAATCAGCAAAAATTTTTTCAAAAGTCGGGAAGCTCGTTGCGATCATTTCGGCGTTGTCAATTTCAACGCCATTTTCCATCACCAATCCCATCACCAAAAATGACATGGCAATGCGGTGATCCATTGCGGTTGAAATTTTTACTAAAGTTTTTGGTTGAGAAATTCCGCCCAAGGGTTGGCCACTTACTTCCAAAAAATCATCTTTTTCCCCTTGCCCCATTTTTGCTGCAACGCCGCATGCTTCTAGGCCATTCGTGATCATCAACAAGCGGTTACTTTCCTTCACTTTCAATTCAGCAAGTCCATTCATTTTTGTAATTCCGTCGGCATTTGCGGCAGCAATACTCAAAATTGGAAACTCGTCAATCATGCTAGAAGCGCGACTTGCTGGCACTTCGACACCTTTTAATTTGCTGTGCTCAACCAAAATATCTGCAACTTTTTCGCCGCCAACTTCAGCTTCATTTTCAAAAATAATTTTCCCGCCCATTTCACGTAATGTAGTGATCAAGCCATCTCGCAATGGATTTATCCCCACATTTTTGATTTTGATTTTGGAATTTTTTATCAGCAGAGCAGCGGTGATTAAAAAAGCGGCAGAGGAAATGTCGCCAGGAATTTCAAAATTTTTTGCATCAAATTCTTGCAAGCCGGAGTAGGAAATTTTTGTGCCACCATTCAAATTTTCAGTGGTGATTTTTAGCCCCAAATGGCGCATCATAATTTCGGAATGATCGCGGCATTTTTCTGGTTCGAATATCGTTGTGGTGCCTCGCGTTGCAAGGCTTGCAAGCAAGATGCAGCTTTTTACCTGAGCTGATGCCATTTTCATTTTATATTCGATCGGCAGTGCATCTTTAGCGCCGATAATTGCAAATGGCATTAAACCGTTTTGGCGCGAAATAATTTTGGCGCCAAATTGGTTGATTGGTTCAAAAACTCGTCCCATAGGACGTTTGCGAAGAGAGGCATCTCCAGTAAAAAATGAAGTGAAGTTGTAAGGTGTTATAAGGCCAGCCATCAAACGCGCGGCAGTGCCAGAATTTCCCATGTCGAGGACGTCTTCTGGCTCGGATAATCCCGCGACTCCAACGCCGCTAACTTCCCAAAAATCTTTTTTTCTCTCGATCTCGACACCCATCAAACGCAGAGCTGCAGCGGTTTTTAGAACATCTTCACCTTCAAGTAATCCAGTGATTTTACTTTTTCCATGAGCGAGAGCAGCAAAAATTAATGAACGATGTGAAATTGACTTATCGCCAGCAACAGTGATTTCACCGAGTAGAGCAACATCATTTTTTTGAGAGCAAAGTTTCATTCAAATTAGGGGATGAAATTGGTGATTAAATTTATGAGAGGATTGAGGAAGATGATCAAGACTAAATTGAAAACCGCAGTTAAAAAAATTATCAATTTTAAATTACCGGCATCCTCAAGAGTCATCACGGATTGAGGTTCATCGAAATACATTATTTTGACGATGCGTAGATAGTAAAATGCTGAGATCACGCTGAATAAAACTGCAATAATTGCTGGGATTAAAAAGCCGTGAAGTATAGCTGTCATCAAGATATAAAATTTAGAAAAAAAGCCAGCTAATGGGGGAATGCCAGCGGCTGAAAACATCAAAACTGCCAAAGAAAAAGCCATTATCGGATTGGTTCTTGCGAGACCAGAAAGCGCTGAAATGGAAAAAATATTTTCATTTTCGGCGTCGGTTTCTTTTTCAGATTTGCCGGTGATGAGAATCAAAAATCCAAAAGCGCCAATTGAAATTATGGCGTAAACTAGCATGTAGAGCACGCAAGCAGTAACGCCATCCTTGCCAATAGCTGCCATGCCAATCAAAACAAATCCAACATGTCCAATTGAGCTGTAAGCCAAAAGTCTTTTAAGATTTTTTTGAAAAATGGCACCAAAACTGCCAACTGCCAAAGAGAGAATTCCAACAAAAATAAATATTTTTTCAATTCCAGGCCAGCCAATGACAAGGGTTGAGAAGAGGCGAAGCAGAGCCATGACCGCAGTAAATTTTGCCACTGTGGCAAAAAAAGTTGTTACGGTCGAAGTTGAGCCTTCGTAAACATCGGGGGTCCACATGTGAAAAGGTGCCGCGGAAACTTTAAAAAACATTGCGGTTATTACCAAAATAAATCCAAACATCACGCCAACGGGAATTAAGGCTGCAGTGGCAGCTTCTTCGCTATGATAAAGATCAGTCAAAGCTTTGAAGTTGGTAGTGCCTGAGAAGCCATAAATCATCGAAATTCCAAAAAGCAAAATTCCAGAAGCCAAACAACCCAAGATAAAATACTTCATGCCAGCCTCAGAAGATTTTGCAGAATCGCGATTTAATGCAGCAAGAAGATAGAGTGAAAGCGCTTGCAACTCTAGACCCAAATAAAAAACCAAAAAATCATTGGCTGAGATTAAAATTAGGCCTCCTGTGGTGGCGATCATCAAAAGCGCTAAAAATTCAGCACTAATTTTTTGAGTCAGAAAAACAAATTTTAGAGAAAGTAAAATTACAATTGTAAGCAGCATTACAGCAATTGCTTTGCTAAATGAGGTGAAAGAATTGGCGACGAACATTTGATTAAAAATCACGTCACTTTGAGCAAAGTTTTTGATGATTAAAAAAAGCGAGATGCCACAAAAAATTATCGAAAGAAGATGTGAGACGTAAAAAAAATTTTGAAATTTTTTGCCCAAAAAAACGTCGGACATGAGGATGATTAAAGCGCCACAGAAGAGGGTGATTTCAGGAGAAATTAGGAGAAGATTCATGAATGTAAGTTAAAGATTTTTACTAAACTGCTGACAGGTAATTCAAAAAAACTCAAAATTAAATTTGGAAAAATCCCCAGAATAATCACAAAGAGTGCCATTGCGCCGAGAGAAATAAGCTCAGCTTTTCCGAGATCAGAAATTGATTCAATGTGATGATTGTTGACTTCGCTGAACCACACTCGTTTGTAAAGCCAAAGCATGTAGCAAGCACCGAGGATTACGCCACTGGCAGCAAGAATCGCGACAATTTTGCTGGCTTTGAAAGTGCCAATGATGCTTAAAAATTCGCCGACAAAGCCACTGGTTCCTGGTAATCCAACTGAAGCTAAAGTGAAGATCATGGCCAACATGGCGAAGTTCGGCATTTTGTTAGCGATGCCGCCGAGGTCAGAAATTTGTTTGGTGTGAAGGCGATCGTAAATCACGCCGACGCAGACGAAGAGTGCGGCAGAGACGATACCATGACTGATCATTTGAAAAATTGCGCCATCAATTCCTTGGCGAGTAAAGCTGAATATCCCCATGGTAACAAATCCCATGTGAGCAACGGAAGAGTAGGCAATCATTTTTTTCATATCTTCCTGCATCAATGCCACAAAGGATGCGTAGATAATGGCGATGATGCTGAGCGCAAAAACAAATGGAGCAAAATATTCGGAAGCCAGTGGAAAAAATGGTAAAGAGAATCTCAGAAATCCGTAGGCACCGAGTTTAATCAAGATGCCGGCGAGGATGACGGAGCCAGCGGTTGGAGCCTGCACGTGGGCATCGGGCAACCAAGTGTGAAATGGAAACATCGGAACTTTCACTGCGAATGAAGCAAAAAATGCTAACCAAAACCATTTTTGATAGGCGAGTGGGAAAAATTTTGGCAGACCTTTGCTTAGAGAAACTACGTCGGTTGTGTTGGTGTAAAGGTAAATCAAAATGATGGAAATAAGAAACAGCACCGATCCCAAAAGCGTGTAGAGAAAAAATTTGTAGGAAGCGTAGATGCGATTAGTTCCGCCCCAAATACCGATTACCAAAAACATCGGAATCAACATCGCTTCGAAAAAAATGTAGAAAAAAAGTAGATCAAGCGCACAAAATGCGCCAATCACCAAGCCTTCAATCAGTAGGAAGGCGATCACATATTCTTTGATGCGTTTTTGAATTGAGTTGATGCTGATGGCGAGACAAATTGGCGTGAGAATTGCGGTGAGCAAAATCATCAAAAGTGAAATCCCGTCAATTCCAACAAAATATTTTATATCAAAATTTGAGATAAATCTGGCGGTTTCAGTAAATTGAAATTCAGTATTTTTTTTGTCGAAAATAAAAAGTAATTTGCAGCTTAAAATTAAATTTATGAAACTAGCGAGAAGTCCATAAATAAAATATCCGCGACTATTTTTTAGGTTAACGAATAGCAATAAAATTGCTGCTAAAATTGGCAAAAAAATTAGAGTCGAGAGAATAGGAAAATTCATGAATTTTTGGGGAAGATTTTGAAAAAAAATTTTGCAGATTTTTATTGAGCAAGAAAATTAGAATCAATTCCAATTACCAAATTCCCAATTACTAAGTTTGTTTTAATGATTCTCGACTCCCAGCAACTTTTGCTTGAAAAAAAATTACAACAACTAGCTTTTGATCTTGAACATCAATCTTCTAGCGGTTTTTTAAAAAAGTTTTTTTCTGAAAAAAAACAGCTCAAAAGTGTTTATATTTACGGCGATGTTGGTCGCGGAAAATCAATGTTGATGAAGAATTTTTTCAATTCCCTGCAAGAAATTCCGAAAGTTTATTTTCACTTTAATGCCTTCATGCGCTTAATTCACGAGGCTTTACGCGATATCAGAAAAGAAAAAAGGGAGTTCGTGGATGAATTAATCGAAGCGGTAAAAAGAGTCGCAAAAAATTATGAACTGATTTGTTTGGATGAGTTTCAAGTTGCAGATATTGCTGATGCGATGCTACTTTCGCGAATTTTTTCTCACCTATTTTTTGAAGGAATAGTGGTTATTTTTACTTCCAATTCTCATCCACAAAAACTCTACAAAAATGGATTACAACGTGAAATTTTTTTAGAATTTGTCGATAAAATTTTATTAAAAAATTGCGATACTTTTCACCTTGATTTGCCAGTTGATTATCGTAGCCAATACCGCAAAAACCTGACTAAACGTTATTTCATTTCTAATAAAAAAAATCGTGAAGAAGTTGAAAAAATCATTCAAAATTTAGTCAGTGCAGACAAGCCTAAATCAAAAAAATTAAAAGTTTGGGGGCGAGAAATAAAAATTAAAAAAACTTTTGGTAGAGTTGCAGTTTTTAATTTCGATGAACTTTGTTGCGTTGATTTTTCTGCCTCTGACTATCAGGCAATTTGTCAAAATTTTGATTTGATTTTTTTATTAAAAACCCCTTCTCTTACGCCAGAAAATGTCAATGAGGCTAAGCGTTTCATGCTTTTAATCGATGAAGTTTATGAGAATAAAGTGGCTTTAATTATCTTGGCCAAAGTAAAACCAGAAAAACTTTATCAGAATGGAAATGGCTCTGAAGCCTTTCTCCGCACCGTTTCTCGTCTCAATGAAATAAGGTCTGACCACTATTGGCAGGCTAGTAAAATAAATTTTTAAAACATGTCCAGAAGAACACTTTCAGAAGCGGAAAAAGCAGCACAAGAACAGAAGGGACAAATAGAATCCCTCAAGATTTTGGCTACTCGATTTAAAGATTTATTTCTGCGCAAAAAAACTGCGATGACGCCAGGAGAAGTGCAGTTAATCATCAACGAAGCAGTAACCGCTGGTGTTGTTGGAGTGGATGTTCTGACGCCAGCAGACATAATTAATTTTTTAAAGACGATACATAACGAGCAAAAGCATCCGGAAAATCATTACCGCCATGTTGCTGATATGATAGGGCTGCAGGACAATGAATCTAATAAATCAGAGCAAGAGCTTGATTTTGTTGATGGGGTAGAGAACCCACTAACAGCAGGCAATGTTGAAAAATGTTTTTTTCAACAAACTTTGAAAGTTTGTCTCGATGATGAGGCCTTCATGAGCAAAAATGCGATGCAAGAGAAAGTCACAGAGAAAAATGGTTTAGATGTTTTTACTAGCGCATATGACCAAAACTCTGTCCATGATCCGCTCGGTCTTTATTTTTTAGCAAAATTTCACGAGCTTAAGGCGGCCAAAAATCTTGATAAAGATTTAACTTACGACAAATGGAAAATTCTGGTCGACAGGGTGATTGAGGTTGGAGAGGAAGTCAAAGAAATGAGAGGAAAAGCAAAAAAACCGGCTCGTAGAATCGGGGGTGAAAGAGGTGGAGATGGTGATGAATCAGAAGCAGGAAGTGTAGGTAGAAGAAGTGGGGATGGTGATGAATCAGACGCAGGAACTGTAGGTGGAAGAAGTGGGGATGGTGATGAATCAGACGCAGGAACTGTAGGTGGAAGAAGTGGGGATGGTGATGAATCAGACGCAGGAACTGTAGGTGGAAGAAGTGGGGATGGTGATGAATCAGA
>CAIYMZ010000062.1 GCA_903927415.1 uncultured Alphaproteobacteria bacterium
GGGGTCCAGAAAGCTGAAAAGGAAATCGGTGTCTTCAACTTGAGCGGGTATATACCAAAGCCACTTCAAACTTGAAAATTGAGGTCGACTTCTTCAGGTTTGAAGGGGCTTTGGTATATGTGAAAAAATAATGTGTGAGAAAAAAAATCCTAAATCCTAAATCCTAAATCTAAAATCTAAAATCTAAAATCCATCATGCCAATTAACTACGCCAGCACCATTTATCTCACCAAAAGAATTACTCGAGAATATATCATTCCGCATTGGAAAACGTTTTTAATTTCAGTGAGTTTGATGATATTGATTGCCGGTACAACAGCTTTTCATGCCTGGTTGATCAAGCCCGCTCTTGATTCAGTTTTCGTTGATAAAAACACCATGGCATTGGTGTATATTCCGTTGGTTGTTTTAGTGGTTACTGTGGTAAAAGGCTTCGCCACTTATTTTCAACTTTTAACGATGAATATTTTATCGATGCGCATTACGTCCGATATGCGCATTCGTCTTTATTCCCACTTCATCAAATCCGATATTTCTAAGCTGCACAACACTTCTTCTGGCGAGATGATGGCCAGCATTTACAATGAAATTGGGGCGATTGTTGGTGTCATCAATACCGTGATCAACGGATTTGTGAAACAACTTTTTACCCTTGTTGCCTTGGTTGCGGTAATGTTTAATCAGAGTTTAGAGCTTTCCCTCATTGCTTTCATCGGCTTTCCTTTGGCGGCTTATCCAATATACAAGTTGGGTAAAAGATTGCGAAATTTGTCATTCAAAAATCAAGAAATTGCTTCGAAATTTTCTTCGCAAATGAGTGACACTTTGCAATATTCAAAGCTTGTTAAAGCCTATCACTGTGAGGATTTTGAGATTGGTAGAATGTCTTTGATCGTCGAAAGCATTTTTAAAATGGGTAAAAAAATCTCACGCATTTCTTTGATTGCATCACCTTTTGTTGAAAGCTTAGCCGGTGTCGGCGTGTCTTTGGTGATTTGGTATGGTGGTCATCAGGTGATCACTGGACAAACAACGCCCGGTGCTTTTTTCTCGTTTTTTGCGGCGATGATGATGGCTTACAAACCGCTAAAATCAGTTTCAAATATGAATTCTGGAGTGCAGATGGGGCTTGCTGCTGCAACGCGCCTTTACACCTTGCTTGATGAAAAACAAACCGTGATTGACAGACCAAATGCTATCTCATTGGGCAGAGTTAAGGGCGATATTGAATTTGAGAAAGTGAAGTTCAGCTATGTTGACGACAAATTGGCGTTGAATGATGTGAATTTTAAAATTCCGGCTGGCAAAACTGTCGCGCTAGTTGGGCATTCTGGTGGTGGAAAATCTACGATCATGAGCATGATTTTACGTTTTTATGATCCAGAATCCGGCGCAATAAAACTTGATGGACATGACATTCGTGATCTTACCATCAAATCAGTGCGCAGCTCGATGTCAGTAGTGAATCAGGAAGTCATGCTGTTCGATGATACAATTTTGGAAAATATTCGTTATGGCAAGGAAGGCGCTACTGAAGAGGAAATTATTCGTGCTGCAAAAATGGCTGAAGCTGATGAATTTATTCAGGAACTTCCGGAAAAATATCATGCTAAAGTTGGGCAGAATGGGATTCGTTTGTCAGGAGGACAGCGTCAAAGAATAGCCATCGCACGCGCCATTCTCTACAATGCGCCAATTTTACTTTTAGATGAAGCAACCTCTGCTCTTGATCCAATTTCTGAAAAATTAATCAAAGATGCTTTGGCAAAATTAATGAAAGGTCGCACCACTTTGGTAATTGCTCATCGTCTTTCAACCGTGATTCATGCTAGCAAAATTATTGTGATTTCTCACGGAAAGGTGGTGGAGGAGGGGACTCACCAAGAGTTGTTGGATAAGGGCGGCGCTTACTCGAATTTATATCTGAAGCAATTTGAGCTCACGCAAGATGAATAAAAAAGTTCAGCCAAAAAATCCTGAACAGAAGCAGTGCGAAAAAAAGCAGCGAAAGAAAAAATTGTCGGAAGCATTGCGGCGGAATTTGATGAGAAGGAAAGAGGCGAAGGAAGTTGAGGTGAGATTTTAGGCGGGCTTACTTTTGTATTTTTAACTTTTTTACCCTCACATCCAAGTCATCCAAAAATTTATCCATGCCCTTTGTTGCGATGGCGGAATTAAATTCTGATCTTTGAGTTTCGATCAAGCTGATGCCTTCAGCAATAAAGTCTAAAATCACCAATTTTTCATTGCGCTCTTTGACGCGGAAATTAACGGAAATCGCGACGTTGGAATTGCGTGGCAAAAATTCTGCTTTGGCAACGTAAAATCCATTTTGTTCCATCACCTCATTTACCGTGAATTTGCGGCCGTCATAATTTTTGAATTTCGGTCCGTAAGTGTTGATCATGAAGTCGCGGTAAAGTTTGGAGAAACGTTCTCTTTGTTGATCATTCGCGGTTTTATAATTTTTACCCAAAACAAATCTAGCTATCCAATCGGAGTCGATTACGCCGTCAATAATGGCGATAATTTTATCTTCTTTTTTCTTTTCTGGAGTGGATTTTTCATTGGCGATTCCAACGATTTTATTTCCGATCTCATCTACGAATTTTCTTACCGCATCAGATTTTGCAGCATCTTGTGCCATCATGTTTTGAGAAGAAAAAAGAACTAAAAAAATTGTGACAAAAAAATTTTTCATGAGTGTTTTTAATTTTTAATTTCAGTTAGGCGTTTTTGTAAATAAGCGCTGCGGATAGTGGCGTAAGGATCGAAAGAGTCTTGTCGTAAATCATCGATGATATCGATTAAACTTTCTCTGGTGTCAATTCCGGACGTGACAAGTAGCGTAACGCGCAAATCAGAATTTATTAAATCCTTTTTTCCTCCGATTTTTAACTCGTTAAGTCCAAGTGGATTAACAGCTTTATCAGCTATCCAGCCGCTGAAATCACGAGTTGAGCTTGGTCCTAGAATTGGTATTACCAAGTAAGCGCCAGAATCTTTGCCATAATGTCCCAAAGTTTGTCCAAAATCCTCTGCGCGATATCGAATTCCTTTTTCGCCAGCGATATCAAATAATCCTCCAATGCCGACTGTTGAGTTGATCAAAAAATTTGAAAATGTGGCAAGGCCATTATTGGCATTGCCTTGCAAAAATGAATTCATCGCAGAAATCGGGAGCGACAAATTTGTGAGAAAATTTCTGATTGTTTTTCTAGCTATTTGTGGAACGCCTTTGCGATATGCTTTTGCAATATGTTCAAGGAAATAGCGGTCGAAGGTGTCGTTAAAAGCGTAAATTTTACGGTTAAATTTTTCGTAAGGATCATAAATTTCTTTGGTATCCGCGGTTTCGTAGGTTTCAAACTCTTCCTCACTTTCAAATTTTTGGTAGAGCATCGCAGATTGAGTTTCTTTTTTTGCGAAGGCTGGAGATGGCATTAAAGCAAAGATGAAGGCTGCTAATATAAATTTTTTTATTGACCTATGCATCAGATGATGGTTGTTCTGTGGTTGGATTTAAAGCGGTATTGATGTCATTCAAAAGCTCTTTTGCTTTTGAGTCATAGTCCGGATTTTTAGCAAATAATTCTTCCAAGATTTTTTTAGCTTCGAATGGTTTTTTATTTAAAACCAAGCAATAGGCGAGTTGATAGTGAGCGTCTAAAAGGTCAGGCCAGAATTTTTTTATGAAGCGAAAGCGAAAAATTGCATCGGATAAATTGCCTTTTTCTAAATGCTTTAGGCCAAGGTTGTAATTGGTTTCGCGCAGGTTCTCACACTTTGCTCTGATTGTATAAAATTCATTTTGAACTGCCTGAAATTTTTCACCAAGAAAGTCAGAAAATTTTGCGGATTTTTGGCGAAAATTTACAGCGAGCTTTTCTCCAGCGGTTTCTTTTTTTTCAGACTTTCCGATTAGTTTTTTGAATATGTGGCCAAACATGATTTATGATTTTTGTAGAAGGAAGTAGGAGACTGACCAAGAAATTTCGATGTTTTTATTGGTGGTGCCAAAATTTTTCAAACAAAACTTATTGAAGTGATTTAGCTGGGTTCTGGTGATTATTTTTTTTTGCTGATCAGAATAATTAGCGCCGATTTTTTTCAATGATTTCAAGGCTTCAAGACCATTTTGAAAATTTTGTTTAACTATTTTTTTTGCGAAAAAAATTTCTGTGAATCCGGATTTTTTTAGTGCTGATTTTAAATTTTTTATTTTTGGCAATTCGTTAAAATTAAAAATATTAGCGGACTTTAACTCAGTTAAACTTCCATCAGTTGGGAGGCAAAAAGCAAAAGTTCCACTTGGTTTTAAAAGTGAAAAAATTTTTGAGAAATTTTTTTCAAAATCTTCAATCCACTGCAAAGAAAATGATGAAATTATCAGATCGAAGCTGTGATTTCTAAATGGAGGATTCTCGATATCGCCTTGAATCGGAAAAACGTTTGATGGTCGATCGCGCCATGATTGAAGCATCTCAGCCGATAGATCGAGTTCAAAAATTTTTGAGTCGTAAGGCGTAAGGCGTAAGTATTCGCTATTTTTTTTGTTTCGTTGTTGTGCAAATTGCAAATTGCTCGCTTCGCTGCGCCATTTGTCGTAAGTCAGTAATTTTTTTGCGATAAAACTGGTGCCAGAGCCGAGGTCTAAAATTTTTTGGACCCCGCAACGAGTGCGGGGTGACGATGGAGGTAAGTTGCGTCCCGCCTTGTCACCCCGCACTTGTTGCGGGGTCCATTTCGTTACGAGCTCACACAATTCCTTTGCCGCCTCTCTCTGCACCACCGCCGCCTCATCATACCTTCTCGCCCCACGCGAGAAATTTTTCTGAATAATTTTTTTATCAAACATTTTTCGCTTCCGCCTCAATCAAGCCAACGATGTGATCCACCAATTCTTCGCTCGAAATTTTGTGGTCTGGCTTGCCATTCATGTAGACATTGTGACGTCCTGCGCCGCCGCCCGTGATGCCGATTTGGGTGTGTGCCGCTTCGCCGAGTCCGTTGACGACGCATCCCAAAATCGAAATTGTGATCGGAGTTTTGATGTGCTCTACGCGCTTCTCCACTGCTTCGACGGTTTTAATCACGTCGAAAGCCTGTCTCGCGCAAGATGGGCAGGAGATCAGATTGACGCCGCGGTGGCGCAGTCCCAGCGATTTTAAAATTTGGTAAGCGACTTTTATTTCTTCCTTCGGATCGGCGGAAAGCGAGACGCGCATTGTGTCGCCGACGCCTTCCCACAGTAGAGCTCCGAGCCCGATTGCAGATTTTACGGTGCCTGCAGCAAGACTTCCGGCCTCAGTAATTCCGATGTGCAGCGGGTAATCACAAACCTTGGCAAGTGCTTTGTAGCCTGCGACGGCAAGAAAAACATCCGAGGCTTTGACGCTGATTTTGAAATTAAAAAAATCGTTATTTTCGAGAATTTTTATGTGGCGTTGTGCTGATTCTACCAACGCTTCCGGCGTCGGAGTTTTGTATTTGTTGAGTAAATCAGTCTCGAGCGATCCGGCATTTACACCGATGCGGATCGAGCAGCCGTAATCCTTCGCAGCCTTGATCACCTCGCGAACTTTTTCATCGGAACCGATATTTCCAGGATTAATTCGCAAACATTTTGCCCCAGCTTCCGCCGCTTCAATGGCGCGTCGGTAGTGAAAATGGATGTCGGCGATTATCGGCACTTGGCAGTGTGGAATGATGTTTTTTAAGGCCGCAGAAGATTCTTGGTCAGGCACCGAAATGCGCATTAATTCAGCGCCGAGCTCCGCGCATTCATTGACTTGGCGGATGGTTGCCTGCACGTCGGTGGTCGGCGTGTTGGTCATCGATTGTACTGCGATTGGTGCGTCGCCACCGATCGCAACATTGCCGACAAAAATTTGGCGAGATTTACGGCGATGGATGGCGCGGTAGGGGCGGATAGAGTCGTAAGTCACTTTAGGAGATTGAATTGAAGATTTTTAGAATTTGGTTTTGGTTTTTTTTGATTAATTCGCGAAGTTTTTTTGGATCGTAATTTAGGATTTGAGTGATTGAGGTGAAGTCGGTGAAGCCAGTGCCAGCATAGTTTCGAAAGGTTTTTATTTTTGGGATTTCGAGGTAGGATTTTGCGACCAGTGCGCGGAAGAAAATTGATGCGAAGTTTGTTTTAAAAAATTTGTCACTGTCGCTGGACGGGGTTTGTAACCCCGTCCAAAGGTTCATGTCAGTTGTCTTTGAACTGAACGTGAGGACGGGGTTACAAACCCTGTCCTGCTCAAGTGTCACCCCGCACTTGTTGCGGGGTCCATCTGCAAACGAATTAACATTTTTCTCCAATCTCTCAAAAAACTCCAAATAAAATTTTTCCAAATTTTTCTCATTCATTGCAAAAATATCTTCCCAGAGTTCAGGGCTTGAATTATCTAGGCGGAAAGCAGTTTTAAAAAATTCATCTTCAATATTTTTTGGCGAAAATTCTTTGGTTAAAAAAGATAAAAATTGGGGGAGATGCGAAACTAGTGCATAAATTTCATCATGTTTTTTTGCTTCGAGA
>CAIYMZ010000063.1 GCA_903927415.1 uncultured Alphaproteobacteria bacterium
GACGGATTTGGGTTTAATTTTAATTTGAACCAACGTGAAAAAAATCGCAATCTATCCTGGCACTTTTGATCCAATCACTCTCGGACATCTCGACATCATCAAAAGAGCTGCTGAACTTTTTGATCATCTCATTGTTGCCGCTGCAAAAGATAATTACAAAAACCCACTTTTTACTCTCGATGAAAGAGTCGAATTAATTGAGGAAGAAATAAAAAATCTTGATTCATCATCACAAATTTCTGTCGAAAAATTTGAAGGATTATTGATCAATTTCGCCAATAAAAAAAATGCCAAGGTTATTGTGCGCGGCTTACGCGCCGTGTCGGATTTTGAATATGAATTTCAAATGTTTGGCATGAATTCAAAGCTCGATCCTAACATTCAAACAATTTTTCTTCCCGCTTCTGAAACCAACCATTTTATTGCTTCAAAATTAGTAAAAGAGGTGGCGAAACTTGGTGGAAATATTTCTAAATTTGTTTCCAAAAATGTTGCTGAGAAGTTGGAAAAAAAATTAAAAAAATAGTCTAATGAACATCAAAGATGAAATTTGGATTCTTGCTGATGATAGACCTGGCACGGTTTCACAAAGTATTGGTCTAGCCGAAGAAATTGGATTTGAATATCGCATCATCAAACTCACCTACAGCTTTTTTTCTATCCTGCCAAATTTTTTTCTAAGCAACTCTCTGCTGCGACTTTCTACACAATCTAGAAAAAAAATTAGAGATTTAAACTATCTACCAAACCTCGTGATTTCTGCCGGCAGAAGATCTGCACCAATCGCGCTTCATCTCAAAAATCAGTCTCAAAATAAAATTAAAATCGTGCAAATAATGCATCCGAATTTGGATTTAAAAAAATTCGATTTTGTGATTTTGCCAAAACATGATGAGGTCGACGAGAGAAAATTTTCCAACGTCGTAACCACCATTGGCTCGCTAACAAAAACCGATGAAAATTTGATTTTTGCTGAAAAAGAGAAATTCATTTCTTGGTTTCAAAATATCAATAAAACCAAAATTGCAGTTTTGATTGGCGGCTCTTCAAGCAAAACAAAATTTACAAAATCTTCGGCGATAAAGTTAGCGAAAATCACAACAGAAATTGCGAATAATATGGATGCAACTCTATTGGTTTTAAACAGCAGAAGAACCGGGGATGAGCTGACGCAGGCTGTAAAATCAAACCTTGACTGCGATTTTAAATTATTCGACTGGAAAAAAGTTCGAGATACGAATCCCTATCTCGCGATTCTGGGCTATGCAGATTTTCTTATTATTACCGGCGATTCGGTTTCAATGATTTCGGAGTGTTGTTCCACCGGAAAACCGGTTTACATCTTTGATGAAAAAGAAATTTCGGCAAAAAAACATCGCTTGTTTCATCAAAATTTATTCACTGAAAACTACGCTAAAAAATTACCAAAAAATTCTTTAGAACTTAAAAACTTTTTACCGCGAAAATTACAGGAAACAAAACGAGTTGCGATGATGATCAGAGCGAAATTTTAGTTGATAAGTTGCCCTTCATTTTTAGCGTCATAAAAATTCTCTTTTGCAAAAATCTGCGTTCAAACCTCACCCACCTATTAATCTAGAGTGCTAATCAAAAACTGGCTAAAACAAATTTATAAAAAAAAATTTGCCGCAACATTACTGCTTTTTTTTGCACTCTCTTCTTCCTGCACAGATCAGGGTTGTATTGATGCTGATGATTTTGGCGAGTACGAAACGCAAACTGTTGAGGTCAGTGCTAACGCCTCGCAAGACAATTGCACTTACGATGCTTCAAAAGAACTAAACGACCCAGCAGGCCAAGGCTCTGGTGTCTATAAATGTTTTACTGAAGGAAATGTCCCGCTTACCGATGAGAATGGCGTGTCAAAATCCAGCTCCTCTGGATGCAATGGTTTTTCTGATGCGAAGTTTAGAAATCTTTGTGTTAACAACTGCGTTCAAGCATGTTTAACCAATGTAGGTGGTGGTGGCGCTAGCCCAGAACCAAATTGGAATTCAACTAGTAAAAAAATTACCGGATCAAACTCTGGGGTCACGATCAGACCGGGCTCAGAAATAACCATTCGAGCTGTTGGATCAGTCAGACTTGGTGATTCGATTGACTATCCAAAAATTTACATTCATCCGACTGAACACACTCCTCACGCGAGGAATAGCGTCGGTGGAAATATCTTTTTTGATGTCAATAACTCCCAAACCTTAAATTTAAAATTCAGCGGATATTGGAATGATGGCTCTACTCAAATTGGGTCTGGATCTACCCCTATCGATAGCAACACCTTCAACGGCGCAAAAAGAGCAGTAGCCTATCTAATCCCACATCCGGCAGGATACGACTTTGATTTTTCAAAAACTGACGAACTAACTGGCACTAAAGGCGTTCCACTTCTACCAGATGCGGTGGCTTGGAATTGCTCTTATTCTGGAGCTGATAAAAAAGAATCTAACTGCAGTAATAAGCCCACGGGATACAAAGATAGCGGATATACCAATGCCAACGACGAGTTGATCAATGGAGTATTTCCTATCTCATCAAGCTTTAGAACAACTGGCCTAACTCAATATGGTGGGATGATTAGGTGGTCTGGAGACGGTCTGGAAAATGATAATTTTGATCCAGTTGCCAACGTAGTTTGCGATCCTTCAAGCGGCTCGTGCTCTAATTTAAATGGCGTTTCACCAGAGCAAGGGCAGATACTCGGCGATACTTCAGCCGGAAATGTTGTGATCACCAATTCTTACCAAAATGCTTACAAAGTTTCGTTCAAGTCACTCACTACTGACACTCAATGCAACGTCAATTACAAAATTAAAGTTGCAAAAAGTGATGATACCATTCTCTACGATTTTGGTGATGTCGCGGTTAACAATAGCTCGTGGAGCACAAAGCACATTTCATTAGAACCAAATCAAAAACTTGTCATTCTAAGAATGACCACAAATAGCGGTGGTGGAAAAAATTGTGGGATGCTGACTGGAATCAGGTTCGGCAAATATCACGATATCAAAATTGAAAAATCTGGCTTCCTTAAATTCACTATGCTTCGAGGCTCTGGAGCAAGCTGCACTTTCAAAGGCAGAATTATAAACCCGGAAGGATCTCATGAGGATAAGGGCGCAATCACCGCAGATTTTTACGAATATGACCCATTCAGCATCACGGAGACTTCTAACGATCCGTTGGGCGTCTTTATCGTTCCAGCTTCTAGCAGTGTTTCACTTGCTTGGTCTGGAAAAGTTTTTTTACGCAAAGGACAGGTTATTCGCTTTTCACCAGAAAGCTGGAATGGAACTTGGCTAACAGAATCTGGATTAGATAGGCAATGCGGTATTGGCACTGCAATGATCATCGAGCCACGCCCAGCCCTACTATGCAGAGGTAGGGCAACAGAATTAATTATGAATCCGGCCTGCACCCCAGATTATAATAACACTCCAACATTACTTGGCTGTAGATTAACCGCACCTGAGTGCAACAACACTAGCTCTTCAGCTTATTGCCCAATTACAGAATGCCAAAAAACAATAACCTGTTCTCCCGGCACAGCTCCTCTTTACAGAAAATCCTGCATTCTCCCCGGCACAAGAAACGATTCTTCAAAATGCACGATTCCTAATGGTGGCTACACTGAAGCAACCTGCGAATCATGCAAAGACTTGATGTTAGAGAATGGCACCAGAGCTGCAAAAATTGAAAAAGAAAGCATTGACCAATGTTATGATTTAGAAAATTACAAAGGAAAAATCTCAAATATTTCCGCCTCAACCTCTCAAACTCAAAGTCAGGTAGACGCATTCTTAGCAGATGTTACCAAGGCAAAGGGTGCCGTTAGACTTAGTAATTTTAGCGGCTCTTACGGAAATTTAGAAAACTTTGGAGACACTGGTAAGCTTGATAGTGGTAATAGAGTTTTTCAGATCAAAACTCCGCTGATATTCACCAAAGCTGGTAGATTGAAGTTCTTCATGCTTGATGGCACAGATTTTAACAATAGGCCAATCACTAGCTCCACCGGCGCAAAAGATGCTTACGGAGATAATAGCGGCTCTGGATTCAAAATCTCTCTTTTCGGCGCACTTGAATTCAGCAATGGTCAATGGCTACAAGCTAGATTGTGCAAAGAAAGTTCTGATAGCAGCCTTGATTGCAAAGGATTTGATCCAGCAAAAGTAGGCTCAACTGTTGTTAGTTATACACCAAAAATAGTCGAGATCACTCCGCCAAATGATCAAACTCCCGCCGGTACTCCACCAGCTATTTCAAGTGGTTACAAATTTAACGACTACGGAACCCTCGTCAGAACACTCGGTGGAACAATCATTGAAGATAGCAAGGTGGTGGATTGCACATTGTCAACAACCGGCGTCAATACTCAAGCCGGCTCTTTTTTTTACTGCCACACTTCCAACTATTTCTCGGTAGCTGACCTCAAAGCCAAAAAACCATCCGAGCGAGATGCCATCAATGCCACAAATCAAAAACTTAGGCTAACTTTCAAAATTTTTGATCCTGAAGTTGGCAATTGCACCATCGACGACCCCAATGACGGGCTCAAACTTTCAAATCCATTTTACGATTCACAAGTTAGCGGTAACGCTGGGCAAATCTGCGCTAAATCTGAAATTCCCGGCTCATTGGGATGTAAAAAAGAATTTTATTGCGGTAACAAATACTCCAACAATAGCGGCAAATATTACGTTGGGATTAAGGTAAAAAGTTCAGCTACCGGAAATGTTTCTAGCATCATTGGCGGAGTAATCACTCCAGTAGTTGAGGTGATGGATGGTCCAAAAGATGGCAGTAAAATGGGGCAAGCTGAAAGAATTTATAAACTTCTCATCGCAGACCCCAGATACAAGGCGATTCTCAGCATGTGTTTGGTTTTGATGTTCGCATTTTATGGCGTCGGCTACACCATGGGCACCAGCGATTTAAACCATTCTGAAATATTCAATCGCATCATCAGAATTGGTTTAATCTATCTCATGGTCGGTGAAACTGGGTGGTATTGGTTCGATAAAATTGTCGTGAAATTTTTTAAGAATGGCACGGATTATCTGGCCTTCATGATGGCTTCTTCTTTTGATAATTCACCAGAGGTTGCTACAGCCATCGCTAGTGGTGACTATTACGACAAATCAATTCTCTTCAATGGAGTTGATCGGGTATTCAGCATGTTTTTCTCACAAGCTGTACAGAAAAAAATCTCAGCACTGCTATTCGCCAGCATATTCGGCTGGGCTTATCTGATCATCATTTATCAAAGCTTCATGCTTTATGTTTATGCTGTTGCAAATGCGGTGTTGCTCTACCTGACCGCACAGGTCTTCATGTCAATTTTGTTCACCCTAGGTCCGATCTTTTTCATATTCACGCTGTTTGCCCAAACTAAAGAAATGTTTGACTCCTGGCTGAAGCAACTCATGGGCTTTTCACTGCAGCAGATTTTCCTGCTCACCACCCTCGCCTTCTTCAACATGCTGATGTACGAAGTCATCAAAATGTCTCTGGGCTATAAAATTTGCTGGGATGAGGTATGGACAATTAACATCATCACTCGCGTCACACTCCTGTCCTTCTGGACAATTGCCTCACTACCTCCGCGAACCAATGCTCAATCCGAAGTTGGAAACATTGGCAACCCCGAAGGAATTCCATCGCTATTTTCAATTTTATTCATCTGGGTAATTGCTTCCTTAATGAATAAATTCATCACCTTCATGACAGATCTTGCTGCTTCAATGGCTGGTGGTCTCACAGCAAGCTCTCTTGGAAAAGGTATGGCAGATTTTGCTAAGGGAGCTCAAGCAGCCATTTCTAAAAAAGCTGACAAGCTTTGGGATGAGACTGCCGGCAAAGCAATTCAAAGGGTTGATCAAAAATTATTCGACTCCGGAAAATTAGCTGATGATGAGCGCGAAAAACGCAAGAAACAAAACTCTGCAGACATCAGTAACAAATCAGCCCTGTCAAAAGCTGCGAGCTCCGCAATCAGCAATTACAAAAAAGAGCATGGCGCTGAATTTGCCGCCATGAGCAAAGAAGAGCAAAGAGCAAAACTTGCTGAGATTAAGCAGACAGCCATGATCAACAAAGGCAAAGAGCTTAAATTGGATGAGAAAGATGTAAAAAGATTACAGGAGGAGAAGGGTCTAAAATACGAAGGAACAAACCTATTCGGTGCTGGTATGCAGGCTTTGAAACAAGGGGTGAAATCAGGAGGAACATTTAGAAAATCTCTCAGTGAGCAAGAAACCAGCGCTAAATTTTCTAGCAGCGAAGCAAAAGCAGCAATGTCAAAAATGAATGAAAAAGAAAGAGCTGGGTTCATTGATGCTGCGACGAAAGGTAAGATTGAAGTTGGCACCAGCAGAACTGATAAGGCAATTAGCGCTGTTGGTCATGCCGTAATGAATCCACGCGAAACTGCGAGAATAGCAGCAAAAGCAATTGAGAGCGGGTGGAACACAACAAAAACAGCAGCCGGCAAAGCAAAAGAAGCGGTTACTGCCGCACCTGCAGCAATTGGAAAAGCTGCATCTGAAGCAAAAGCTGCGACTGTTGCAAAGGCTAAAAATGCAGTGGCAGCAATCAAGGCAGCACCTGCAGCAATTGGGAAAGCGGCATCTGAAGCAAAAGCTGCAACTGTTGCAAAAGCTCAAAATGCAGCGGCGGCAATCAAAGCAGTTCCCGCTGCTGCAAAACAAGCAATGCAAGATGCAAAAAAATCAGCGGTGCAAGCAAAAGATGATATAAAATACGCCGCAACGCATAAACGCGAAACTGCTTTGAAAGCTAAAGAAGCAATTAAAGAAGCAGGAAGATCAGCTGCAACGGGAGCGAAGAAAGCAGCTTCAAAAGCAGGTGCTTCGGCAGCAAAAGGGGCTATGGCTGCTAAGAAGCAATTAGGATCAGCCGCAAAAACCGTCGACAAAGCAGTCAGTAACAAAGACTACGATGAAGCAGCTCAACAACTAGAAAAGGAAGGGCTCGTATCACAAATGGGAATGGGAACAAGTTGGAGTAGAAGCGATTCTGAGAAGAAATTAATCAGAGAAAGACAAAAGCAAAATATGGCTCAGAAAAAAGCAGACGTAAAAGCTATAAGTCCAGATGCTCTCGCTCAATTAAAAGCGCAGGACGAATATCAGAAGGATGTCGATGCAATAAATCCTGATGCTGGAATAGTCGAAAAAACCATGGGAAGAGCTGCGGCCTCCATCAAGAAAACTACCGAATCTGCCACCAGATTTAAAGCTGAAGCTAAAAAAGAATCTAGGGAAGGAGTAAAAACAAATGTGGCCAGAGAACTTGGGCAAGCTAAAGCTGGTGACGCTGCTGGAAGTGGAGCAAGGGGAGAATTAGAGCGATTAACCGCTGCTCGCGAAGCAGCGATGGCTGACGTCAGAGCAACATCACAAGAAATGAAAGCTCACACTCAAAGTCCAGAATTCACACAACGCCAAGACAAAATACGAGGACTACAAGATGTAGTAAAAGCCGGAAAGGAAAAGGGCGCAACTGCTGAAGCTAAACAAAAGGCCAAAGCAGCTTCGAAAGAACTTGCTGGAATGACGCGACAAGGAGATTCAAAACTTAGTGACATCGACGCTCGACATAAAAAAGCTAACGTAGCAGTAAGTCAGCTCGACGCCCAAAGAGGAAATGTTCAAGCAAAAGTTGACAGATTTGAGGCTACTCAAGCGGCAATTCCAAAAGCAGAAGCTATAAGGGATAGAGCTATTAAAGCCGCTGGAATGGACGGGACTCCATTGGAACAAGCTCCTCGCTCAGCAACGCATCAAGCAGTCAGAGCTAGCACCGTTGCTGCTATTGGCACAGCTCAAGCTCAACAATCTGGATTAAGTGCTAGTCGTGCAGCAACAGTTGCTCAGAGAAATGATAAAGCAGCTCAGGTTAAAGCATTATCTGCGCAATCGGGAAATTTCTGGAACAGAACTCCGGAACAAAAACAAGCCCTGCAAGATAACAAGGGAACTATTGCAAATCTAAAACGCGATATAAAGCAAGACAACAAAAGCATCGCAGCAATTGATAAGCGAGTATCTGCAAGCAAAAAAGCAGAGCGTGGCTTACAAAAATCTTTAAAAGCGGTTGATAAATCTGGTGGCATTTTAGACAAGGCAGCTAGAGCCGTTGCAACCGCAGGAGTTGGAACAAAAGAACATAAGGCCGCTCAAAAAACTATTGAGAAATATGAGGCAGCAAAAACCGCAAAAGATTTTAAAAAATTTGCAGCTAAGCGCGGTGGAGAAACAGTCGCCGAGAAAAAAGCTAAACGAGTTAGTGATAGATATGATGGCCTACGCAGCAGTAACGACTTCGAATCATTCACAAAAAAATTTGGAGATAAATAATGAACAATAACTCTAAGAACGCTTTCACCATCGTCGAAACTTTAATCGCAATTTGTGTAATCACTATCGTCATCACCGGCGTTTTCTTCTCCAAAAAAATTGCAAAAGAAAACGAGATAAAATCTCTAATCATGCAAATAAAAAAATATGATGCGGCGCTAAATTCCTTCACGCAAAAATATCACGCACTTCCGGGAGACCTTCGCGATACGATAGTTTATGGTATCACCGAATCAAATACTGACGGTAATGGCGATAATGTGATTAGCGATCGTACCCAAAATATTTTTCAAGCGAATGGTGAGATCACAAATTTCTGGATGCATTTATCAAAAACAAAAATGCTCAATGAAAATTATGATGGAGCAGAAGATGAAAATGCAAAAATCGGCAGCACCTTTCCGGTCAGTAAAATTGGAGAAAAAGTTGGAATTATTATTTTCGGAGCAGAAGGAAAAACTTTTTATCAAGTTGGATTTCAATTTGCTGATGCTGATCGCCTCTACACCACGGATTATAGTTTAAAAACTGATGAGGCTTTTTTATTTGACAAAAAAATTGATGACGGAAATCCACAAAAAGGGCGAGTTGTTGCTCTTGGGGGTAAAGAGCTCAACACCCAACAAAACGATCAATGCATAAAATTTGGTGAATATAATTCAGATATTCCGATGCCAGTTTGTCAGCTACGAATTGAGGCAAAATAAATACAAATGCATAAAAAAAATCATCTCACTCTACAAGAACATCTTGCTGAATTTCGTCAAAGAATAATTTTTTCATTAATTTTTTTTATAATTATTTTTTCTACCTGTTATTTTTTTTCAGAAAAAATTTATGAATTTTTACTTCAGCCATTTGTTGATATTTCTAAAAATCATCAAAATCGTAAATTGATCTACACCGGCCCCAGCGAAGC
>CAIYMZ010000064.1 GCA_903927415.1 uncultured Alphaproteobacteria bacterium
ACGTGAGTTGTGAACATCTAAAACTCACGTCATTGCGAGCGTAGCGAAGCAATCCACGAAGCAATGCTCACCCCAAAGCTAATTAATTCTTTAAAAACCATGACTCAAAATTTCCGTCTCGAATCCGATTCTTTCGGTGAAATTAAAGTTCCCGCAGATGCTTACTACGCTGCGCAAACACAGCGCTCGCGCCAGAATTTTCCGATCTGTTCCGACAATCCCGGCCACAAAATGCCGAAGGAAGTTATTCGCGCGATGCTGCTGATTAAAAAAGCGGCGGCGCTGACGAATAAAGAGCTGATGGCTGCAGATCCAACTTCCGACGAATTTAAAAAATTCTCCCCCGATCTCGCCGAAAAAATCGCCGATGCTGTCGACACAATTCTCGCGCGCTTTGATTGGTTTTACGAAAATCATTTTCCGCTCGTAGTTTGGCAAACCGGCTCTGGCACTCAAACCAACATGAATGTCAATGAGGTGATCGCTGGTGTGGCCAACGAAAAAGTCAGCGGAAAAAAAGGCGGAAAATCTCCCGTTCATCCTAATGATCACGTAAATCTAGGACAAAGCTCGAACGACACATTCCCTACGGCCATGCATGTCGCGACGGTTTTATTAACTTACGAAAAACTTTTGCCGACTCTAGTTCGCTTCGCAAATGAACTCGGAAAAAAAGAAAAAGAATTTTCTGACATCGTAAAAATCGGCCGCACTCACACGCAGGACGCGACTCCAGTAACTTTGGGTCAGGAATTTTCGGCTTACAAAGTGCAGGTGCAATGCGGCGCGGTTTTTGTTTCGCAAGCAATTTCTTACGTCACTCATCTTGCGCAAGGCGGCACGGCTGTTGGCACGGGACTAAATTGCCATCCGCAATTCGCCAAAAAATTTGCCGAAAAAATTACCGAAGTTTCTGGTTTGAAAAAAATTTATACTGAGCTTTTAAACTTAGATTTAGGTCGCACAACTTTGGCGGATGGAGTTTGGAAGGTTAAGGATTCAAACCTCTTCAGGTTAGGGCTGGAGCATGCTGACGCCTTCTGCACCAACAAAAATAAATTCTTCTCTCTCGCCTGCAATGACGAGCTCGTAAACCTCTCCGGCACACTCAACACACTCGCAGTTTCGGTGATGAAAATCGCCAATGACATCCGCTTCTTGGCTTCAGGACCGCGCTCTGGCCTAGGCGAAATCAGCTTACCAGAAAATGAACCCGGTTCCTCAATCATGCCGGGAAAAGTGAATCCAACGCAATGCGAAGCGCTGACAATGATCGCGGCGCAAGTGATGGGGAACCATGTGGCTGTTACGGTGGGAGGCATGAGTGGACATTTCGAACTCAATGTTTTTCGCCCAATGATCATCCGCAACGTCATAGAATCGCTCAATCTTTTGTCCGACGGAATTAACAGTTTTGTCGATCAATGTCTTGTTGGAATCACCGCCAATCGTGAGCGCATCACCCAACTTCTCGAGCAATCTTTAATGCTTGTCACCGCACTAAATCCCTACATCGGCTACGACAACGCCGCCAAAATCGCTAAAAAAGCGCACAAGGAAGGTACGACGCTGAAGGCGGCAGCGCTTGCTTCGGGGCTGGTTACGTCCGAGCAATTTGATGAGTGGGTTGATCCGAAAAAGATGATCTAACAAGCATTCGTCATCCTTGGCCGCAATGCGGCCGAGGATCTCGTGAGTTTAAAATTCATGAGATCCTCGAGTTCTTCGAACTCAAGGATGACGAGTATTTTTCTAACCAAAAATAAACTCAAACCATGAAAAACAGCCTCGCAATTTTTGAAAAATTTCACATTCGCCGTCACTTTAACGAAGAATCGCAAAAATGGTTTTTTTCCGTTGTTGATGTTGTCGCGGCGCTAACCGAACAGCACGATTTTCTCAAAGCGCGAAAATATTGGAACAAGCTCAAAGAGAGGCTGGCAAAGGAGGGAAGTCAGTTGGTGACAAATTGTCACCAACTGAAAATGGAGGCAGTTGATGGTAAGTTTTACAACACCGATGTCGCCGATCTTGAGGCAATTTTTCGCCTTATCCAATCGATCCCCAGTCCAAAAGCTGAGCCGATAAAAATGTGGCTGGCGAAAACTGGCAATGAACGCATTCAAGAAATTTCCGATCCCGAACAATCACTAAATCGCGCTCGCCAAAATTGGCAAAAATATGGGCGCAGTGAAAAGTGGATTCAGCAAAGAATGATGGGGCAAGAGACGCGCAATAAACTGACGGATTATTGGCAAGAAAATGATGTGAAGCAGGGTGAAGAATTTGCGATTTTAACCAATATTATTCATCAGGAATGGAGCGGATTAAATGTCGCTGAGCACAAGAATATCAAGGGTTTGAAGAGTCAAAATCTCCGTGACCACATGAGTGAGGCAGAATTAATTTTTACTGCTTTGGCTGAACTTTCGACGCGACAAATCGCAGAAAATCTCGGCGCAAAAGGTTTGGAAAAAAATAAAATTCCAGCAAAAAAAGGCGGACAAATTTCGAGAGATGCCAGAAAGGCGCTTGAGAAAAAAACCGGAAAAAATGTGGTGAGCGGGGAGAATTTTTTGGTTAAAAAAATGAAACAAAAATTGAATTAATGCCACAAAACTTCGACATCACAATAATCGGTGGCTCCTACGCTGGCATGACTTGCGCGCTTGCGCTGGCCGGCGTTTCTCCCGACTTAAAAATCGCGGTAATCGAAAAAGAAAATATTTTAGCGCAGGATAAAAAACGTGACGGACGGGCTTACGCGATTTCGTCGGCCTCGCTTGAGCTCTTCAAAGAAATCGGAATTTTTGACGAGACAAATAAACATGCGGGGAAAATTTCGGACATTAAAATCACTGATTACAAATCGCCGTTTTTCTTAGATTTTCTAGGGCGCGAGGTTGATGGTCAGAATGGTCAGCTCGGACAAATAATCGAAAATTTTCACATCCACAACGCATTGCGGGATCGCATTTTGCAGCAAAAAAATATTACGGTTTTTTGTCCGAATATTTACGAAGAAATTGAGTTTTTGTCAGATGGACCCCGCAACAAGTGCGGGGTGACAATAGGGGAGTGCGGGGTGATAATAGGGGAGTGCGGGGTGACAATAGGGGAGTGCGGGGTAACAAATGAGGAAGCACTTTTCCCCCCCCTTGTCA
>CAIYMZ010000065.1 GCA_903927415.1 uncultured Alphaproteobacteria bacterium
CTCAGCATGACATTGAGAAGAAAAACTACTTATCCTGCAAAAACTTTTTATACCCCGCCTCATCCATCGCGTCAGCCAAATCACTCTCATTGTTCATTTTAACTTTCGCGATCCAGCCATTTTCGTAGGTGGAGTTATTTACCAATTCAGGCGCTGAAGTGAGTGCGGTGTTGATTTCAACCACTTCGCCAGCGACTGGGATGTAAACGTCGCTCGCTGATTTCGACGATTCAACAACGGCGAAAGCATCATGCTTGCTGTAAACATTTCCTACTTTTGGCAGCTCAACGTAAACCAGCTCACCAAGCGCTTCTGCAGCATATTCAGTGATGCCGATTGTGGCGATGTCGCCTTCGATTTTGATCCATTCGTGGTCTTTTGTGAATTTCATTTTTTCTCCTTTGTTTAATGTGTTATCGTCATCCTTGGCGGCGTAGCGCCGAGGATCTCGTGAGACAAACTCTTGAGATCCTCGGCCGCTTTGCGGCCAAGGATGACGATCAAACTGTTACTTCTTCACCGACTTTGTTTTCGCTTCGACAAAAACTGGCGAAGTTAAAATAGCGGGAATTTCGCGATCACGAACTACCGCAGAAACTTGATCCCCAACCTTTGTCACAGCTGGGTCGAAATAGCCTTGGCCGATTGAAACTTTTAGATTTGGCGAAAATCCGCCGCTTGAAAGAACTCCGATTTTTTTGCCGTCTTTTCTGATTTCAGTACCTTCTCGGGCGATGCCGCGATCGAGTAATTTTACACCGATTCTTTTGCGCTTCACGCCTTCAGCTTTTTCTCTCAACACGCGCTCTGCGCCGATGAATCCTACGTTGGTTTTGCTCACAACCCAACCAATCGCAGCTTCGACGGGCGAAGTTGTATCATCCAAATCGTGACCGTAAAGCGGGTAGCCCATTTCGAGGCGCAGTGAATCGCGGGCTCCGAGGCCGATTGGCTTGACTTCAGCTTGCGCAGAAAGTTCGAGCCAAAATTTTGCCACTGCAGAATTTTTGATGCTAACTTCGAATCCGTCCTCGCCGGTGTAGCCTGTGCGACCGATAAAAACTTCTTCGCCGCTTTTAAATTTGTAAGTTCTGACATTCATGTAAGGCAATTCTGCCAAATTTTCTGTGGCCAAAAAGCGATTTAAAACTTCTTCGGCTTTACCGCCTTGAACCGCGATTAAAGAGCGATCAGCGAGTTCAGTGAAAGAAATACCAGCCGGCAAATTTTTGCGAATCCACGCCGCATCTTTTTCTTTGCAGCCGGCATTGAGCACGATGAAAAATTTTGTGTCGGTGATTTTGGTGATGATTAGATCGTCGATAATTCCACCTTCGTGATTGGTTAGAACCGTGTATTTTGCTAGCGCAGGAGTGCTCAAAGAAAAATCAGTCGGCGTGATGTGTGACAAAAATTTCACCACTTCTGCGCCTTCAGCTATGAATTGCCCCATGTGCGAAACGTCGAAAATTCCGACATTGCCGGAGCGCGTCCATTCGTGCTCTTTCAGCATTCCATCGGGATATTGCACAGGCATGTCATAGCCGGCAAATTCAACCATTTTTGCACCTTGCTCGCGATGAGTTTCGTTGAGAGCTGTTGTTTTTGTCATTTTAAAATTCTCAATTATTTAACTGGCGGAACCGCTGGAACAGCTGGAGTGGTAGGTGTTACATTTTTTTCTTGCTGCTCGATAATTTTATCCAAATCATTTTTGATTGCCTTGTTTGTGGCGTTGGACATCGAAGCTAAAATCAAGCAGTTAAGCATAAAAATTCCGATCAAAATCATCGTAGTTTTGCTCAAAACATTTGCAGTTGCCTTGCCAGACATGACGGAGCCAAGTCCGCCGGAACCGCCACCAATACCACTTAAAGAGTCGCCGTCTGATTTTTGCAACAAAACTAAAATGATCATCGCAACGGCAATAATTACCTGCAACACCAGCAGGAATAGTTGAAAATTTTCCATTTTTAAAATTAGTTTGATTTGGGAAGAGGGGTTCTCTAGAGCCTGTATTCAAACTCAGCGTGCCTCGATTTTTTGGAAATTTTTAGCGATTTTTGCGTAAAAATTTTTGCAATATCGGGAATTATTACAAAAAATTTTACGCAAAAAAGAGCAAAA
>CAIYMZ010000066.1 GCA_903927415.1 uncultured Alphaproteobacteria bacterium
CTGGAAAAAGTTTGAAGAAAACGGCATAAAAATTCCGCTACCGCAACATGAAGTGAGGATGGTATGATTTGCGCACCCATCGCTCTCTTCGTTTACAACCGAATTGATCACACCAAAAAAACAATTGAGGCTCTGCAAAAAAATTTTTTAGCCGATCAAAGTGAGTTATTTATTTTTTGTGACGATGCCAAGAATCCTGACGGCGAAAAAGCTGTGCACGCCGTGAGAGACTATGTCAGGACCATTTCCGGATTTAAAAAAATTACCGTGATTGAGCGCGAAAAAAATTTTGGACTCGCCGCTTCAATCATCAGTGGCGTTTCCGAAATCATCGAAAAATTCGGCCGCGTAATTGTGCTTGAGGATGACTTGGTAACCTCGCCGCACTTCCTCACTTTCATGAATGAAGGCTTAGATTTTTATGAGTCGGAAGAAAAAGTTATCAGCATTCACGGCTACATTTATCCGGTGAAGAAAGAATTGCCGGAAACTTTTTTTCTACGCGGCGCCGACTGCTGGGGCTGGGCAACTTGGAAAAGGGGTTGGAATTTATTCGAAAAAAATGGCGCTAAACTTTTGGCAGAATTACAGCAAAAAAATCTCACTAAAAAATTCGACTTCGATGGCTGTTATTCATTCACCAGAATGCTCGAAGATCAAATCGCCGGCAAAAATAATTCTTGGGCAATTCGTTGGTATGCTTCGGCATTTTTGGCAGAAAAGCTCACGCTTTATCCCGGAAAATCTTTGGTGCAAAATATCGGCATCGACGGCAGTGGCACGCATTGCAGCAATAGCTCATCATTCAACATTGAACTTGGGCAAGAAAAAATTTCTCTCACAAAAATTCCACTTTCAGAAAATTTTGAAGCCCGCGAAGCAATAAAAAAATTCTTCAAGCCAAAAAAATCTTTCATCAAAAAAATTGCTCACAAAATCAGAAAAAAAATAAAAAAATTGAAGGCAAAAACCGATGCTTAATTTTTGTACCTTATTCGATTCGAACTATTCGGCATATGGCTTGGCGATGTATGAATCGCTGAAAAAAAACTGCACTGATTTTCATCTTTTTATTTTTGCCTTCGATGAAAAATGTGAGGAAGTTTTAAAAAAATTAGCGCTGGAAAATGTCACGGTGATTTCGCTGAAAGATTTTGAAGATGAAGAATTACTCAAAATAAAACCAACGAGAGGCAAAGGTGAATATTGCTGGACATGCACTCCTTCGACGGTTCTTTACGTTCTGAAAAACTTTGGCGTAGCAAGCTGCACTTACCTTGACGCCGATCTGTATTTTTTTTCTGATCCAAAAATTTTGATTGAAGAGCTTGGCGGAAAATCAGTTTCAATCATCGAACATCGCTACACACCGAAACATGATCAAAGCAAAATTTCCGGAAAATATTGCGTGCAATTCATGACTTTCAAAAATGATAAAGATGGTTTGGAAGTGCTAAAATGGTGGCGTGAGCGTTGCATCGAATGGTGCTTCGGACGAGTTGAAGATGGTAAATTCGGCGATCAAAAATATCTCGATGATTGGATGGCGCGATTTAATTGCGTGCGAGAATTAAAAAATCTCGGTGGTGGCGTGGCGCCGTGGAATATCCAGCAATATCGCTTCGTGGAAAAAAATAAAAAAATTTTCGGCATCGAAAAAAAATCCGGCAAAAAATTTCCACTGATTTTTTTCCATTTTCACGGATTTAAAATTTTAAATGAGAAACGAATTAGGCTCACCGAGGGCTACAAAATCTCGCTCAACGCCAGAAATTTAATTTACAAAAATTACGCCAAACATTTCATTTTCAAAATGGAGAAGAAAATTTCTCTCCAAAAAAATTCATTTTTAGCAAAAATTTTTGCCCTCCTGCCTCACAAAAAAAATAACAAAATTAACATTTCATGGCTTACATCATAAATTTAAAAACTTTTTCCGACAATCGTGGAAGCCTTACGGTCGTTGAAGACAGGCAGTTGCCATTCAAAATAAAAAGAAGTTTTTACATTCATGGCGTTAAGAAGGGCGAGATTCGCGGCAAGCATCGTCATCACAAAGCAATTCAAGCGATGATTTGTTTGGAAGGCAGCTGCAAGGTTTATAATCACGATGGAAAAAAAGAGGAACGCTTCACTTTGGACAGCCCCTCCAAATGCTTGGTTCTAGAACCGCAAGATTGGCACTACATGGAAGAATTCAGCGATCACACTGTGCTGAATGTTTTGTCATCGGAATATTTTAGCACTGAGGATTACATCTACGAGCCTTACTAGAACCTATTCATCACTTCGCACACTTTCTCCACATCTTCTTTCTGATGAAAAAACGAAATCGGCAAACTCAAAGTTGTCGCGTGGATTTCTTCTGAAATTGGGTGTTGCTGATTTTTGAAACTCTCCCCCATCTCCCTCCCCATGGCCTTTTGTTTGTGCGGCGCGATTGGATAGTGGATTTCTGTTTTGATATTTTGACCGAGTAAAAATTCTTTCAACTGATCACGTTTTTGCTGTCTGATGTTAAAAATGTGAAAAACATCGAAATAGTCTGGATGCTGCACTGGCTTGACGAAGTTACTGCTTAAATTTTTAAAATAAACTTTTGCCAGCTCATTTTTGTGAGCATTTATTTCGTTTAATTTTTTTAATTTGATCGAAAGAAATCCGGCCTGAACCTCGTCAAGCCGTGAATTGTAACCGACGAGCTCATTGTGATATTTTATTTTTGAGCCGTAATTACGCAGCATTTTTATTTTCTCGGCAAGCTTCTCGTCATTAGTTACGATTGCTCCAGCATCACCTAAAGCGCCTAAATTTTTTGTTGGATAAAAACTGAAAGCACCGAACTCGCCAAACGTTCCGGCCATTTTTCCGCGATATTTTGCACCGTGAGCTTGCGCCGTGTCTTCGATTAATTTGAGATTGTGACTCTTACACAAATCCACAATCGGCGCCATCTCGCAGCATTTTCCGTAAAGATGAACAATCATCACGGCGCGAGTTTTTTTTGTAATTTTTTCGGCGAGTTTTTTTGGATCGATATTGTAAGTCGCGATGTCTGGCTCAACCAAAACCGGTTTCAAACCATTTTGCAAAATAGATAAAATTGTCGCGATGTAAGTGTTGGATGGAACGATAACTTCATCACCTTTTTCAAACTCAAATGCAGCAAGTGAAAGGGTTAATGCATCTAGGCCAGAAGCGACTCCAAGACAATGTTTTACACCACAAAATTCTGCAAATTCCTGCTCAAATTTTTCAACATTTTTTCCTAAAATATACCAACCACTTTCAAGTGTTTGAGCAAAAGATTTTTTATAATCTTCAAAAAAAATTTGATTAAGTTTTGCTAAATTTTCGTATTCAATCATGCTAATAATTCCTGTGAATTTGTTCGAGATAAGCTCTGTAAGCCGAACCTTTTTTATATTTTGCAACCAGCTCCGAAAATTTATTTTTATCGATGAAACCCTTGCGGTAGGCCATTTCTTCGATGCAGGCAATTTTCAAACCTTGCCGTTTTTCGATGGTGTGGATGAATTGCGAGGCTTCGAGAAGTGAGTCTGGCGTTCCGGCGTCAAGCCAAGCGAATCCTCGTCTCAAACGCACCACGCCAAGTTTATTTTTTTTGAGATAGACCTTGTTGATATCAGTAATTTCGAGTTCACCGCGCGTCGAAACTTTGGTTTTTTTGGCGATTTGCACCACATCAGAATTGTAAATGTAAAGCCCAGTCGCCGCCCAATTTGATTTCGGATTTTTTGGTTTTTCTTCGATTGAAATTATTTTCTCTTCATCTTCATCAAGCTCGATAACGCCATATCTTTCGGGATCGGAGACATGGTAAGCAAAAATAAATCCACCGATTTTATTTGATTTTATTTGTGCAAATTTTTCTTCAAGATTTTCGCTGGCAATCTCGGAACCATAAAAAATATTGTCGCCCAAAATCAAACAAACTGGGTCTTTACCAATAAATTTCTCACCAATCAAAAATGCTTCGCCAATGCCGCGTGGCTGATTTTGCACCGCGTAAGAAATTTTAATTCCGTAATCCGAACCATCGCCCAAATATTTTTCGATGCTTGGCGTATCTTGCGGCGTTGAGATGGTGAGAATGTTTTTGATGCCAAGATTCATCAAAGTTGCCAACGGATAACAAATCATTGGCTTGTCGTAAACCGGCAATAATTGTTTGCTGATGACGTTGGTAAGCGGAGCAAGTCTAGTGCCGTTTCCACCGGCGAGGATGATTCCTTTCATAAAGATTTAAAACGTGATTGTGAATCCATTCTGCTGTCATTCCCGCGAAGGCGGGAATCCAGTATTTTAGAAACTTTCTGGATTCCCGCCTTCGCGGGAATGACAGCGAGAAAATAGTTAAAGTATCATCGTCCCCGCGCCACTCTCGGTGAAGATTTCCATCAGCAAAATATTGTCGACGGCGCCGTTCAAAATGTGAGCGTAACCAACATTATTTTCGAGAGCGCTGATGCAGGTTTCAATTTTTGGAATCATGCCACCCGTGATCACACCGTCGTGAATCATCTGTCTTGCAGTCGCGATGTTGAGGTGACTGATCAATTCGCCATTCGGCAACATCACGCCGTCAACGTCGGAAAGAATAATTAATTTTGAAGCATTAAGCGCTGAAGCAATCGCGCCAGCTGCGGTGTCAGCGTTGATGTTAAAAGTTTCACCATTGTCACCAATGCCGATTGGCGCAATGACGGGGATGATGTCAGTATCTTCAAAAATATTTAGCACTTCCGGATCAATGGCGTAAGGCTCGCCGACAAAACCTAAATTCAGAATTTTTTCGATGTTGGAATCTGGGTCTTTTTTGGTACGGGTTAATTTTTTTGCACGAATCAAATTACCATCTTTACCACATATTCCAATTGCCTTTCCAGCTGCAGCGTTGATTTCTTTGACAATCATTTTGTTAATTGAACCGGCCAAAACCATCTCAACCACATCAACGGTATCAGCATCTGTCACCCGCAACCCATCAATAAAAGATGATTTGATATTGAGCTTAGTGAGCATTTGACCAATTTGTGGACCACCACCGTGAATCACGATAGGATTGATTCCAACCTGCTTTAACAACACCACATTTTTAGCAAAATTCTTGAGATTATTGTCACCGCCCATCGCGGAACCACCGAATTTAATTACAAAAGTTTCTCCGGTGAATTTACGCATGTAAGGCAAAGCCTCACAAAGAATTTCTGCTTTACGCGCCCATTCCTGACGATTTTTTTCTTTCTGTAGAGAAATATTTTCAATCGGCGTAATGCTGCCTTCTTTTTCCTTTTTTTTGTCGCCGAAATTGATGATGTTGGTCATGGTTTTTTGAGAAATTTTTGGAGAGGAATTGTTTCGATTTTAGTAAAATTTTTGATCGCCGCCGAACTTTTTTGCGACGCTTTTTTTACGAGCGGTAAATCTTCGTTAATGATAATTTTTTCAACTAAGATTTTGCGGCTTTTTAGCGCCTCAATGGCACAAAGCGTGTGACTAATCGCTCCTAAATAATTAGCACTGACGAGTAAAACCGGAATTTTTAATTCTGCCGCCAAATCCAAAAAAGTTTTTTTCTTGATTATTGGCGTCATCACACCACCAGCAGCCTCAATAAATAAAAATTGGTTTTGACTTTTAGCCTCAAAAATTTTTTTTAAACAAAATTTTTTAACCGCGAGAAAATTTATTTTTCCGGCGAGATGCGGTGATACGGCTTTTTCGAAACGCCAAGGAGAAATTAGATCAAGATTTTTTTGAGAAATTCTTTGACCAAGAGCTATTAAAATTTTTGCTGGATCGGAATTTTTATCATCATCGCGAAATCCACTAACAATCGGCTTGATAGCCATTGCGCTTGGCAAAATTCGACAAAGTTTTTCAACTAAAAATGTTTTTCCAACATCAGTTCCAATTCCTAAAACAAGATAAATTTTTTGCTTCAACATCAGTTTAATTTCGAGAATGTTCCGTAAATCGGACCAAAAACTGCAATCGTAATCCAGCCAATCATGCCACCCATGACCATAGTGATTGTTGGCTGAATCATGCCAACCAACTTATCGATCGAATCATTAATTTCACGATCGTAAAAATATTTGATGTTGTTCAGAGCGCTTTCCATATTACCACTTTCCTCACCAATTTTAAACATTCTCACAACAAGATTTGGGAAATAACCGGTTAAAGAAATTGATTTTGATAATGACTGTCCATCTGAGACTTGCTGCTTCACCACAACGATACTTTTTTTTATAGCCTTATTTTTTATGACGTTGCTAGAGGATTCCAAACATTCGAGCACGCCCAAACCACTTTTGAATGTCATGGCAAAAAACTGACAAAATTTTGCTGATTCAATTTTGCTAATGATGGGGCCAATGATTGGAATTTTAAGCTTGAAGTCATCAATCCTAACGGCCATTTCTGGGGAGCGCGACAGAAGTTTCACTGACATCCAGAATGCAGGCCCAGAAAAAATAATCAGATACCAATTGCCTTGCACGAAATCAGAAAACTTGATCAAAGCTATCGTGATTATTGGCAATGCAATGTCTTGCATAGTTAAAAACCCCGTAACTTTTGGAACCACAACCGAAGTCATGATACCCATCACAACGAACATTAGAAACAAACCAAAAGCTGGGCCAGTCGTGGCCTTTTTAGTTTTTCTTTTAATGTCCATGTTCCACTTAATGTCTTCAATGATGCTGGCAAAAGAGTTGGAAAGATTGCCGGTTTTTTCACCCATCGCAATCAAGCCGATATAGGTGTTATTAAAAACATCCGGATGTTTGGCGAGACTTTCAGAAAAAAGATTTCCGTTCTTGATCGACTCATAAATCTCACGCATCAAATTTTTAATTCTGACAGATTCTGCTGTTTCCTTCAAATCATTGATTGAATCAACAATCGACACCCCTGCTTTTTCTAGCTGCTCAAGATGCACAAACATAGCGATCAAATCTCTTGGCTTAACTCTATCAAAAAATCCCGCAGCTTTTTGTTTTTCTTCTTTGAAAGAGATCAGCTCCATGCCGCCTTGATGCAATATCGTCGTTAAATCAGACGGATTTTCTGCCGACATTTTAGCGTTAACGTAGACGCCATTTTCATTGATTGCTTTGTATCTGTAATGCCTCATCTATTTTTTAATTTTTTCATTTTATTGAGGATCATTTCGCGTTTTATTTTTGAAATGTGGTCAACAAAAGTAATTCCGTTCAAGTGATCGATTTCATGTTGGATGCAAGTGGCAAGTAATCCATCCATTTTCATAACCTGTTCCTTACCGAGAAAATCCAAAAATTTTACTTTCACTATTGATGGACGAATCACCTCTGAGCGCATGTCGGGGAAGGATAAGCAGCCTTCATTGTAAGGCGAATTTTCCGCAGAAAGTTCGAGAATTTCGGGATTAATAAAATATCGCGGATTGGTGTTTTTAACATGAACTCCGCTGCATTCACCGTGATGATGGTGATCGTGCCCGTGGGAATTATCTTCAACTTTATAATCAACATCAATCACCACAACTCGTTTCAACACTCCAACCTGCACCGCAGCAAGACCAACACCAGATTCAGAATACATCGTTTGCACCATGTTTTGCATAAAATCTCGAAGTTGGTCATCGATTTTTTCGACCGGTTTTGAGATTTTTTTTAAGAGTGGATCTGGGGCGAGAACGAGTGGAAGAATTTTCATTTATTTTATTTTTTATTTTGAATTTTGAACGCGGCGTTCAAAATTACCTCACGTAAATTGGCTTGGCTGTAGGCCCCAAAAAAATATTGCTTTTAAATGATGTTTTGGAACTCGGCCTAATTGAATTTCTCACTTTCAATTTGTCCATTTTTTTCACAGACAATTTTCAGCGCTTTTGGGTAAATTTTGTGTTCCTCTTTCAAGATTTTTGCAGCAAGAATTTCTTTGTTGTCGCCAGCTGAAATTTCAACTTCAGCCTGCAAAATAATCGGCCCGCAGTCCATTTCTTCACGGACGAAATGCACAGTGCAGCCCGACTTTTTTGCACCAGCTTTAATCGCGTCACCAACCGCATCCGCGCCTTTAAATTCAGGCAAGAGCGAAGGATGAATGTTAATCAGCCGATCAAACCAACGCTGCACAAACCATGGTGAAAGCAGACGCATAAAACCCGCCAAGCAAATAATTTCGGCACCAGATTTTTCAATTTCGGCGCTCATTTTTTTGTCGAATTCTTCGCGCGGATTTTTTTCGGCAGAAAAATTTTTGTGATCAATCACCGCAGTTTTTATTTTTTTCTCCCGCGCAAATGAAAGACCAGCCGCGTCAATTTTATTCGACAAAACCAAAACCACTTCCGCCGGAAAGTTTGGATCTGCACAAGCCTGCACAAGAGCCTGCATGTTGGATCCACGCCCCGAAATCAAAATCGCGATTTTAGTTTTTTTGGTCATTTTTTTTCAGAGTTAGCATGTTAATAATCAGCTTAATCATGATTTCTTTATTTTCCGACTTCGACTCTGCGACCAATAAAGTCAAGGCTGCAAGACCTATGTCATTAATTACAACTTGTCCGTCAACGCCGAGCAAACGATGATTTTTGTTTAAGAAATCTACAAATAAAAAAGCTGCAGAGCGTTTATTCCCATCGATGAAGGGATGATTTTTAATCACAAAATAAAGCAGATGCGCCGCTTTTTCTTCGATGCTTGGATAGGCAGGATTGCCAAAAATAGTTTGATCGAGATTGCCAAGAAGTGCCGCCAGACCATCTTCGCGCTCTTTAGCAAAAAATGCAGTTGCCTCACCACGCAAAATTAAATCACTTTTTAACTTAGCTAAAGAAGTTCGCGCTGCCACTACAGTAGGGAGTTTACCTCCTTTTTCTACGCGCGGCTTCGAAAGCAAACCCTCATCATAACGCTGCAAAATCAAAAAAGTTTGGGTGTAGCGCGTGATAACATCGACAAGCCCGCGACCAGCTTCAGCAAGAAGTTTGGGATTTTGTGCGACCTTGCGAACTAGTTCCAGCGCGGCTTCAAGCTCTGCAGCGTTTTTTTCAAAACGTTGGCGATGGAGTGTGAAGCCTTTGGTTAGGTGGTCACGCAGGATGGTGGTTGACCAAATTCTAAACTGCGTAGCACGTTTTGAATTCACGCGATAACCAACGGCAATAACCGCATCAAGACTGTAGCTGTACATCTGCCGCTTTTTGCCGTCTGCCGCAACCTGTGCAATTTTTGCACAGGTTGAATTTTTGGAAAGCTCTTCAGTTTTGTAAATGTTCTGCAAGTGCTTCACTATCACGGTTCTGTCAACTTCAAATACCGAAGCAATTTGATGAGCATCGAGCCAAAGCGTTTCAGAATTTAAACGCACCTCAACAGCATTTTTGCCGCTTTGGAAAATAACAATGTCTGACTGGGTTTTTTTCATAAATTTTGTGGGTTGGTTTTTGGCGGAATGGATTTGAAAAATCTTGCGACTACTGCCTTGATCGCATGTTTGTTATTTTCGCTGCAGGTCGGCATTTGTAATGCCGACCTCATGTTCATACGTTTGTTTGGTTGGACATGAACGTTGAGTCGTGGTTACAAACCCCGACCCGCGCAGGTGACAATGGAGGTAAAAATCTACCAACTTTGTCACCCCGCACTTGTTGCGGGGTCCAGAATTTTATTTTTTACTTTTTGCCTTCGCCCGCGCCCCAATCCTTAACCGCAACGCATTCAACTTAATAAACCCCGCCGCGTCCTTTTGGTCGTAAACTGAATCTTCCTCAAAAGTCACATGCGCTTCGGAATAAAGACTTTTCACCGACTCGCGTCCCATCACGTAAACCGTGCCTTTGTAGAGTTTCAGCCTCACCTTTCCTTCAACATTTTCCTGCGATTTGTCAATCAGTGCCTGCAGCATTTCGCGTTCGGGCGAGAACCAAAATCCGTTGTAAATCAGGCTGGCATATTTCGGCATTAGCTCGTCTTTGAGGTGCGCGGCTTCGCGGTCGAGGGTGATTGATTCGATGGCGCGGTGTGCGGTTAGTAAAATTGTTCCGCCCGGTGTTTCGTAAACGCCGCGGGATTTCATGCCGACGAAACGGTTTTCGACCAAGTCTAGACGGCCGATTCCGTTGGCGCCGCCGAGTTCGTTGAGCTTTGTTAAAATTGCGGCGGGGGATAATTTTTTGCCGTTGATGGCGATTGGATCGCCGTTTTTAAATTCGACCTCGATGATTGTAGCCTTGTCCGGCGCGGCTTCTGGGCTCACCGTGCGCTGATAAACATATTCCGGCGCCGGCTGACTTGGATCCTCCAAAACTTTTCCTTCGCTTGAAGTGTGCAGCAAATTCGCATCCACCGAATAAGGCGCCTCACCGCGCTTATCCTTCGCCACAGGAATTTGATTTTTTTCGGCGTAGTCGATGAGTTTCGTGCGCGAGGTTAAATCCCACTCACGCCACGGCGCGATGATTTTGATGTCGGGCTTGTTGGCGTAGTAGCTGAGTTCGAAACGGACTTGGTCATTGCCCTTTCCAGTGGCGCCGTGAGCGACTGCATCGGCTCCAACCATTTTGGCGATTTCGATTTGTCTTTTGGCAATTAGCGGACGCGCGATTGAAGTGCCGAGCAAATAAACACCTTCGTACAAAGTGTTGGCGCGGAACATCGGGAAGACGTAATCGCGGACAAATTCTTCGCGCAAATCTTCGATAAAAATTTGCTTCACACCCATTTTTTTGGCTTTGATGCGCGCCGGCTCAAGCTCTTCGCCTTGTCCTAAATCGGCGGTGAAAGTGATCACCTCGCAGCCATAATTTTCCTGCAGCCATTTTAAAATTACGGAAGTGTCGAGTCCGCCGGAATAAGCGAGCACGACTTTTTTAATTTTACCGGCGGCAACACCTGAGGTTTTAATTTTATCAATGGAAGCAACGGCGGTTTTCACTTTTCTATTTTTCATTTGAAATTTTTGATTGATTGATAAAGATGATTTTGGTTTTGTTTGAAACCAGCTTCAAGCCACGTCCAGCGCCATTTCTCACGAATTTTTTCTCAGAAAAATTAAAATGCAAATAAAAGAAATTCAGACTCGCGAGGAAATTTTTAAAACCTTTGCGGTGTTGCTGCAGATCTATGATGATCTCAATCGCGATAGTTACGTTGAGGATATTTTGAACATGATGCAACGTGGCTACAGAATGGCCGCAGTATTCGAAGATAAGGATGTAAATGACGGACGCTGCATCGGCATCACTGGCGTACGTGTCGTTCGAAAATTGCATTATGGCAAAGCGATTGAGATCGAAGATTTCATGATTGATCGCGAGAAGCGTGGCCTCGGCGTCGGCAAAATGTTGATTCGTTGGATCGATTGGCAAGCCACTATTTTCGGCTGCAAAAATATCGTCGGTAACCTTGAAACTAAAAGACTTGAATCACAAAAAATTTTTTCTCGTGAGAAGTTTATTTTGGATGGATTTTTTTTCCGCAAGTGTTGTTAATTAAAAAAATGCTTTTTTACTACAAGCACGCTCGCACAAATCGTTCGGACAAAACTTCCACCCTCACTTACCTCACTTATAAACTTTCAAAAATAGGTATTTATGCCACTTACACTTGATTCATCAGCAGACGCAGCTCAAAAATTAGGAAACTACAAATGGGATGCTGTTTGGACTCTAGGATTAACAGCTGGAGCAATTATAATGACCGCAGCTGGTTATGCTGACTACGCTGGAGCAGCTGGTGGTCATGCCGCATATCTTGGAGCTGCAGCACTTTTTGGAGCTGTAACTTCTGCCGCTAGCATTTATAAATTGGCAAGAAGTTTTTCTAAAAGGAGTGAAGTGGCTGATGAGGTGGCAGGAGTAATAATGCAAGAGCAGACCTATAGGAGAGGCGCAGAAGCAGAATTAGATCGAGTAGCAATAGACATGCAGACTCTCCAAACTGATCCAACTATTGCAGCAGCTCCGGCAGTAGGCGCTCTAATAGGCGCGAAAGCAACACAACTACACCAACATCGTGCTACATTAGCGACTCAGCGCGTATAAGAACCTGTCAGCGGAAATTTTATTTTTGATGTCCAAAACCTGTATTAAAACTCAGTAAGTCATAAAAAAATAAAATGCCCGCCAACCAACGCAGCAAATCCAACTACTACCTCCACAAATATTTCATCATCCCCATAAAAATTTTACGCACCGCAATCATTGATACCGTAAGGCAAGATGGTATCGAACATGCCGGCTATTTAGCTTTTTTGAGCATTCTGTCACTATTCCCTTTTTTAATTTTTTTAATCTCGATCATCGGATATCTTGGCGCTTCCGAAATCGGCGCTCAGTTTGTACAAACAATTTTAGCATCAGCTCCAAAAGAAGTAATTGGCGCCCTAGCACCACGCGTCAATGAAATAATTTCCGGTCCGCCACAAAGTTTTTTAACCATCGCAATTATTGGCGTGATTTGGACAGCATCGTCGTCTGTTGAAGGATGTCGCACAATTTTAAATCGCGCTTATCGCGTGGCACTGCCACCACCATATCTCTGGCGCCGCTTCATCAGCATTTTGGAATTCATCGTAATTATTTTTATCATCGTTGTCGGCATTATGATTTTCATTTTTGCGCCGATAATTCTGAAAGTGGTTGAAGAAAATTTTCACTTCAAATTTCACATCGATTACGACTTTTTTTATCTGCGTCATTTGGCAATTTTTACCGTGTTAACTTGTGCCACTTCGCTGCTTTATTATGCCCTACCCAATGCCAAACAAAAAATTACTCAAACCGTTCCTGGATCAATATTGACAGTAATTCTCTGGGTCGCGCTCGAAAATTTATTCGCGATTTTTTTGGAAAATTTTCATCAATTTAATTTTGTTTACGGATCACTCGCCGGCGTCATAATTTCGCTGATGTTTTTTTATTTGATCAGTTTGGTTTTTATTCTCGGCGCAGAATTTAATTACCATTTCCATCGCACTTACCAAATATTTTTGAACCCAAAAGTTTCGCGCCGCGCCAAATCTTCACCAAAAAAAAAGAGATGAATTTGCCATTTTGGCCTGATCCACAGAGTCACAACCACATTAATCTCGGACTGGATCGAGTTTTTGAATTACTCGCTCGGCTCAACAATCCTCACCTAAAAATTCCTCCAACAATTCACATCGCCGGCACTAACGGAAAAGGTTCGACACTAGCTTTTTTGCGCGCAATTTTTGCCGAAGCCGGACTAAAAATTCACAGCTACACTTCACCTCACCTCGTAAATTTTAACGAAAGAATTTTGCTCGCCGGCAAAGAAATTTCCGACGAATTTTTGGGGGAAATTTTAACAGAGTGCAAAGCAGCGGCAGAAAAATTTCCGCAAATTTCTATCACTTTTTTTGAAGGAATAACTGCGGCTGCATTCCTTGCCTTTAGCCGCGTCAAAGCTGATTTACTTTTACTTGAAACCGGCATGGGCGGAAGGTTGGATGCAACAAATGTTTTGCCAGAAGTTTTGTGTTCAGTGATTACACCGATCGCTTTTGATCACGAAGAGTTTCTTGGAAAAACTTTGGCAAAAATCGCGCGAGAAAAAGCGGGGATCATCAAAAAAAATTGTCCTGTTTTTGTCGGAAAGCAAAAAAAATCTGCGCTGCGAGTGATTGAAGAAAGAGCTCAGATAATGGGTTCAGAAGCAATCTGTCGACTGTCGACCGTCAACTGTCAACCATCTTTAGAAGGTGAGTATCAAAAAGAAAATGCCTCACTAGCTGTTACTGTTGCACTTACACAAAAACAGTTTCACGTCACGCAAAAACAAATTGAGAATGGCCTCAAAAAAACTTTTTGGCCCGCACGTTTGCAAAAAATTTCTGCGGGGAAATTTTTTAAGATGCTGCCGAAAAATTGTGAGCTTTACCTCGATGGCAGCCATAATTTACAAGGAGCGGGGACGGTGAGAGAGTTTTTGAAAAGTAAAAAATACTCCTCGTCATCCTTGGCGCACCAGCGCCGAGGATCTCGTGACTCACAAGATCCTCGGCCTTTCAGGCCAAGGATGACGAAAATAATCGTAATTTTCTCGATGCTAAAAGATAAAAACTGCGAAGGTTTTTTAAGAAAAATTGCACCACAAATTGATCAACTAATAGCGCTAGAAATTCCGAATGAATCTCGATCACGCAGCGCTGCAAACATCAAAAAGATCGCCAAAAAAATTGGAATAAAGTCAACAACAGCAGAAAATTTTGAAGAGGCTGTAGGAAAAATTTCTGCAAAAATTAAAACTGGTGAAGATGTTCTGGTGTTGGCCTGCGGCTCACTTTATTTGGCTGGAGAATTTTTGAAAAAAAATTATCTGACGACATAATCCAAAAATTGTGCGATACAAAAAATATCAATCATCATCGTCACAAAAACCGGATCCCAATCCGTTAGTGATTCCTGCAAAAATAATTTGCGTATGAATTTTTTACCGCGCTCTTTGCGCGCTTCTTCTCTCAACCGCTCCTTTTCTTCTTTGCTTAATTTTGGTTTTTTTGGCGCGCATTTTTTTAGCACGTAAATGTGCCAAGAAAAATAAACAACCATCAGCAATGAAATCAAAATATCCAAAAAACTGAAGCTGTTAATTTTTACGATGCGATCAACGATGAAGTAAGCGATGGCATATCCCATCACTCCCCACCACCAAATCACATTACTCACTTTTTCTTCACCATTCATCGCAGCTCTGAACGAGGTTTCGATTTTTTTTAAAACGTCTTTCATAAAATTATTTTTTGTTGGTGAGCGCGTATTTTGCACCTTCCCATGGTGTTTCAAAATCGAAATTGCGGAACTCTTGCATCAGCTTCACTGGCTCATAAATAACTTTTTTTTGCTCTGCATCGTAACGAACTTCCTTGTATCCCGTCAGCGGAAAATCTTTGCGTAGTGGATGACCTTCGAAGTCATAATCAGTGAGAATGCGTCGTAGATCAGGATGATCAGAAAAAACAATGCCATACATATCGAAAGCTTCACGCTCAAACCAACCTGCCGCACTAAAAACCCTTGTGGTCGTGGGAACAATCTCACCATCATGGAGTGCAACTTTAACGGTGAGACGATTATTCAACTTGTAGCTCAAGAGATTGTAAATCACTTCAAAACGCGGCTCTCTAATGCCGAGAAGGTCAGCTCCGAAAAGATCGAGCAAAGTTTTAAAGGAAAGATTTTCGTCATCGCGCAGAAAAGTTAGAAATTCGACGAGCTTTTCCGGCGCGATGTAAATGATGAGATTTCCGTGCTGGATTGGCTCGACGACATTCGCATCAGCAAAATTTTCTTTGATGTAGATGGCTTGCGCCTCGAGATTTTGATTCATTTTACCTTTTAAATTTTCCGGTTCTGCGAATTTTTCTTTGCAATAATAAAACACCGTAGAGCAACGCCTCGGCAGTTGGAGGACATCCTGGAACGTAAACATCAACTGGCACAATTCGATCACAACCACGCACGACTGAGTAAGAGTAATGGTAGTAGCCGCCGCCATTGGCACAGCTTCCCATTGAAATCACGTAGCGCGGCTCAGCCATTTGATCGTAAACTTTGCGCAAAGCCGGCGCCATTTTGTTAGTTAAAGTTCCGGCGACGATCATGACATCAGACTGCCTTGGACTTGGACGAAAGACTATTCCAAAACGATCGAGATCGTAGCGACTTGCAGCGGTTTGCATCATTTCAACCGCGCAGCAGGCAAGACCGAAAGTCATCGGCCAAAGTGAACCTGTGCGCGCCCAATTCGCTAGGTCATCAAGCTTCGCGGTAATGAAGCCGCGATTGTTAATCTCGTCTGAGACTTGGGTTGGAAGGGCGTCTTGGTTGAGGAGGGAGAGATTGTGATTCATCATAAATCGTAATTTAATCGTAAGTCGTAAGTCGATAGTCGTAAGTCAATCTGAGCTCGATTTGACTTACGACTTACGACTATCGACTTACGACTTTTTTATTATTTCCATTCTAGAGCTCCGCGCTTCCATTCGTAAATGAAACCAATGGTGAGCAAAGCTAAAAAGGCCATCATTGACCAAAATCCGAAAACACCAATTTTTCCGAGAGACACCGCCCATGGAAAAAGAAATGCGACTTCGAGATCAAAAATTATGAATAAAATTGCGACGAGATAAAATTGTACATCGAACTCATTTCGTACTTTCCCCTCACCTTCAAAACCACATTCATAAGGCGAATTTTTTTCACGATCTGGACGCATTTTATTCAGCAAAAATGGCACGACAATTATCGCGCAGGAAAGTCCAATTGCCACTGCGAGAAATAATAAAATCGGAAAATATTGCGACGAGACAAGATCAGCGCTAACAACGGTTTGCAGCGCTTGAGAAATGTGTTCAGGACAGTCCATTTTGTTTGATTGAATTTAAGAAGTGGGCGAATAATTTTCGCGCGAAAACTAATTTTCATCAAAACAAAATCAATTCAAAAAATCATGACCGCAGAAACTTACACGGCAATTGTCACGCCTTTCAAACACAATAAAATCGATGAAAAATCTTTAGAAAAAATTGTCGAGTTTCAGATTAAAAATGGCGTGACCGGAATTGTGCCTTGCGGCACAACTGGAGAATCTCCAACTCTTTCACATGATGAACATAATTTGGTGATTGAGCTCTGCGTTAAGATCGCAAAAAAAAGAATTAAGATCATGGCCGGCACTGGCTCGAACTCAACTGACGAAGCTGTGATGATGACAAAACATGCGAAAAAAGTTGGGGCAGATTCTTGTTTGGTTGTCGCGCCTTACTACAATAAACCAACTCCTGAAGGAGTTTTTCAGCACTACAGAGCTTTGGATAAATGCGGCATTCCGCTCTACATTTACAACGTTCCGGGACGTTCTGTGATTAATATTTCCGACGAAAATTTAGCGCGTATTTCTGAATTAAAAAACGTGGTTGGAATTAAAGATGCGACTGGAGATCTCGCTAGAATCGCAACTCTGCGCCTGTTGATTCAGAAAAAATTTTCCTACCTTTCCGGCGAAGATGTGACTGCAGTTGGATTCAATGCGATGGGTGGAAATGGCGTAATTTCAGTCACCGCAAACATTACACCGAAGCTTGTGGTAGCACTGCAAAAAGCCACAGAAAAAGGTGATTATAAAACTGCTCTAAAACTTCAGGATCAACTTACAAATTTACATGATGTGATGTTCTGCGAAACTAATCCGATCCCAGTAAAATACGCCGCAAGCCTGATTGGACTTTGTAGTCCAGAAACCCGTCTACCGCTTGTCACGCCATCCTCAGCAGCAAAAGAAAAAATTGAGAAAGAAATGAAAAAATTGGGGCTAATTTAAAGTTTTCATCTCAGCATTCAGCTCAAGCAATTTGTTTTCTGATACGAATTGCGGAAAAGATTTGATGGTTTTTTTCAGCATTCCAAAACTTTGCTGTAAAGCCGTTATTCCGTAGGCATTAAACAAAACTTCTGGTGACAAAATAATTTTCATTTCATGCCGATTATCCTTGTTGAATTGCTTAATCATCGCAATCAAATCTGATGAAAAAAACTTTAGCCAAGTAGCATTAAAAAGATTTTTTTTCATTTGCCGATATTTTTCGATCCGATTTACCGCATCGACATTTTTATATTCCCGCGCAATTTTTAACGCACTATCCCACTTACCAACACCCCAAGCGAGCAGCATTGAGACTATATCCACATCGTTGTGCTTTGCAGCAAATTCTAGCACATTCAAACCAAGAATTGTTTCTTTTTCACGATTAATTCCGGAGTTTAAAAGCGCAGAAACTATTTCTTTGTGACCCCCAATCACGGCATAATGCAAGGCGGTCATACGCTGATTATCGTCAATGGTTTGAACATTTTTTGACACCCCGATCGAAAGCAAAAATTTTGCTACACTCGTTCTACCAAACTCAACAGCAATCACAAGCGGCGTCAAACCAAAATAAGTTTTTACCTCCCTATCCACTCCAGCTTGTATCAAGGTCTCAACAACTTGTTGATGACCCTGTTGAGCAGCGTAATGAATTGGAACCCATTGACGATTTTGCACCGCATCATGTGGACTTTGCTTTGCCCCAGCAGCAAGAAGGATTTGGGTGACAGATAGGTGTCCATTGCTTGCAGCAAAATGTAATGGTGTGAAAAAATCATCATTCACAGCATCAACATAGGCTTTGTCATTCTCAACTAGAGCAAGAATTTTTGTCATACTCACATCATCGCCAAACTTTGCAGCAATATGCAAAACACTATTTTTCAGAGATCCAAATCTTAGATTTAACAGATTTTTCTTTTCTTCCAAACTTGGCAGCGCCTCTATTTCCGCAACAAAATTCGCTATCGTAGATTTTGCAGCATCAACCTCCTGTGGCGAGATTCTCGATAATTTTTTTTCTGCATATTGGTTTAAAAAATTTTGTAATTCTGCTTGTAATTCTGGTCTCATAAAAATTTTAAAAGTTAATCTATCGCCCTCTAGCATGTTGACGCCCAGCTTGACGCTCTTTTGCTTCAACCATACTTGCCCAAAAACCTTTATCCCCGCGCTTCTTTAGAGTTTGTGCCGATTGAATCAGATAAGTCAATTTCTGCCCCAAAATCATTGATGTCCAAAAACCAACTGGTTTAACGATATCAACGATATCAACTCGATTCATTTCTCTCCCAGCCAACTCCTGCTCTTCAGACGGAATAATTTCATAACTTCCGCTCTGATGTGAATTTTTCTTTTCTTTTATTTCAGCTTTTACCGCGGAATGAGCTCGAGGAATTTCATTTTTTTTCAATGATAATTCTTCGTCTTCTTTGAGATATTTTTTATTTTTTGGTAAAATCTTTTTACTAATTTTCTTGAGATCTTGATAGCGCTTATAGGCCTGATTGACGCAAAAAAATAGAATTAATCGTGTTAATAAAATCAGAAAAAAAACCACCACAAAAATCACCGATAAAATTGGTAAAGTTTTTTTCAGAGTGATTAAAATTTCCATTATCTTGAATCCTTACAAACCTGTTGGAGTTTTTTATAACTTTGCACAAAACCCACGAGGGAGTAAGTGTCGATAGCAATTTTTCCATCACGAGCAACCCCACTTACAACCATGTCTTCATGCTTTTGCATTTCTTTTATGATATCAATATCGTCATTTTTATCATTAGCCCAAGCCATTGTTTTGTAAGGGAAAAGATAGAATTTTTTCGAGCCAAAAGAAATTTCAACATTGGAATTTTTGTTGTAAATAAATCCTGAAGATAAACTGATTTCATCAGCGTCATTTTCCACATTGGTAACTAAAAAAAATGGCTCACCCCTCTTGTCATAACTACCTTCGCGCTTAACAGGAATGGATGCACTATAGCACACAATTTTATCACCTCTCTCGGTTTTAAAAACATTCCAATCATGAAATTTCCCCTGCAACTCTTGAGCAAAAACCTCCGACACTAATAAAAAAAATAGTATAAAAAATTTCATAACTTGACTTTTTATGACTGAAAAATATTTTGCCCACTTCTCTTTTGAAGCCTTATAGATCGCGCTTTCGCATAAGTTTTAAAAATAAACTTCGCCCAGCTGCAAAGATCACAAATCATTTTCAAAAATCCAATAAATTATTTTCCAAATGTCGCTAGAAGTTCACGAAAATTCTTTGCCAGAAATTCCTCACGATGCTGGCCACGGACACAATCCCCTAGCGCAATTTGAAGTTAAAAAAATCGTCGATTTACATCTCGGAAATATCGACATCAGCTTCACCAACTCTGCGCTCTACATGCTGATTGCCACCGCCTGCACCATCGCCTTCATGATTTTCGCCACCAGAAAAAAATCGCTAATTCCGTCACGCTTACAAACCATCGCCGAATCAGTTTACAATTTCATTTTTGACATCATCAAAACCAGCATCGGCAACGAAGGCGCAAAATTTTTTCCACTAATTTTTAGCCTCTTCACTTTCATTTTGATGTGTAATTTTTTAGGCATGACACCTTACAGCTTCACCGCCACCAGCCAAGTCGTGGTCACACTTTCGCTGGCAATGTTGTCATTCTTAACCATCACAATTTTTGCAATTGTGCGCAACGGATTCTTCGGATTCCTCCACATGTTTTTGCCAAGCGGTGTGCCGATGTGGATGGCGCCGATAATTTTCGCCATCGAACTTTTTTCGTTTTTAATTCGCCCAATCACGCTCTCCGTTCGTCTCTTCGCTAACATTGTTGCCGGACACGTATTGCTCAAAGTCGTCGCTGGTTTCATCATTTCGCTCGGGATAATTTTTGGCACTTTGCCATTCCTTTTTGCCATCATCATGACTGGCTTCGAGCTTTTTGTGGCAGTGCTTCAGGCTTACATTTTCTCAATTCTTGTTTGCGCTTATTTGGGCGAAACGGTGAGAGAGCATTAGAAATTTGGTGTGTTAGTTCATTTGACCAAATAATTCCCAACCAATGGGGTTTTAAATGAGCAATCTATTAACTTAAAAACGGGTAAAAACATGGAACAAGTCGCTCAAGAAATCGTAAACAACTACTCCTCTTTCAAATATATCGGCGTTGGTCTGTGCTCAATTGGCATGGCTGGTGCAGCGATTGCGATCGGAAATATTTTTGGATCTTTTTTCAACAGTTTGGCACGCAATCCATCTGCTGCTCCAAAAATTGAAAAATACATTTACATCGCTGTTGGTCTTGCTGAAGCAATGGGAATTTTCGCCGTTCTTTTGGCATTCCTTGTAATGTTCTCTTAAAATCAATCTGGGCGATTCGAGGAGGTAACCCCTCACCGAATCGCTTCGCTCTTCGACTCTCCCTCAATGGGAGAGTGAGTGTCGAAAAATATTTTCAAATGCCTCAATTCGATTTCACAACTTACAGCTCACAAATTTTCTGGTTCAGCATTTGCTTCGCCGCGCTTTATTTGACGATGCATTGCGTAGTTTTACCAAGAATTACGAGCATCATCAATGGCAGAAAAAACGTCATTGATGGTGATCTTTTGCTAGCCAACGAGCTGGATAAAAAAATGGCGTTAATTCGCACCAAGACTGATTCCTTGCGCCAAGAAGCGGGACAAAAATATCAATCACAACTTGAAGAAGCGGCGAAAAAAGCAGCGAAGCAACGCGAAAAATCCATCGAAGAATTAAAAGAAAAATTTGACAAAATTACCCACAAATCGCGCCAAGAATTAAAAGATTTTATCGAAGAATCTCAGGCCAAAAATGAAGCAGCAGCACAAAATTTAGTGCAAATAATCAAAGCAAAAATTTTCAGTTAGGAGCAAAATGTTTAATGAAAAATTCTGGCTGGCCATTGCCTTTCTTGGCTTTATCACCCTCATCGCCAAATATGTCGGACCAAAAATTACCAAAGCTCTCGACGCTAAATCAAAAAAAATCGCGGAAGAAATTTTAGCGGCAAAAGAGCTCAAAGAAAAAGCGGCAAAACTTTTGGAGCGAGCTGAAAAATATTACCAAGAATCAGAAAGATTCGCGCAAAAATTAGTGAAAGATGCCGAAGCTGAATCGGAAAAATTTGTCGCCGAAGCCAAACAACTTTTGGAAGATGAGGTGAATAAAAAAACCGCCGCCTCTCTCGCTAGAATCAAGCTCGAGGAAGAATCGGCAATTCGTGAAATGAAAATAAAAATTGTTGCCAACGCGATGGAAAAATTTTCGGTGAGCTTAAATTTGGATCAGAAAAATCATGAAGAGTTGGTGGGAAAGGCGGTGAAGGAGTTTGGGGAAAAATTATAAAAAACTTGGTTTACTCAATCTTCCTGAACTTTTTCGATTCTTCTACCGCTTCACATTTGTCATCTATTTTTTTCCTCGTCACCGCGTCACTTTCTTCTTGTCACCCCGTCGCATGACGGGATCCATTTCGTCAAAAATTTACGATTTAATTTTGCCTGAGATATTTGCTGCAAGATGGACCCCGTCATGCGACGGGGTGACATGTTAGGAGGATTAAGAGTTACTTTAACAACTCCAACCAAAATGAAATTCACCCTCTCCTCCCTCAAAGAACATCTCGCAACCCATGCTACTCTCGAAGAAATCTGCGCCAAACTCACATCAATCGGGCTCGAACTCGAATCTCTCGATGATAAATCCAAAATTCTCGCGCCCTTCACCGTGGCAAAAATTCTCGAAGCCAAGCCACATGAAAATTCTACCAAGCTAAAAATTTGCTCAGTTGAAACAGCCGATTCTACAACTCCATTGCAGATTATCTGCGGCGCCGCCAATGCTCGCAGCGGACTCAAAGTTGTCTACGCTCCAATCGGATCTGTGATTCCGACCAACCAAATGCAAATTAAAAAAGCCAAAATCGCCGGCATTGAAAGCAGTGGAATGCTGTGCTCAGCGCGCGAACTCGGACTTGGCAACGAAGATTCCGGCATCATCGCGATCGACGAAAAATGGCCGGTCGGCACTAAAATCACCGAGGTTTTTTCACTGAATGACGCTGTCATCGAAATCAACGTCACCCCAAATCGTGGCGATTGTTTAGGGATTTACGGCATCGCGCGCGACCTTGCTGCTAGCGGCATCGGAGAGTTAAAAAAGTTCGAGATCAAAAAAATTTCCGGACAATTTTCTTTCCCGATCGAAGTAAAAAACAACGACCCTACCGCCTACCGCCTATCGCCTATCGCCTATTTCCGCTATTTCAAAAATATAAAAAATTGCGAATCCCCGCAATGGCTCAAAGAAAAATTAACTACCATCGGCATGAATTCGATTTCAGCAATTGTCGACATCACCAACTACGTAATGCTGGTTCTGAATCGTCCGATGCATGCCTACGACGCCAATAAAATCAACGGCGCATTGGCAATTCGTTTTGCTGAAAAAGATGAAAAATTCACCTCACTAAAAAACGAAGAATTTATTTTGGATGAAAAAATTTTAGTAATTTCTGATGCCGAAAAAACGGTGGGAATTGCCGGAATTATTGGTTCAAAAAATTCTGCCTGCGATTTTAACAGTTCTGAAATTTTACTCGAAGCCGCCTTTTTTAATCCTTCAGCAATCGCCTTTTCCGGCCGCAAATTAAATATCCAATCTGACGCCCGCCACCGCTTCGAACGCGGCGTCGACGAAAAAACTTGCGAAGAAGGAATCGATCTCGCGACACAATTAATTCTCGAAATTTGCGGCGGCGAAGTCAGCGAAATAAAAATTGTCGGACAAAAATCCGCGCCGAAAAAAATCGAATTTGATTTTGCTAAAATAAAAAAACTGACTGGGGTTGAGGTAGAAGTGGATGAGGCTGAAAAAATTTTAACAAATTTAGGATTTTTAGGCGTTAGGCGTCAGGCGTTAGGCGTTAGTGAAATCGAAATCCCATCCCACCGCCACGACATCTTCGCCGCCGAAGATTTGGTCGAAGAAATAATCCGCATTCATGGCTACGATAAAATAAAAACCGAACAATTACCTACCGCCTACCGCCTATCGCCTATCGCCTCTCTTCACAAAACCAGAGCCTGTCTAGCTGCAAATGGAATGACCGAAGTAATCAACTGGTCTTTCGTCGATTCCAACCTCGTCGAAATTTTTGCCAACAAAAATGAAAAATTAATTTTGGCCAATCCGATTTCTTCAGAAATGGATCACATGCGCCCCACTCTGGCGATCGGCCTCGTCGAATCTTACAAAAAAAATTCTTTGCGAAATTTTTCTGATTTAGCGTTTTTTGAAATTGGGAATATTTTTGTTGAAGATGTGCAAAAACCAATGATTGCAGGCCTTCGCGCCGGAAAAAACAAAGAGCAAAATCATTTTCACGACGAACGCGATTTCGATATTTTTGACGTGAAAAAAGATTTTTTTGATGTGATTGAAATTTTTGGATTACGCGGCGAAAGCTTGCAGCTCAACACTTCCGACGCTCCAAAATATTATCACCCTCACCGCTCTGCCACACTTAAACTCGGCAAAAATATCGTCGGATTTTTTGGTGAACTTCATCCAGCAATTGCCAAAAAATTCGATCTCAGAAGCCGTGTAAATATTTTTGAGATTTTTGTCGACACTCTTCCAAGCTCACAAAAATCAAGCTCGCGCAAGGCTTTCACCACAAACGATCTTCCAATTGTTGAACGCGATTTTGCATTTTTAACCGACAAAAATCAGACAGTTGGCGACATCATCAAAACCATCGCGAGCGCAGACAAACAGCTGATCAAGGAAGTAAATATTTTTGATATTTTTAGCGGTAAAAATATTGCTGAAGATAAAAAATCGGTGGCGCTGCGCGTTAAAATTCAGCCACAAGAAAAAACTCTGACCTCTGATGAAATTGAAGCGGTAAGTAAAAAAATCATTGATGCTGTTGAAAAGTCATGTAAAGCTAGTATTCGTGAGGCTTAAAGCCTTAGAGCCTGTTGACATTCATTTACATGTCCTCACTCACCAATCCACCATTGTCACCCCGCCTTCTGACGGGGTCCATCACGTCGCAAGAACAAAAAATAAAATTTAAAATTTGAACTTGCGGCAAGGTGGACCCCGTCAGAAGGCGGAGTGACAATGGCAGGTGTGTGCAAATTGAATGTCAACAGGCTCTAGATTACGATTACTCACATCCTCCAAAACCAAACTAAAACAAAATGTCCAGACCAACAGCAGGAGACACAGCTAGCGAAGCCGTAGCAACGCCTACAAAACCTCGCGCTAGAAATCCAAAAGAAAACGTTGCAAGAATTTTAGCACGATCTTCCGATGCAAAAACAGCATTGCAGGCAGGATTGGCCGAAATGCGCACACGTTTAGGCATTGCCGCGCCGGAAGAAGAAGCCACTTTTGGATCAGAAGAAGCAATTGAATTGGCGGCAAAAGTAGCATCGGACGAATTATTCGCAGCCATGGAGGCAGTAGCAAATCGTCATGACAAAACTCCGGAAGAATCGCAAGCTGATTTGAAAAATCTGGTCGTAAAACAAAAAACATTTCTCGTCACCACTCAAGTCGCAAAAATTGCACGCATCCAATCCGTGATTGACGCATGTGAAGGGATGAAAAAAGAGTCAGACCTTACCGCTTTTCCAGCGCATATCGCAGCACTAGATGAAAAACTGGTAAAGTTCGAAGCAATGCCGTCATCGGAAAAATTGGCAAAATTTGAAGCGGCAGTATCGATGGCAGAAAAAAATCTTACCGCCGCCCAAGGCGTAATTGATAAAATTTCTGAATTTGATCAAAAACTTTCATCATCACCAAAACAGCAACGGGCTAGTTTGATTGGTCACAAAAAAGCAACTGACGTTGCAACAAATCAATTTTTAGATGCCTCAATTACAGCAGCCACTGACTTAGTTTCACCAGCATCTTTGGACAGATTAAAACCAAGGGGAATAACTCATGATGCCGTTGCTGAATCAGTTCAAGAATTTAACAAAGAAGCTCAAGCAAGGCATTCTGAAAAAATTGCGAAAGCTTCAACATCATCAGCAACACGTATACATGAAATCACAGCAAAGCTCGGGGAGCTTTCTAAACCAAAGGGTATTTTAAAAAGATTTTTTGCTAAAGTTAACTCGTTTTTTGGCAAATCAAAACCTGATGAAGTAATAAAAGCAGAATTAAATACGGAACTTAGTAGTATTGCCGATAAAGACGAGGCTTGGACAAAAGAGCAGTTATCTAACAAAAAATCTGCAGATAGCCTCGTTAAAACATTTACGGATTCTGACGAACCAGAACCTGCAATTATTGACCACAAAGAAATCGATCTAAACGGTGTCAAGAAAGCTGTTGATGACTTAAACTCCAACACAGAAATCAGAAAAGCTCTCAGGTCAAAAATGACTGCTGATGAAAGAGAGAAATCTCAAAAAGCAGAATTTTTAAAATCCGCCAAAGACACAATTCAATACAACAGAGACATGGCGAAAGCTCACGCGGAAGGTGTTGCGCTACCACCAGCCGACAACGCAATCAAAGCTCTTTCTGCTGTTCATGCCGCTCTTTCTGCAATACCATTACCAGGAATGGCAATGGTCTCCGCCGCTTTAACCGGAGCAGCAAAAGCTGTTCACAGCGCCGCCAAAAAAAATAGAGCCAGAAGAGTTGCTAATTTTGCTAGTGAAGATGCGGGATTACAGGATGAAATATTCGAACAATTATCCGAAAAATTATATGAACGCTTTTCCGTAAAAACTGACGGCAGATCTCCACTCGATGATCTATCAGCAACCGGAGCCGCAAAGTTAGTCGTCACTGCCGTTAGTGATATGATGACAAGACTGCCTGACTTCAAACTTCCTGATGGAGTAACAGTACCTTCTGTGGACGACAAAAGACTCAAAGCAGATTCTAAATATCGCCAAGACTTATCAGAAAAGTATGGTGTCACAATTAAAGAGAAGGATCTCAAAGCAAGTCCTACTTATCTACATCAAATCGCATCTGACATAGAGCGCAAAATGTATGTTGATTTTATTGCCGGACATTTAGTGGATGCGACACTTAAACCTCACAGCAAAACAGACAGAGCAGCAGAAGTCGCAAGCAGTACAAGCTTTACGCAAGCAAACCTTGAGGGAGCAGATTTTGTTCACCCACAAACATCTACTACCGTTCGAGATTTTATTGCAAAAGCAGTAGGCAAAAGATCTGAGGCCATGGCAGCTGCAGCAGAAAAAGAAGAAATTACCGCTGCACCAACTACAACAAAACTTGCAGCAGCATCTGATAATTCGATAGAGAAAACTTTTGATAAACAAAAAAATAAAGTTTTAGAAATTCTCGAACAAAAACATTTGAAGGATGACACAAAAACTCCGGCAGAAGCTCTTGGGAATCTTCTAGAAAGCTATGTAGCAGCTCGTAGTGATGCAGAAGAAAATGGCAAAACTTTTGAACCACTAACCTTTCTCAAAGAATCCGGAATCATCGATACCGGAATAAAATTTGGTTTCAGAAGCAAAGCCCGCACTGAATTCAACGACAAACTAAAAGAACCTTTGATAGAGCTGTTTAAAGCATATGACAACAAACTTGCCGCCGATAAAAAAGCTCAAGCATTACGCTCAAGTGACGATGCGGCTCCACCTGAAGCAAAAACCGCAGTAGCGGAGAAGGAAGAAGAAGTAGAAGAAGCCGCTCCGGCAGAAATTGAAGAAGATAGCCAGGAAGTAGAGATAGAGGATGATAGCACTTTTTTAAGTGATGACAACATTGATCCATTCATAGGATTGAAAGATACCAAAGCATTAGATGATCCTCAAGCGTCAGAAAGACTTTCAAAATTCGGCACCACATTAGACGAAAGAGCTAAATTCAACCCTGGGATTGGAACTGATGAAGTAGAAAATGGACTCACATCTGTTGCTATAATGGCAGTTAACGCTGTTAAAGGCATGGCTTCTTCAGCAGCTTCAGCGGCTAGCAGTGCAATGGCGCCATTACAAGATTTTGTATCTAGCGTTTCAGAAAGAATGTCCGAAGCAATGACTCCAGCATCTGATCTAGCAGCCAGAGCTTCTGCATCATTAGAAGGAATTGCATCACGCACTGAAGAACTAACAAAGCTCGTTACTGACAGAGTTGGTGGCATTGAGGCAATCTCAGCAAAAGCGGAGGAGCTAGCAAAATCTGCTGAAGAAGCGCTACAAAAAAATGCCGTAGCAATATCTAAAGAAATAACAACTCAAATACTGAAGCTAAGAGACTCGACAAAAGCCGCCAAAGAAGCTGATGAACAATACAAACAAGAGAGGGAATCTTTGCTAGAAATACTTTTGCCAAAAGATTTCAAGCATTCCTTATCTTCAACAAAAGATGTGGAAGAAGCTTTGGATAGATGGGTCGAAGTTTACCGCGTTAAAATCGCCGAAGGCATAGACAAAGCAGATTTGCGCCAATTTGTTGCCGACAATTTACCCGTTACAACTGACAAAGAAACCACGCGCCGAGTTGTAAATCTCGCGGTGCTTGGAAGTAACGCCGAACTAGCTTTATCCGAATCAAGAGAATCCATGAGTGAGGTGCTTAACTCCGTGAGTCTTGGTTTAGCTCCAGCTCTCAAAAAAGAAGGAGAAGAGACGAAGGCTACGGTGGTAGAAGCAGCAAGACTAATAGAGCCTACTGTGACGAGAGCAAAAACTGATGATGTTGCAAAAAGTGTTGACTCCAACACAGGTGAACTAGCCCAAAGCATGCCTGATGATGATGATAGAAGTGTTTACGGAGGCAGTGAAGGTCGGCCAGATCCGGCAGAAGACTTAACTGAAGATTCGGTGGAAGTTCCGAAAACAAAAACAGATTTACTCAAACGTCTCAATGAAGTAATGCGGAAGAACGAAAAACTTAAGGGAGAAAAAATAAAAATAGATTTTGGAGAACAAGAATCAAAACACCCAACCTACATGATACTGATAATGGACAAGGCCAAAACAAAGATCATTGGGATTGAACTTCACGGCGGAGAAAAAACCAGAGGCTTCGGAGATAATCGAGAATTATTCGACAGCAAAGGTAAGGTTAAAGAAAAACACGAAGAAACTCTGGGGGAATTTTTACAAACTTTTAGTGAAATGAACAAAGGCAATAATCGTGAAGTTGATTCTATAGTGGCAAGCTTAAGAGACGCTGGTGTAAGTCCAGGAACTGCTCCTTGTAATCCTACTGCTACTCTTAGTAGCGTAGCAAGAACCACATCTGTTGGTGGTAGCGCCAGAGATTGGTAGCGCTTTTATTTTCTCACTTTTCGCGGCAACGCAAAAAAAGTATTCTCCACAATCCCATTCATGTCACTCACAGGCACGTCGGCATTGGCAATTTCTCTAATTTTCTCAACCACTTCCTGCACCAAAATTTCCGGCGCTGAAGCTCCTGCGGTGAGACCGATATTTTCCACTCCTACAAACCAGTGTGGCTCAACATCCGCCGCGCCATTGATCAAATAAGATTTTAATCTGCACTCTTCGCCAAGATCGCGCAGACGATTTGAATTCGAACTATTTTGCGCTCCGATTACCAACAGCACATCCACCATTTTAGTCAAGCTGCGCACCGCGTCCTGCCTGTTTTGGGTGGCGTAGCAAATATCTTTTGTCGCTAGACCTTGCTGCATTTGCGGAAATCTTTTTTCGAGAATTTCAGCAATTTTTTTAGTGTCATCGACGCTCAAAGTTGTTTGCGTAACGTAAGCAATCTTGGCCGAATTTTTAATTTCAACATTGCGTGCATCTTCTTCGCTGGTCACTAGAATCACGTCCTTCTTGACGCGGCCGCTTGTGCCCGCAACTTCAGGATGACCTCGGTGACCAATCAAAATAATTTCGTAATCTTCTTCTTCGTATTTTTTTGCTTCGCGGTGAACTTTGCTAACCAATGGACAAGTGGCGTCAATTACGTCCAAACCTCGCTTTGCAGCATCTTCCTCAACCTTATCCGAAACGCCATGAGCTGAAAAAATCGCAATTGCGCCAACAGGAATTTGATCAACCTCACTGACAAAAATTGCGCCTTTTTTGCGCAAAGATTCAACGACGAACTTATTGTGAACAATTTCGTGACGCACGTAAACCGGCGGCCCAAATTTAGCGAGTGCCTTCTCCACAGATTCAATTGCACGAGTAACTCCGGCGCAGAATCCGCGCGGTTTAGCAAGGATGATTTTCATTTGTAAATTTCAAAAAATGATGCAACAAAAAACCTCGTCAATTGGAAAATTGAGCGAGGTTTTTATGAGAAACAGATGTCAATTACAGCATTTATTTTTCTAGCAATTCTTCGTTAATAAAATCTAACACCAAACGAAACTCGTCCCTGATTTTATTTAAGGTTTCAGTTTTTTGTTCAACGTTATCTTCTGGATGTTTTTGTGCATGTTCCAAAATTTTTGATAAATCGAATGCGCCGATTGAAGCCGATGCTCCTTTGAATGCATGCGATGCCATATACCACGAATTATTGTCACCATTCTTGATAGCATCATCCATTTTTACCATATTTCGATGAGCATTTTCTGAAAAAATCGCGAACAGTTCTTTTTCAAATTCAACATCGTTCTCGATTATACTTCTTAAGAATTCTGTATCGATAGCCTTCTTATGCTTTTGATTATTTTCCATAAAATTATTAATTAATTAGAATTAATTACGAGACTCATGATTAAAGCATTAAGCCTAATACCAGCAGCCTTAATTTTTTTTGAATTCAAGGTTAATTCAAAATTTCTTCTACCCATCTCGACTTGCACCATGCCTCCTATTTCGGTAAAACCATTAAAAATCGCAATGGTTAGAATTTTTTCTTTGTTAAATTTTTCGATATCATGCCCCAAACCTTTTTGTTGATTCACCGAAACATAAATTGCTTTGCAATATCCATATTTCGACGGCTCAAGATCAAGATTGATGTAGCCCTTACTTCGCGCTATAATCTTTGATATTTCGTCACTACCGAAAGAACATATTTCACCATGTTTGATTGTTTGTGTTGTAGAAACTAGGTCCTGAATAAAACTAGCAAAAGCCGCCGCTTCTTCACTATCCATCACATCAGCAAAAGCTCTAAACATCATCAAAAAAGATAATATTAACAAGACAACTAGCTTTATACTCAGGCTTTTAAAATACATTTTTCAACCACTCAAATTTTCTAATATTGCCAAACTGCTTTAAAATAAAATGTTCGACCTACTTGAGTTTTGTTGTTGAAGAGACCTGCCTTAAACTCTTGATGACGCTGATCTAGTAAATTTTGAATTCCGATACTCAAATCAAGATTTCGTGTCGGAAGATAGCCAACCCTAGTATCAAGTCTAAAGTAAGATGGAAGGCCTGCTGAGGCCGTCATTATTCCGCCACTAGTGGCAGCAGTTGCGCCAGCTGTTGGAAGGTCGTCAACGTAATAGAGAATATTATCAAACTCAATTTTGGATGTGAGATTGTAAAAAGATTTTAATTTAAACTGATTTCTAGGAGACTGCCCTTCGCCAAATTCAAGCGCAGTAGTAGCGGTATTATCGCTAGAATAGTGGTAGGTATGAAGGGTAATTTTTAAATAATCGTAGCTGGCTTCTAACTTCCAATTATTTGTTACTTGCCATTTTGTTGAGAGTTCAAAACCGTAAGATTCACCATAGCCATTATTAGCATCGATGTATTTTCCTGCAGAAAGTTTTTCAAATGTTCTTAGGTTGGTGTAGCGATTAAAAAACGTTGTTGTGTCAATGGAAACCTTGCTCGTTGGTTTAACTCTATAACCAGCCTCATAAGCTAATAGGTCTTCAGAATTATAACCTGTTTGACCTTGCTGCAGTCCGTTATACAAGTTCAATCCATCTTCACCTCTGGTAGGTGTTCTAACTGCCCTAGAAACAGAAGCCCATAAAGTCTGATTACGAGAGGGGTAATATGCTAATTTTGCATTAGGCATATATTCAAAACCGGTAAAATTATTATTCAGAAATTTTGAACCTATGGTGAGATATAATTTATCAGCTATAATTCCGATCTTTTCTTGTAAGAACCCGCTATAGACATAGCTATTCATGTTATCTGGATTGTAATTGAAAGGAGTAATACTTCCCACATTACTTTCTTCGATATCATCATTAACGCGTCTATAGCCAAGACCCCAAGTAAACTGATTTTCTTTTGAAGCATTGTAAAAATGCTGAAAATCAATGTCGTAAGTTCTGGCACTTCTTTGCAAAACAGGAATGTGGAATTGATCATAATCGAAATAAGTATTCACCACGATATTCGACTTCTTAGATATTTTTTGATCCCAATTAACCACGATATTAGCACCGCGTGAATCTTTGTCATTTTGGTCAGGATTTGACAGAGTGGCAAAATAATTTTTTGCTGTGCCACTATAGATATCGCCATGAACCGAAACTGTGCTATCCTTGATTGAGCTAATGTCGTATCTGAACCCAGCTCTATCTTGCCTATTTCCATCATGATTTCTTCCTTTTGAGTTATTCCCCGGAGCATTTGAATCAAACTTATCCAAGCCATCTCTAACCGCATTTTTTACGTAAAATCTGTAACTATCTTTCGCTACCGTTGTTCCACCATACCTAGCTTCAGTTATTGACTTATCTTGATTACCAAAAATCTGCGAGACATACACTCCCTGTGTTTGAACGGCACTTTTCGTGATAATGTTAATAACACCGTTAACCGCATTAGCACCCCAAATTGTTCCTCCCGGACCTCTGACAACTTCAATTCTATCGATATCTTCAATTACATAATCTTGAACATCCCAAAGCACGCCAGAAAATAGAGGTGTATAGATAATTCTGCCATCAATCATAACGAGAAGTTTGTTGGAATATTCGCTGTTAAAACCTCTAGCTGAAATTGCCCATTTATTACCATTCACCCGAGCAACTTGCATACCAGGAACTAGGCGTAAAGCCTCTGGAATTGAAGTTGCGCCCGATCTTCTGATTTCTTCAGACCCAAGAACGTATGTGGCAGATGGGGCATCGAAAGCATTTTCTTTCTTTTTGGATAATGAAAAAATTTCAGGATTAAATGAGGCGTTAAAATCTTTTTTATCCTCTGCATTTACTGCTTCGCAAAAAATTAAAAAAATAACCAATAACTTGAGGATCAGTTTCATAGTTTTCATAATTTTTAGCAAAAAATGTTAATAATTTAAGAGCCTGATAACGCATTTAAAGAACTTTGACGCACATTGGAAACATTCGTAAAAAGTTATAAGTTTCTTTTTGTTTCCAAGGATAATTTAACACAATGATGAGCTGATGATTTAATCTCTTAAATACAATTCGATACTCTCGAGCTATAGCCAGAAGACTGATACCAACTACATAATGATGATTTCGATTTTTTGATTCTGAGATTATTTTTTCAAATATTTTTTCGGTTACAGAACGATCTCTGTGATTTTTTGCCACAACCACTCCCGACACTTCGCTATAACTTAAGCCACTTCTTTCATCCAAAGTTTTTAAAACTTCTGTATAATTATACCTAGTGTTTGGAATCTCGTTTGACAAAAGTTCACAATCTTCGGAGAACATTACGCACGCACCGCCAACTAGCTGACCATTTTTTAGGGCAATAAAAATTTGACCCTGCTTGTCAAATTCACTTTCAAATTGATTAAAATTTTCAAATCCCCACTCATCACGATAGGCCTCATAACGCAAAGCATAATACTCATTCAGCAACTTTTGATCTTTTGTAGCAAAAACTTTTATCTCTGATTCTTGAGCTAACTGCTGAACAATCTCTGCATTAACTTTTTCAAAAATCGGGATTACATCTCCCCCTCTTTCGATTGTTACAAAATTTTGAATCTGTCCGATCGAATTAGTATTTTGGTTAATTGTGTTGAATCGATTTAACTCCGTATCACCTACGACATCAATCATATCAACAGACCTTAGTGGTATCGTTCTGTCTGACATTATACTCTCCATTACTTGCATGTTAGTTCATATTTTTAACTTAAGATATTTTTGGAAAAAAATTCTCATAGTACAAAAAATTATTTGACAGCACTCGCTTGCAAACATAGAAAATTTGCAACACGAAATAAAATCAAAGCTTCCGACAAAACGTCTGAAAGCAAGGTCAGAAAGTCTCTGGTCTGAAAAAAACACAACCAATTAAAATTGGTTTTATAGCATCAATGCCAACCTGTTCCAAAAAGAGATACTGTTTTTAATCAATGATGTTCAAGGGCTCAAACAAGTTTAAAATAAAAAGTCAGCCCATCCTCAAAGCCCATTCAACTTTAAAAAAATCGATCAATAGAAGAATTTCTTACTACCTCGCTTTGTTTTTCTTTGGAAAAAACGACTATCACCATGACAAAATCATAAAGCGCAGCGCAATTGATCCCTCATATCCCTCAAGATTTAGAAAAATTCTCAAAAGACATGAGAGAATTTTTCATCCCAAAAAAAGAAAAAAAGAAAAAATGGATCTTGGCCGCGCCTATTCAATCTTTTCCTACGTTTTAATTTTTTTGATACTGGGTTGGATCGTTCTTAACACCTTCATGATTCATCGCAATTTTTGGATAGCCTTAGAAAAACAGGTAATATTCCAAAGTGGCGTGATCGAAAAAGCGACTACTTCGCTGATGAGCTCTGTCGACAATTACATGAACTATGTCGGTGATAAACTTTTAACCCTTAAAGGCGAAAAAGATAAAAAAATTATCGCACAAATTCTAAAAAAAACTCTGAATAAAGATGCTCTACAGAGAAACGTTTCATCTTGGATGAGCATCAGCTTCGTGGATGCCAACTCAAAAGTCATAGTCACCTCAGAAGATGGAGTTTTAAAAAAACCAATCGAACCGAAAGAATATTTTCCGATTAAAGAGGCTGAGCGGAAAAATGCTTGGCGCCTAAAGATTGGCAAAATGATCCACATCGAAACCGACATCGCTCTTTACGACATGTTGCCTGCTGCGCTACGCATTGATTATGATGATTTAAAGCCAATCGGCACTTTCATCGCTCAACTTCCAGTCGAAGTAATTCAGCGCCAAATTGATTGGGTCTTTGGCGATGAGGATGTTTGTTATATGCTGCTCGATACCAATTACGATTTACTTGCCCATTCAACCAATTTTCCAAAAGAAAATTTTGATAAAACTGCCGTCAAATCAAAAAGCTACTTACGCGAAATAGTTGAGCAAAATCGTGGAGCTATCAACGATCCTTTGCCGCTGTCATTTAAAATGGATAAATGCGTCTTTACGCATTTTCAAAAATCACCAGAATATCACATCACTGCAATCGCCGGCTACCATCAACATAAAGCTTTCAAAAATCTTGGCTTCCAACTTTTAGTTTCAGTTGGTCAATCAATTGGTGTGGCAATTTTTTTCATGAGCACAATTTTCATTTTTAGGCGAATGAAAATTGGACCATTCGTGAGCGAGCTGATTAACGCTAGAATTGCGGCGGAAGCGGCAAGCGTAGCAAAAAGCCAATTCCTCTCCAACATGTCTCACGAGTTACGCACTCCGATGAATGGCATTATTGGCATGAGTCAGGCCTTACGTGAATCTGGAAAATTGCAAGATGATGAACTCGATCAGGCCAGCACAATTTATCGTTCTGCCGATGCATTGCTTATCATCCTCAATGACATTCTCAATTTTTCTAAAATCGAAGCACGAAAAATTGAGTTAGAATTGATCACCTTCAATCTACGCGATTTAGTTGAAGACGTTTCCAACTTGATGTCCTCAAGCGCCAACAATAAAGGATTGGAAATTCTCACCGACATTGACAGCACAGTGCCATCTTCTCTGATTTGCGATCCAGGAAGAATTCGTCAAGTCATGAATAACCTCATCAACAACGCCATCAAATTCACTTCTTACGGAGAAATTCTCATAGAAATTAATCTCGAAAAAACCGAAAATAATTCCCACTTCATCAAGTTTAACATCAGAGATAGCGGCATTGGCATTGCGCCAGAAAAAATTAAAAACATGTTTAGCGTTTTCATGCAAGTCGACATGTCCACAACCAGAAAATATGGCGGAACTGGCCTTGGCCTCTCAATTTGCAAAGAGCTAGTGGAATTGATGCATGGCCAAATCGGCATCACAAGTGAACAAGGCAAGGGCTCAAATTTCTGGTTCACGATTCCGATGCAAAAATCAGAAAATGTTGATGAGGATATTCATCTCAAACAAAAAAGTGAGTTGGTCGGCAAAAAAATTACTCTCATTGAAAATAACAAGACTGCACAGAAAGTTTTTGGTAAATATTTTAACAAACTCCAACTTCAGAATCAGATTATAAGCGTTTCCAACGACATCAACGACATAACAGAAAAAACAAATTTGGTTTTACTTGAGCTCGAAAAATCAAATAATCTTGATGCGATTCTTATCAGTCATAATTCTCATGCCGGCATTGATGCCACTAATATTGCCGAAAAAATTAAACTCAGTGAAAAATTAAAAAATATTCCGCTGGTTCTATTGATATCAATTCAAGAAAAATTAAAAATCCCGCAAGAAAAATTAACACTTTTCAATCGCAGCATTACCAAACCAATTAAGCAGGAACGCTTGTTGATGGCTTTGTTCTTTGTAATGAAAATTACTTATTACGAAGAGGACGGCGCCTTAATTGAAAAATCTCAAATCAAGGAGGAGGCCTTACAAACCAAGGGGCTACATGTGTTACTCTGCGAAGATAACGAGGTAAATGTGAAAGTCGCGATGGTGATTCTAAAGCGCTTCGGCTTTCAACTTGATTTTGCCGAAAATGGTCAAGAAGCGGTGAATAAGTTTCTTCATATCAAATATGATTTGATCCTCATGGATTGCATGATGCCAGTAATGGACGGATTCGAAGCCACTAAAAAAATCAGAGAAATTGAAAAGGAAAAAGGTGTTGAAAAGCCAATATTAATTTTCGCCCTCACCGCCAATGCCAGCGAAGAAGACAGAAAAAAATGTATTGAATATGGCATGAATGACTTTGTTTCAAAGCCAATCAGACGAGAATCGATCGATGATTTACTGCAGCGCTGGGTAAAATAAGGTCTAACTCAAAAACGCTTCGGATTTTTTTTGGTAACACTGAAAAGAGTGATTACAAACCACCCCATCTCCTCACGTCGCCAAAAACAGCCATTCAGGCTGTTTTCTCACTCATCCAACCGCAGCGCCGCCAAAAACGCACTCTGCGGAATCTCAACATTCCCAATCTCCCGCATTTTTTTCTTCCCCTTTTTCTGCTTATCCAAAAGTTTTCTCTTTCGAGAAATATCTCCGCCGTAGCACTTCGCAGTCACGTCTTTCCTCATCGCCGACACAGTTTCCCGCGCCACAATCTTCCCACCAATCGCCGCTTGAATCGCAATCGCAAACATTTGCCGCGGAATTAATTCCTTCAATTTTGCACAAATTTTTCTGCCGCGAGATTCAGCGTGAGTTTTGTGAGTGATGTATGAAAGAGCGTCCACAGGCTCTCCATTGACCATGATTGTCAGCTTCACTAAATTAGTTTCTTCGTAACC
>CAIYMZ010000067.1 GCA_903927415.1 uncultured Alphaproteobacteria bacterium
ATCCCCCTATTTAGGGGGATCGAGCGAACGCGTTAGCGGCGCGATGGGGGTGCATAAATCCCCCTATTTAGGGGGATCGAGCGAACGCGTTAGCGGCGCGATGGGGGTGCATAAATCCCCCTATTTAGGGGGATCGAGCGAACGCGTTAGCGGCGCGATGGGGGTGCATAAAACGAATGCTTCGGCATTCGTCACCGTGCAAGAAGGCTGCGATAAATTCTGCACATTTTGCGTCGTGCCTTACACTCGCGGCGCCGAATATTCTCGTGAAGTTTCTAAAATTTTTGATGACGCGCGCAAGCTTGCGGATCGTGGCGTGAAGGAGATTTATTTTCTCGGACAAAACGTAAATGCTTACCACGGAATTGATGAAAAAGGTCAGGCGACGAGCCTCGCAAAACTGATCGAAAAAATTGCAGAAATTCCGGAAATTGAACGCATTCGCTACACCACTTCTCATCCTCGCGACATGGCTGATGACTTGCTCACAGCACATCGCGACATCAAAAAATTAATGCCATTTTTACACCTACCAATTCAGTCGGGATCGAACAATGTTTTGAAGGGAATGAATCGCAAACATACTCGCCAAGATTATTTTAAAATCATCGAGAAGTTGCGCGCCGCAAGGCCCGACATCGGATTGTCTTCCGATTTTATCGTCGGATTTCCCGGAGAAACCGACAAGGATTTCGCCGACACAATGGATTTGGTGAGGCAAATTGGCTTCACGCAATGCTATTCTTTTAAATATTCACCACGTCCGGGAACGCCGGCAGCAGAGGCTAAAATCCAAGTTGAAGAAAAAATAAAAACCGAACGTTTGGCTGAATTGCAAAAACTTTTAACGCAGCAACAAATCGATTTTAACAAAAAATTTGAAGGGCAGGTGATGCCAGTTTTATTCGAAAAAGAAGCGCCAAATTCTGGAAAGGAAGATAAAAAAACATGTCACCCCGAACTTACTGGTCATCATGAGCTTGTCGAAGGGCAATTGGAAGATGATGCTATGCAGCATGGTTTGCGTAGAATTCAGCTCTGGGGTAAATCGCCTTGGCTGCAATCGGTGATTGTTGATATTAGCGGTGAAGATGAGGCAAAAAAATTTCTTGGAAAAATTGCGAACGTAAAAATTTTGAAAGCGCGGCCGAGTAGTTTGGTCGGAAGGATGGTCTGAATTTCCCGGAGAATTTTGATTTTTGGTTGTTTATGGAAAAAAATTGTTGTCTCGCTCTCTTCCTTCCTTCCATTTTTTACTCATAAGGTCTATTATGTAAAATAAGATTAAAATACTCTTAATTAAACAGGCTCTAAGTTTCTCGGCACATTTTCTATTTTGTTTTAAAGGTTTTTGACTTTTTATTTGTTAACTTGCTAAGGTGCTCGCTTCCCAAAACTTTTACTTTTTAGATTTTTTATTTTTGGGTTTGGTCAAGAAAATTTAGGCAATAGCTTAAGATTTCTTGGCCAAATTTTTTGCTTAAATGGAGTGTTTTTTGTGAATAAGATTTTCATCAGATCACCCTTCTCTCTTCTTTGGTCAATTTTTACTATGCCTCTGTGGCGGAACTGGTAGACGCGATAGACTCAAAATCTATTGTCCTTTAGGACGTGTCCGTTCGATTCGGATCAGAGGTACCATTCACAAACCAAAAGTGCTTCATTTCGCTGATCTCATCAAAGCTATTTTTCTGGGAATTATTGAAGGTCTCACCGAATTTATCCCAGTATCTTCAACCGCGCATTTATTGATCTCATCCTATCTTATTGATTTTCAAATCATCAAAAATTGTTTATTCGAAATCGTCATCCAATTTGGCGCGATACTAGCGATTTGTATAATTTACCGCCAAAAAATTTATGACATCATTTTTGGTTTGAAGAAAAAAAATCAGCAAAAATTTATTTTAAATTTGATTTTTGCATTTCTTCCTGCAGCTATGTTTGGAGCGCTTTTTCACGGACTCATTAAACAATTTCTTTTTTCAAATTTTGTCATTGCCATCGCTTTAATTCTTGGTGGAATTTTGATGATCGTGATTGATCACAAGCCTCGTGAATCAAAATTTGAATCAGTTGATGACATCAATCCACTTACCGCTTTTTACATCGGATTATTTCAGTGCATCGCGATGATCCCAGGAGTTTCGCGGTCTGGCGCTACAATTATCGGGGGACTTTTACTTGGTCTGAACCGCAAATCAGCCACAGAATTTTCTTTTTTTCTAGCAATTCCAACAATTGCTGCGGCAAGTTTTTATGATCTGTTAAAAAATTCTTCCGAGCTCACGACTACAAATATTGAACTTATTTTTGTCGGATTATTGGCATCATTTTTTTCAGCAATTTTGGTAATCAAATGGTTCATAAAGTTTGTCAGCAAACATAACTTTGTGCCATTTGGAATTTACCGAATTGCGCTCGGAATTCTCATTTTATTTTTCATTTCTTAAGCCATGCAACAGGAAGAAAAATTCGCCATTCGATTTGGGCTTGGAGCCGTTAAAGCCGTTGGTTTTACTATGATGGAAGTTGCGATTAAAGAGCGTCAAAAAAATGGAAAATTCAAGGATGTTTACGATTTTGCCGAACGTCTTGATCCGCGCTCAATTAACAAAAAATCGATCGAAGCTTTAGCCAAAGTCGGCGCCTTTGATTCACTGCATAAAAATCGTTGTCAAATTGCTGAATCTTTCGATGTCCTTTCTAACTACTCATCACAAAAAAAAGAGACTGCAACTTCAAATCAAATGAGCCTTTTTAGCGGTTTGTCAGAAGAGAATGCCAAGCCCGAATTAAAGAAAATTTCTGATTGGAATAAGGTCGGACGCTTACAAAAAGAATTTGAAGCCTTCGGATTTTTTTTGAATGAACATCCGCTTGATGACTATCTTTCTGATTTAAAAAAACGCGGCGTAATTTTTTCCGACAAACTAGAGCGTGATGAATTAACCGACGGAAATTTAGTAAAAATGGCCGGAGTTGTGGCTGGCAGTAAGCATCGCTCAGGAGCGCGCGGACGCTTTGCTTACATGACAATTTCTGACCCATTCGGAATTTTTGAAGCGATGATTTTTGATGAAGCTCTCATTACTTCGGCACGAGATATTCTGGCGGATGGCAGTGCGATTGCTTTGGAATGTTTGATTCGCAAAGATGATGGCGGAACTAGAATTTTGATTCGTGATGTAAAAAAACTTGAGGATTTTATCCAAAATTCCAAAGCAGCAGAGAAAGATTTTGAAGATATTAAAAAACAAGCTATGCGATCAACTCAGCAGGGTCGTAGTTTTGAGTATCATCGCAATGAAATTCCGCTTCAAAAACTAGAACTAATAATTCAGCAACCTACGAAGAAAATTTTTTCAAAAGTTGAAATTATTGTTCAAAATCGTGATTCAATTTTTTCCATCAAATCCTTACTATCTCAATGTTTGGCGCCACTATCATCTGAACAATTTACCACAGTTTTTCTTTTGATCGCTCTTGATGAAAAAATTTCTAAAATCGAATTAATGCAAAAGTATTTTCTTGGAGAGATAGACATAGCAAAGGTTCGTGGCATTGATGGTATTGCTAAGGTTGAAGGAGTTTTTTAATTTCTTGCTTTTCCTTTTTTGCATTCATAGCTTGCGCGCCCTTCTCTTTGCTAGAATTTTCTTAAAAACTTTTATGGAGAAAAACTTCGAAGTTTTAAACTTCTCATATCGCGGGGTAGAGCAGC
>CAIYMZ010000068.1 GCA_903927415.1 uncultured Alphaproteobacteria bacterium
CTAATATTGTCACCCCGCACTTGTTGCGGGGTCCATTTCCTAAATCGAAAAATCGATATTTTTATTCCCGAAATATTTCCTAACCAAGTCTGATAATTCCGACAAAAATTCCTCCTGCCGATCTTTGATTTTATCTTCCTTGGGTAAAAAATTCGCGATCACGCCACAGGCTACAGTTTCGTTGCTGTTTTTATCGATCAGCAAAAACGAGCCGGTATTTTTATTTCCTTTGAACAAATCAAACGCGGTTTCTTGCGACAATGTTAAATTCACGTTGGCAATTTGATTGAGCAGGATGGTTGTAGAGCTGCTAATGTCGGAGAGGTCGTTAATGTTGATGATGTGGTTAATATTTTCGAGTCGTGCGCGCAGGTGATTGTGATTCAACTTGATGATAAATTCGCGCGAATTTTTGGCGCTAAATTCTTCCGGGCTAAACCAAATTAAATAGCTGCTGAAATGGTTGGCGAAGTAGGGGCGATTGTCGGAATTGACGATTAATCCGCCGCGATCCAAATCGACATCCTGATCCAAAACAACTGCGATCGAACTGCCAGTTTTAGCGCTCTCCACTTCTTTTTCGGAGTGAATTATTTTGCTGATTTTCACCGATCTCTTCGCCGGATAAACCACAACTTCATCGCCAACTTTAATTTCTCCGCCTACGAGCAAGCCTTGGTAATAGCGGCTATTTTCATGTTTGACGATATTTTGGATTTGGAATCTTAGTAAATCTTGCCCATGCTTTTTGATTTCAACTTCGAGCAAATATTCGACGATGCTTTTGCCTTGATACCAAGAAATCTTGTCGCTTTTTTTGACAATATTCTCGCCGAGCTTTGCTGCGATTGGCACGAAATAGATGTCGTTAAAACCAAGATCGGCAGTTTTTTCTAAATAAGTTTTGCGGATCTGATCAAAAATATCGTAATCGAAATTCACCAAATCCATTTTATTCACCGCGACGATTACGTTTTTAATTCCGAAAAGATGAGCGATGTAGCTGTGACGAATTGTTTGAGTTTTTACGCCCTTAGTTGCATCGATCAGAATAATAATCGCGTCGCTATTTGCCGCGGCCACAGCCATGTTGCGCGTGTATTGCTCATGTCCTGGAGCGTCAGCAATAATGAATTTTTTTCCGCGGTAGGAAAAATAACGGTAGGCAACATCGATGGTAATTTTTTGCGCTCTTTCCGAGGTGAGTCCGTCGAGAAAAAGTGAAAAATCGAGATCGCCGACGAATGATTTTTCCGTCGATTTTTTTACCTCGTCGATTTGATCTTGGTAAAGTGAATCAGTGTCATGAAGCAGGCGTCCGATCAGTGTGGACTTGCCATCATCGACATTGCCAGCGGTGAGGAATTTTATGATTTGTTGTGTCATGTTGTTTTGATTTAAATTTGATTTTGTTTTGTGGAGTAGCGCGCTAGACCTGCGCCGGACGGGGTTTGTAACCCCGTTCGCACGTTCACGTCCTACTCGAGTTTGAACTGAACATGAGGACGGGGTTACAAACCCCGTCCTGCACTCGAGTCCTGCATTCGTTTTCTAAAAATACCCCTCCAACTTCTTCTTCTCCATCGAGCCCTTCTGATCCTTGTCAATCAGCCTTCCCTGCCTCTCAGAAAATTTGCTCAGACGCATTTCAGAAATTATTTCGGAAATATTTTTGGCTTTCGATTCAATCGCGCCGGTAAGCGGATAGCAGCCCAAAGTGCGGAAGCGAACTTCCTTCAATTCCGCTTTTTCATTCTTTTCGAGCGGCAATCTTTCGTCATCGACCATAATTAAAGTGCCATCGCGCGCTACAACCGGCCTAGCTTTAGAAAAATAAAGCGGCACCACTTCGATATTTTTTTCGGCGATATATTCCCAGACATCAAGCTCAGTCCAGTTTGACAGCGGAAAAACGCGCATCGATTCCTTGTTGTTAATTTTGCAATTGAAGAGGTTGAACATTTCGGGGCGTTGCTGTTTCGGATCCCAGCCGTGAAAGGCGCTGCGGAAAGAAAAAATTCTTTCTTTGGCGCGCGATTTTTCTTCATCGCGCCGAGCGCCGCCAAGAGCGACATCAAAGCCATATTGGTCGAGCGCTTGGCGCAGGCCTTCGGTCTTCATGATGTCGGTGTAAGTTTTGCTGCCGATCCCAAATGGCGCGATATTTTCCGCGGCGCCGCGAGGATTTGTGTGCACAATTAAATCGAGTCCAAATTTTTTTATTTGGTAATCGCGGAAGGAAATCATTTCTTTAAATTTCCAAGTTGTATCGACGTGCAGCAGCCGCACCGGCGGTTTGGCGGGATAAAAAGCTTTGAGCAAAAGATGCAATAAAACCGACGAATCTTTGCCGATCGAATAAAGCAAAACCGGATTTTTAAATTCGGCGACGGCCTCACGAATGATGTAAATCGATTCGTCTTCTAGTGTTTGTAGGTAGTTACTGGACATGGTTTTCTCCTTGAAAATATGTTCTTAAAATGAAGTCACCAAAATCTTCCTGTGACTGACGATGCTCCGAATATTTCCCCAAAAAACCATCAAGCTCAGCGAGAATTTCCGCCTCGCCCAAATCTTCTTTGTAGAGGCGATTGAGCCTTTTGCCCAAACGATCGCCGCCTAAAAATAAATTATATTTTCCGAGTGATTTTCCGACGAGGCCGATTTCGGCGAGATAGGGACGGCCGCAACCATTGGGGCATCCAGTCATGCGAATGCTGATTGGCTCTTGCGCCAAATTATATTTTTCCAAAATCGGTTCGATTTTTGTGATCAGGCTCGGCAAATAACGTTGGCCTTCTGCTAATGCCAAAGAGCAAGTGTTGAGTGCGACGCAGGCAATGGAATCAAGGCGAATCGGAGAAACATTATTCACTTCGATTTTTTCTAAAAGTTTTTCGACGGCTTTTTTATTCTCCGGCGCAACGTCAGAAATGATGATGTTTTGATTGTTGGTGCAGCGAAAATTTCCGAGATTTTTTTCGGCGATTTCGAGCAGAGCTTTTTTCATCTCGCCGAAAATTCGTCCAGCTTCGACAAAAAGTGTGAAGTGGTTTTGCCCTAGATAATCCTGCTTCCAACCAAAATGATCGCCGCGTTTTTCTAATTTAAATTCGTGCGCTTTTTCTAATTTTTCGCCGAAACGTTTTTCAAATTCGGTGACAAACCATGAGACGCCATATTTGTCGATTGTGTATTTGAAGCGAGATTTGGCGCGCTCCTCGCGGTTTCCGAAATCACGTTGAATTGCAGCAATTTGGTAAGTGGCATCGAGAATTTTTTCTTTGCGCACGAAGCCGATTAAATCGCCGATGCGTGGGAAAGTTTCAGGATTTCCATGCGTGGCACCCATGCCTCCGCCTACAGTGACGTTGAATCCCAGCAATTCATCATTTTCAATAATCGCAATTAATCCGATATCGTGAGCGTAAAGATCGACGTCATTTTCTGGTGGAATCGCGATGACGATTTTGAATTTTCTCGGCAGATAAGTTTTTCCGTAAAGTGGTTCAATGTTTGCACCCCCTCGTTCCGCAACTTGCGACTTCGTCGCAAACGCGGAACCTCCCCCTAAATAGGGGGAAGGTTCGCCCGAAATTTGCTCTTCGTCGAGCCAAATTTCGTGATAGGCCTTAGTGTGCGGAAGCAGGTAATCACTGATCTTTTTGCCATACTCATAAACTTCATCGTAACCTTTATTTTGTGCAATCGCCACTGAAGTCATGACATTGCGATTGACGTCGCCACAGGCTGCGATTGAGTCGAGGCCATATTCGTAAAAAGAAGCGATCGTTGGTTTTAATTTTGATTTGATGACGCCGTGAAGTTGAATCGTCTGGCGAGTGGTGATTTTAATGGTTGGATTGGCATTTTGCTGGGCGACTTTGTTGATCCCAATCCATTCCTTCGCTGAAATTTTTCCGCCAGCAATTCGCAAACGAATCATGAAAGAAAAAAGTTTTTCCAATTTTTTTTCCGCGCGTCTGTCGCGAGCATCGCGATCATCTTGTTGGTAAGAGCCATGAAATTTTAGGATGATTTGATCATCGTCAGCAATGGCGCCGGTGATGCCACTTTTGATGCTTTCCTTCAAGGTGCCGCGAAGGTAATTGCTGTCTGATTTTATTTTTTCGACTTTGGTCATGTTGTTAAAATTTTTTAATAAACGTCCCGCAAATACCGATCCTGCTGCACAAGGTGATCGAGATAATCTTTCGCCTCATCAGCAGATTTTTTTCCGATAGTTTGAATCACATCGAGCAGCGTATTCTCAACGTCTCGCGCCATATTTTCCTTGTCGCCGCAAACGTAAAAATAGGCGCCATTTTCGAGCCAGTGATAAATTTCTTGGGCATTTTCTTTGATGCGATCTTGGACGTAAATTTTGTGATTTTGATCGCGAGAAAAAGCGACATCGATTTTTGAAAGCAGTCCCGACTCAAGGTGTGCTTGCCATTCCGACTGATACAAAAAGTCAGTTTGGAAATTTCTTTCGCCGAAAAATAACCAATTTTTTCCGGAAGCGTTGCGGTAATTTCTTTCGGCAAGAAAGCTGCGGAACGGCGCGATTCCTGTTCCCGGACCGACAAGTATGATGTCTTTATCGTCGGCAGGAAGTTTGAATTGACGATTGCGCGAAATGTAAAAATTAATTTTTTCTCCGATTTTTAAACGCGCTAGATGGCCGGAAAATAAGCCTTCAACCTCTTTTCCATTTTTGTCGATGTAACGCAAAAGTGAGACGGTGAGATGAACTTCATTACCATGTTCATTGGTTGAAGAGGCAATGGAGTAGAGGCGCGGCGTGAGTATCCCCCTGTTTAGGGGGAGGTCGCGCGTTTGCGACGAAGTCGCAAGTTGCGCGGCAAGGGGGTTTAAATTTCCTTCGACGCCGAGCTCATCTTCTCCAAATAAAATCCCAACTGAATCACCGGGTTCGTAGTGAATTTCATCGTCGCTCGCGATTTCAATGTGGTGCGTTTCCTTGCTTGAGCCGATATCGTTGAGATTGATATTGGCGAGAATTTTTCCGGAGAAATTCTTTTGTCGCGATGAGGTGGACCCCGCAACAAGTGCGGGGTGACAAGTTGAGGGGAATGCGCCTCCAGCATTGTCACCCCGCGTATCCACAGCATTGTCACCCCGCATATCCACAGCATTGTCACCCCGCATATCCACAGCATTGTCACCCCGCATATCCACAGCATTGTCACCCCGCACTTGTTGCGGGGTCCACGCTTGATTGCCAAAAATATCAAAAATTTTTGCAAAAATTTCCGGAATCGAATTTTCAAAATCCAAATCAAGATCAATTCTTTCCGCTAATTTTTTGGCGCCGAGTTTTTCTAAGCGTGCATCAATGTCTTTTCCTGATTGGCAAAAAAGTGGGTAATTTGTGTCGCCCAAAGCAATTGCGAGATAGTTCAAAGAATCTAGAGCCAGCTCATTTTGCGTGATATGCTCGAAGAATTTTTTTCCCGCCGCAGGGATTTCTCCTTCACCGTGAGTGCTAGCAATTATGATTAAATTTTTTTCTTTTTCGAAGTCAGCGAGACGATATTGATCCGCCGCTTTGAGCTTGGCATGCGCGCCTTCCGCCTTCAATTTCTTCGCAATTTCTCCAGCCAAAAATTTTGAATTTCCGGTTTCGGTGATGTAGAGAATTGTTAAATCTTTGACTAGTTTTGCCGATTTATTTTCTGTTTTGCGATCGCTCACGAAGCCAGATAAATAGCCGCTTGACCATGCAATTTCTTCTTTGGTGAAGCTGGCGATTATTTGGTCGAGAATTTGTTTTTTTTCGTTACTTAGCATTGTCTAAATTTTCTTTAAATTATGCAGCCCACACTCCTTCTTCGCATCCTCTTCCCACCACCATCTTCCCGCACGAATTTCTTCGCCGGTGCTGATGGCTCTAGTGCAAGGCGCGCAACCTATTGAGCGGTAACCTGACTTGTAGAGTCGATTAAACGGAATGTTTTTTTGCTGAATTTTTTGCCACAATTCTTCCTCAGAAACTTCGAGCAGCGGATAAAATTTTGTTAAATTCAACGCTTCATCTTTTTCAAAAAAATCTTTGGTGGCGCGGGCGTTTGAATGTTCTTTTCTAAGTCCGCTGATCCATAAATTTTTGCCTTTTAATGCACGTTGCAAAGGCTTGATTTTTCTGATCTCGCAGCAGTTTAAGCGCAGCTCTTTATTTTGGTAAAAAGCGTTGATTCCTTCGCGATTTACGAAGTCAGAAATCTCCTCAGCATCGGGATAAAAAGCGGCGATTTTCAGCGAATATTTTTCGAGAGTGCGTTGCCACACATCGTAAGTTTCTTGCGGCAAACGTCCGGTATCGAGCGTGAAAATTTCGATCGGTAAATTTTTCTCAGCGATGAAATCGGTGATGACTTGATCCTCAATGCTGAAGCTGCTTGAGAAGGTTGCACCGCTAAAATTTTTGGCGGCGAATTCTAATTTTTCCTGCCAAGTTAAATTTTTAATTTCCATTTCTTTCCTCCAATTTTTTGAAGTAAGTGCCATCGAGATTTTCTTCGAGCCAGCGATATTGTGCGTGCTGATTTACGACGTCGCCGATGATTACGATGGCGGGTGAGGCGAATTTTTTTTCGTAAAAATCTTTTTCAAAATTTTGTAAATTGGTGACGTAAGTTTTTTGGAACGGCGTGGTTGCTTGTTCAATGATGGCTAGCGGCGTCAGCGGATTTTTTTTGGCGCGGATTAATTGCGCCGAAATTTCGCTCAAATTATGCGACGACATGTAAAGCACCAAAGTATCATCACTCTTCGCGAGCTCTTGCCAGTAGGCTTCATCGATCAAATCATTTTTGTAGATCGTCAAAAATCGCACCGATTTGTTGGAGTTGCGCGAAGTAAGCGGAATGCCGGCGTAAGAGGCAGCGCCTGATGCGGCGGTGATTCCTGGAACGATTTGGTAGGGAATTTTTAAGTCTTTGATCGCGTCAATTTCTTCGCTCAAATGCGCGAAAATGCTGGTGTCACCGCCCTTCAAACGCGCAACGATATTTCCTTCTGCGGCAAATTTTCTGATGAGTTGATTGATCTCATCTTGCGAATAGCGATGAGTGTCGCGGGTTTTTCCGACATTGATTTTGAGCGCGTCCTTTCTGGCGTGGGAAAGAATTTGCGGCGAAACTAAGCGATCAAAAAGCACGATATCGGCGCGCGAGAGTAGGTTGACGCCTTTGAGTGTGATTAGCTCCGGATCACCCGGACCGGCGCCAATAAAATAAACCGCCTCCTCTTTTTTATTTTCGGATTTTTGTAATTTTTTCTCGAGCAATTCCTGCGCTTTTTGAAAATTTCCAAGCAAAGTTTCAGATGCGATTGCGCCTTGAATCACATCGTGCCAGAAGATTCGACGCGCTTGCAAATCGCTTAATTTTTTCTTCACCAACTCCTTATTCTTCGCTAAAAATTCGCTCAAAAAATTTAGATTTTCCGGCAAAAGATTTTGTAATTTTTGTTTGAGGAGGCGGGCGAGAACCGGCGAAACACCTGATGTCGCGACTGACATGATCACCTCACCACGCTTGACACTCGCGCCGAAAATGAAGCGCGAATTTTGCGGATCATCGACGACATTGACGAGTTTATTTTGCGATTTTGCATCCTCGGCGATTTGGCGATTCACTTCGCGATCATCGGTCGCGGCGATAATGATATCAGCATCTTCGAGATATTTCTTATCGTAGGAAGTTTGAATGAATTTAATTTTTTGCGCTGAAATTAAATCTAAAGTTTGCGGAGAAATTTCTTTGGAGATAACCAAAATATTGTCGCTGAATTCCAAAATAGTTTCCAACTTCGCGAGCGCGATTTTGCCGGCACCGACGACAAGAAACCTCGTTTTGCTGATGTTTAAAAAAAGCGGGAAATACATGAAAAAAAACTGCGTGCCTAAAATTTAAAAATGAAAAAAGAAGAGAAGGGGGGTGGCGTTAGCAACGGCAACAACAGCAGGCAGCAGCAAAAAAAGAGCGGGCAGCAAAAACATCGGCTGGCTTGAAACCAGTTGAAACACTGCGATTTGAGGATGATTTAAAATTAGTCACTTGAAATTTTCAGCAAGATGGTTTTTGGAAAGGCGCGGCAACCTAAGAATCGTTTTTTAAGCGTCAAGAAAAAATAATTTAGTTAACTACAAAACCACTTTCCTTCAATGCTGCCTTGGCGGCATCGCTCTTCAAAAATTTTATAAATTCACGTGCAATTTCCATATTGTCGCCGGCAATCACCAATGCTTGGTAAAAAATATTTTCATCTTTTTTGGTTGCCAAAATGTTAAAATCTGATTTGTTTTTAATCTGGCTTGCAAGTAACAAGGCGTAGTTCTCGGAGTTGCTTTTGACAATGTTTAAAAATGAAGATTTATCCTCGTTTAATTTTTTAAATAATTTCAAATCATTGATGTCTAAATTTTTTAGGAAGTCGTTGCTTAATTTTCCCGATGAGTTGCTTTCATTATCGAGAATCAAGGTGGCTTTATTCCGGTTAAGAATTTTTAGAACATCTTCGAGCGATAGTTTTTTTGTCAGCAACTCAGCTGGTTGATTTGGATTGGATTTTGACGTTATGATTACTCACTCATCATTGGCGATATAGCCAATGTTGTAGATGTCGATCAGTCCCTTTTGGCGCAGAGATTCAATCCAACCATGATGGGCTGAAATAAAGACGTCAGCCGGTTCGCCAGAATCAACCTCATTTAACAAATCAGCGGAAGATCCAAAATTTACCGAAGTGATGGTGTTGTATTTTTGCGAATAAAGCCTGGCAATTTTGGTGAGTGCCAAAGCCATGTTTGGTTCGGCAAAAATTGTCAAATTACGACTTTGAGCGGCAACAGAATTTTGCGATGCGACAAGAGTAAAAACAAAAGCAAAAAAAAGAAATTTTGTGATTTTGCTTTTTGCTTTTTGCATTTTTTAAACCGCCAACATTTTCTGACGATCAGCGTCGATTTCGTTAAATACCTCGTCCCACGTTCCGGTTGTGGACGCCTTGCTATATTCGGTGACGCGATTTTCGAAAAAATTTGTGTGTTCAACGCCGTTCAATATTTCATCAAGCCAAGGGAGTGGATTAATGTCGATCATGTAGATGTCTTTGAGGCCAAGTTGGTTGAGGCGGCGATCAGCGATGTAGCGGATGTAGCGTTTTACTTCGCGCGAAGTGAGGCCTTCGATATTTCCCATTTCGAAAGCGAGATCGATGAATGCATCTTCGAAATGGACGATGGTGGCGCATGCTTCGTAGAGGCGGCCTTTTAATTCTTCGTCCCAAACTTCAGGATTTTCTTGGCAGAAAGTGCGAAAAAGTTTGATGATGGAATTGGTGTGCAGAGTTTCGTCGCGCACTGACCAAGCCACGATTTGACCCATTCCCTTCATTTTTCCGAAGCGTTGGAAATTTAATAAAATCGCGAAAGAGGCAAAAAGTTGTAGACCTTCGGTGAAGCCGCCAAAGACTGCGAGAGTAGTGGCGATGTCTTTCTTGGTGGCGATGCCGAACTTGTGCATGTAGTCATATTTATCCTTCATTTCTTTGTATTTCATGAAGGCGGAATATTCGGCTTCGGGCATGCCGACAGTGTCGAGCAAGTGCGAATAAGCGGCGATGTGAACGGTTTCCATGTTGGAAAAAGCGGCGAGCATCATTTGCACTTCTGTTGGTTTGAAAACTTGAGTGTAATGCTTCATGTAGCAGTTATTTACCTCGATATCAGCTTGGGTAAAAAAACGAAAAATTTGCGTGAGAAGATTTTTTTCGCCGGCGGTTAAATTGTGTTTCCAATCACGAACATCGTCAGCCAATGGAACCTCTTCTGGAAGCCAGTGAACTTGCTGTTGTTTCAACCAAGCTTCGTAAGCCCAAGGATAATTGAACGGTTTGTAAATAGGCTTTGCATCTAGAAGGGACATGGCGTGAAGAGGTAGTTAAGATTTTGGAAAAAAGAAATTTGAAGGTGGTGCAACCTAAATTTGAGCTGCGAAATTGCAAACTAAATGTCTCTCAATTTAGCTCGAGCAAAAATTAATAAAACTTACGACTTACGACTTGCGACTTACGACTAAAATTTTTAATTTTAAAACCCGAGTAATTCACTCGGTCTTTCAATTTAATTTTAAAAAATCATGTCAGTTCTAGTTGGAAAAAAGGCTCCGGATTTCACTGCTGCTGCAGTTATGCCAAATAACGAAATCAATGATAAATTTAATCTTCATTCTTACCTTAAAGGCAAAATCGGGATTTTGTTTTTTTATCCACTCGATTTCACATTTGTTTGTCCTTCGGAAATCATCGCCTTCGATAATCGTCTAAAAGAATTTAAAGATCGTGGAGTTGAAGTTATCGGAGTTTCTGTCGATTCAAAATATACGCATTTAGCTTGGAAAAATACTGACGTGAACAAGGGCGGGATTGGTCAAATTCAATATCCTCTTATTGCCGATTTGACCAAAAGCATCGCGCGTGATTACGATGTTTTGATGGGCGATGCAGTTGCGCTTCGTGGTACTTTTTTGATTGACCAAGATGGCGTTGTTCGCCACCAAGTTGTGAATGATCTTCCGCTCGGTCGCAACATTGATGAGGCAATTCGCATGGTGGATGCACTAAAATTTTTCCAAGAAAATGGCGAAGTTTGTCCGGCAGGTTGGAATAAAGGAAAGGCTGGGATGAAGGCTGACGCGAAAGGCGTCGCGGATTATCTCGCAAGCAATTCAAAAAATTTATAAAATTCAGCCGGCAGTCGTCAGTTAAATTGTGACCGACGACTGCTGACTGACGACTAATTTTCGGTTGACTAACGAATCTTCGCAAATAAAAAGCGCGACCCTTTTTCAAAGAAATCCCCAAGAAATCCAAAAACAAATTTCAAATTTAACTTTTCAAAGAGCAGTTTTGCATGCCTACAATTAATCAATTGATCAAAAATCCGAGAGTCAAACAAAGTGCTAAAAACAAGGTTCCGGCGATGAAAGCCTGCCCACAAAAAAGAGGCGTTTGTACTCGCGTTTACACAACCACTCCAAAAAAACCAAATTCAGCTTTGCGTAAAGTTGCGCGTGTGAAATTAACAAATGGATTCGAAGTTATCGCTTACATCCCAGGTGAAGGACACAACCTGCAAGAGCACTCGGTTGTAGCAATCCGCGGTGGTCGTGTAAAAGATTTGCCGGGTGTTCGTTACCACATCGTTCGCGGATCTTTGGATACGCAAGGGGTTAAAAATCGTAAACAAGCACGTTCAAAATACGGTGCACAAAAGCCTAAATAAAAATGCTCGTCAGCTTTTGAGCGCTGACGGCAATTTTTCGACGCCTCTCGTCGGTCATGTATGTGAAATACATTCCCTCCTCGAGACTTCGAAGAAATTACCGCCATCACTCAAAATCCTTAGAGCATTACGGC
>CAIYMZ010000069.1 GCA_903927415.1 uncultured Alphaproteobacteria bacterium
AAGTTCGGTGTTTTGAATCAGTACCTCTTCAAAATCCCAATCACTCTTTGCGACAATTCTTCGATATCAAACGGCTTTGTCACATAGTCGTTAGCGCCGCTTTTCAAGCCTTGCAGAATATTTTCTTGCTGACTTTTTACGGTTAACATCACCACCGGAATATCAGAAATTTCTGGATTACTTTTCATTTTTTTTAACACCGCAATTCCATCCAGCGCCGGCATCATGTAGTCAAGAATCACGATATTTGGTTTTTGTTCTGCAATAATTTCTAGCGCCTCTTTGCCATTTTTTGCACTAAGCACAAGATATCCCAAGCGGCGAAAATGCTCGCTCAACACGTCGTGGATCAATTCGTCGTCATCTGCTACCAGAATTTTTTGACGGAAATTTTGCAGAATCTCGCCAATTCTTTTTTTAAAATTTTCAGTCTCAAAAGGCTGCGTGATGTAGTCGATCGCACCAGAAGACATGCCTCTCAACACATCATCACTATCAATTTTTTGCGCTAACATGACCACCGGAATTTCTTTGGTAGCGGAGTTTTTTTTCAGCGCCTCCAAAACCTCAAAACCATTTTTCTTCGGCATGTTGATAGCGAGAATTATGAGGTCCAATTCATCTGACGAATTTTTTATTTTTTTTAAAATTTCAACGCCGTCTTTTGCTTCTAATATTTTACAATCAAGCTCCTGCAATGCTTGTTTTGCTAGCTCTCGCGCGACATCGTCATCTTCCGCAATTGCTGCACAATATTTGAATTTTTTCTTGCCCTCATCCGCGAGAGAAATTTTTTTCTGCGTTTTTAATTTTGATTCGACAATCGATTTTGCCTCTTGCAAGAAATCAGCAAAAGCCTCGCTTGGGCGAATTTTATTTTTAAAATTATTTTCTACTGCGGCAGCAAAATTACCTAATTTTTCAAAGCCAAAAATTTTTGCTGAGCCGGCAATTTTATGCATTTTTTTTGCAGCCTCATTTTGGTCTTCTTCCTTGATCTTAGCGACTTTAGAATGGTCTGAAAATTTTTCTAGAAATGGCAGATCAGCTTTCAGCTTGAGCAAAAAATTCTGACCAATCGCGCCAATTTTTTTCTGAAAATCTTGCTTATCTGTCATTATTTTTTTGCCACATTTGGTTGATGATATCGCATAATTTTTCTGGATCGAAAGGTTTGGCGATCACTCCAATTGCTCCGGCATCGAGATATGATTGTTGCTCTTTTGCCTGCATTTTTGCTGTCATAAAAATCACCGGAATATTTTTTATTACCGCGATTTCTTTCATGCGCTTAAAAGTCTCAAGCCCGTCCATTTCTGGCATCATCATGTCCATCAACACCAATTGCGGCAAAAATTTTGGCAATTCCCGCAATGCATCTACGCCAGATGCACAATGCTTCACTTCAAATTCTCCAAACTCTTCGAGCGTCATCACTGTGATTTGTGCGATGTCTTCATCATCCTCGACATAGAGAATTCTTTTTAATTTTTCGGTCACTAGTTGTTTTTTTCGGTTGGTAAAATGATGTAAAAAGTTGTGCCCGCTCCTTCCTTGCTGTCGAAGCCAATTACTCCTCCAAGCGCTTCCACTATTGCTTTGGCAATGCTTAATCCGAGTCCGGTTCCACTTTTTTTTCTAGTCGAAGAAGAATCGGCCTGAGAAAATTTTTGAAAAATTTTATCGCGAAAATCTAGTGGAATTCCATCGCCCTTGTCAGAAACGGAAATTTTTATTTTATTTTTTTCCTGCAATTTTAACGCAATCACCACCTCATCTCCCGCATGAGAAAATTTTGCTGCGTTCGATAAAAGATTCGTTAATGCTTGTCCGAAGCGGTTAATATCTAGGTTGCAATAGATCTTATCGATCTCGGAACTAATCACAAATTTGACATCATATTTTTGCGCATAGCCCAAATTTCTCTCCACAATATTCTGCACAATCTCACAAATTTCGACGCGCTCAAAATTATATTCCATCTTTCCGGCAGCGATTTTTTCAATGTCGAGAATGTCGTTAACCAACAAGGTCAGGCGTTCGCAATTGCTGTAAGAGATGTCGAGCAACTTTTTATTTTTCTCATCGATATCTTTTTTTAACTTCATGCGTAGCAGCCCGAGTGAACCCTGTATTGATGTCAGAGGGGTTCGAATCTCGTGATTAACCGTGGAGATGAATTCATTTTTCATGTTTTCAATTTGCTTTCTTTCCGAAATATCACGCACCACACAGCAAAATAAATCACGCTCATCGAGAAGAATTTTACTGACAAAAACCTCGAGCGGAAATTCGCGGCCATCCGCAGCAACACCTGTAAAATCAAGTCTCTTGCCAATCAAATCAGAAATTTTCTCAGCAGAATTTTTTAACAAAAAATTAAAATTCTTCCCCAAAATTTTTTCTTCATCATATCCAAAAATATTTTTGCAGGCACCGCTGTAGCTATCGATCTCGCCATTATGATTCACGGTAATAATGCCATCAACGATGCTATTCATCACGATACGCATCTTCTCTTCGCTAGCAAAAAGATTCTCGGTTTTTTCCTTGAAGGCGCGCGCCAACTCACCGATTTCATCCTGTAAAAAAATTGGCAGATTTAAAATTTTTTTCTTTTTGGATGCGATGACTTCCCGCGTCATAATTTTCAAAGGTCTGGTTAATTTTTTTGTCACCAAAATTGTCGCCAGCAGAGATAGGATGAGAATAATTGTGCCGAGGATGATGTTTTGGTTACGCACCACATAAACTTCTTTCATCATCTCTTGTCGCGGCACCATTAGAACAATGCCAAAGATCCTACTTGGATCATGCTCATCAACTCCAAATTTTACGCCGTAAAAAATGCGATTATTTTCGCTGCCCGTCATTTCGCTTTCATTGGCATGAAAAAATTTATCCAAAAAATCCGGATGATCATACTCGTGATGAAATTTTAAATCGGAGACGCCGCGATCTTTGTAGTATTCCATATGCTCGTCTTCGTCATTCACCAGAAAGGCATCCTTCTTCAGAGCGATTTCCTTAAATGCCCGAGCAAACATCGCGTCGTAATCAGCGTTGATCACCAACATGCCGCATAATTTTTCTTCACAAAAAACCGGCAAAGTCATGTCGATTACAAACTTATTTTTGTCGTAAGTAGTTTTGGAAATGTGAGTGCCGCGATAATTTTCATTGGCGACAACTTCTTGGAAATAAGGCTCGCGTGATTTTTCCTGCAGATTTTTTGCATCAACTATTTCGAATTTTTCATCAACACGATTAACCCTCAGAAGCTCATATCCACTATTCAAACTGATGAATTGTAAATGCTGATAGTGCGACCTCTCCTTCATCACCGAAATAAAAATCGCGGCTAATTCTTTTTTAAAATTTGGCTGGTGTGGATTGAGGATAGCGTCGCTAACCGACGGCATTCGAGAAATAATGAAGACATCATTCCTCATCTCGTCATATTTGCTTTTGAAACGCAAAGAAGCTGTACGCGCTTCGCCGGCAAGATTGTCGATAACTTTATTTTGAGTGATTTCTAGCGTGCGGAAATAATTCAGAACACCGATGAACATCGCAGTCGCAAAGGTTGTGCTGCAAGTAAGTAAAATGATTTTTGCCTGCAGAGATTTAAGTGACATGCCACAAAATTTTTGAAAAAAACTAAAATTCATTCCACATTTGAGTGATATTAAAAAGATGCAAAAAATTATGGCGCTGTCGCAAATCAAGTTTTTCTAAGAAATTTGAAGAGATTCAAAACTTGGATTGAACCACGCCATCATTACATCTGAGCCTAATTTTTTCTCCGCATCCAAAATCCGATTCTTACAAACTCCTTCGATTTCAAATCCTAAAGATTGGTAAAGTTTTATTCCGCGTGGATTATTTTGACGCGTCATCAGCTCAACGCGCACAATGCTTCGACGGCTTTTTTTTATTTCGGTGAGCAGGTGCGAGAAAATTTTTCTACCCAAACCTTGTCCCTGAAAATCGGGATGAACCACCAAAGTTAAGTTTCCCAAAACATGTTTAAAGCATTGAGGCTCATGCTTGTAGCAGTGAATTTCCGCGATGAGTTTTTTGGGATTTGATGGATGCTCGATCACAAAAATCAAACCCGTCCGCAAAGATTTTTTGACAAAATCCGCGACATCTTTTTGCAGAATTTCTTCCACTTTGCGCGCAACTCCATTTGCTGTTTTTGCCGCTTCTAGATTGAGCAAAAAAATCTCCCGAACATCTGTTTGTTTGGCTTTACGAAGTTTCATTACGAATTTAATTTTTTGAATTCCTCGGCACTTGGAATAAATTTCCTGATTTTTTTATCAGTAATTTTTTCGGAAGTTTTATATTCGGAAATTCCGAGCGGTTTGATGATGTAGCGCGTCTAATGATTTCCTTGTTGTTTTTCGCGCAAAGCACGATGCCAATAGAGCTTTGATCTTGCTGGTGTTTCAGCTTCTCGTCAATCACTGAAAGATAAAAAGCGAGCTTGCCGGAATATTCAGGTTTGAACTCACCAGTTTTTAATTCGACGATCACAAAACAGCGCAATTCGAAATTGTAAAAAAGTAAGTCGACAAAAAAATCCTGACCACCGACCACAAGCTGATATTGCTTGCCGATGAAGGCGAATCCTCGTCCGAGCTCGAGTAAAAATTTCGTTACATTTTCGATCAAACAATCTTCGAGTTCTTTTTCTTTTCGAATAAAATCAAAATTATATTCATCTTTGAATATGCTTTCGACTAGCTCGGATTGAGCTTTGGGGAGGGTGAGATCGAAATTGTGGCTTTTGGTTGCCGCGACTTGTCTGCGGTAAAGATCACTTTTGATTTGATGAGTTAAAACACTGCGCGACCAGCCGTTTTTTATGGTTTGATCAATGTACCAAAGACGCTGCTCTTCTAGCGGCACTTAATCCATCAGCATCACGTGATGTCTCCATGGAATATCAAAAAATGGGGAAATTTTTAATTCTCCACCAAGCTGCTGGCAAATTTGAATTCCATAGGTCTCAGCAAATTTTCTCATGTAAAAAAGATTTGTTACCGACAGCCCCTTCATCTCAGGAAATTCATTGCGTAAATCATTCGAAATTCGTTCAACAATTTTACTTCCCCAACCTTCCGCCGCTTGCTTTTCCAGAATTAATTTTCCGATTTTGAAATAAAGCAAAATCAATTCACGATTTACCGCCAGCGAAGCCTTTGTTCGCGCGGCCTGAATCTGAATTTTTAATTCATTAATTAGAATAACATAAGATTTTTTTGGTGATAATTTTTTCATAAGTTTTGCAGGGGGTTTTGGTTTTGGTTTACAATCTCAAGAGATCCTGAAGCTAGTTCAGGATAAAAGTTTCTAACTCACTTTGTTCGTAAGAAACTTTAAATTTTTCGTCGATAAGAAATCGCCTCCAACAAATGATTTTGGTGAATTTTTTCTGAGCTTTCCAAATCGGCAATTGTCCGCGCAACCCTGAGAATCCTCGTCACACCGCGCATCGAGCTCTGCATTTTTTGCACAGCATTTTGTAAAATTTTTTGTCCCGCCGCATCAAGTTCGCAAAATTTTTCTAAAATTTTTCCGTCGATTTTAGTGTTAAGTTTTGGCAGATTTTTCATCTCGCTTTCTTTTTCGTATCTTTTTTTTTGCAGCTCGCGCGCCTTTAAAACTCTGGCTGCAACCACTTCTGAGCTCTCACCTTTCTGCAAATTATTTAGCGAAAAAATATCAACCGCGCCGACATTTACAGAAATGTCGATGCGATCCAAAAGCGGGCCGGAAATTTTATTTTTATATTCTTCGCCGCAGTTAGGAGCTTTTTTGCATTCACGCATGGCATCGCCCAAATAGCCGCAGCGGCAAGGGTTCATCGCTGCTACTAGTTGAAAATTTGCGGGGTAAGTGATGTGGGAATTGACGCGCGAAATGCTGACATTTCCAGTTTCCAAAGGTTGTCGCAGTGAATCCAAAACTTGTCGCGGAAATTCCGCCAATTCATCCAAAAATAAAACGCCATTGTGAGCGAGCGAAACCTCTCCGGGCTTGGCTTTAGCGCCTCCTCCAACCATTGCCGGCATTGAGCAAGAATGGTGAACTTCGCGGTAAGGTCGCGAGGTGATTAATTTGCCGTCAGTAATTTTTCCGCTGACGCTGGCGATCATGTTGATCTCAAGAATTTCTTCTAATTCGCATTGCGGCAAAATTCCGGGAAGACGTGAGGCGAGCATTGATTTGCCAGTGCCGGGAGGGCCAACCATCAAAAGATTATGACCTCCGGCCGCAGCAATTTCGAGTGCGCGTTTGGCGGTTTCTTGACCTTTAACGTCAGACAAATCGGGATATTTTTTTTCGGCAAAAATTTTGGAAGTTGTCGGGCGTGATAAAACTTGTTCGTTTTTTAAGTGATTGACCAGAGTCATTAAATCTGGTGCGGCGATAATCTCCAAATCTCCTGCCCAAGCGGCTTCTGAGCCATTTTCTCTCGGACAAATTATGCCACAATTTCTTTGATTAGCGCCGATTGCTGCCGAAATAATTCCGCTTACTGATTCGACGGTGCCGTCGAGAGAAAGTTCGCCGAGCACAAAAAATTCATCGACGGTTTCTTGCGCTAAAACACCGATTTCGATCATGATTCCAAGCGCGATTGCGAGATCAAAATGGCTGCCTTCTTTTTGCAAATCTGCCGGCGCGAGATTAACGGTAATTTTTTTGTAGGGCCATGAAAGGCCTGTAGATGTGATTGCGGCACGAACTCGCTCTTTCGATTCGCCAACAGCTTTGTCGGGCAAACCAACAATTACAAAGCTTGCCATTCCGGGAGAAATTTTTATCTGAACATCAATTGGGGCAACGTCAATTCCGGTGAAGGAGAAGGTTTTGATTTTGGCGACCATGGTGTGGTGGTTTGTGGGTTGGTGGAACTGGCCCAGGCTTCGCTCTAACGATCTACTTCTGGCGCTAGCGTGCCAGGCATAGCTCGTAAGAGCGAAGCCTGGTGAGCCCGAGACGATTCGAACGTCCGACCCACAGCTTAGAAGGCTGTTGCTCTATCCAACTGAGCTACGGGCTCTGAGTATATACCAAGGCTCCTTCAAACCTGAAGAAGTCGACCTCAATTTTTTAGTTTGTTCAAGTTTGAAGCGGCTTTGATATATCCCGCAGAAAGGCGGGGGGCGCTTTGTAGGAATCAAACAAAAAAAATCAACGCTAAACTTTGCGATCATCCACGAAGTTCTACAGACTACAAAGATGACGGTTATTGGTTCTTTCGTTCACCAAAAATCGCCGTTCCAATTCTGACGTGAGTTGAGCCAGTTGCGACGGCTTCTACAAAATCAGAACTCATTCCCATTGAAAGATTTTTTAAATCATTTTCTTTCGCCAATTTTGCTAACAGAACGAAATAGGGCGAAGCCAACTTATTTGCCGGCGGAACGCTCATTAATCCGATAACATTTAAACCACATTCATCACGAGAAAATTTTACAAAATCCGCAACTTCCCTTGGCGAAATTCCTGCCTTTTGCGCTTCTTCACCGATATTAACTTGAATAAAAATTTCAGGATTTTTTTGCTGTTTTTGAATTTCTTTTTTCAGAATCATGGCGAGTTTTTTACTATCCAAGGTCTGTATACAGTCAAACAATTCAATGGCTTCCGCCGCTTTATTACTCTGCAAATGTCCGATGAGATGTAATTTTATTTTGTGATTTTTAGCACGAATCTCTGGCCATTTTTCTTTCGCTTCTTTGATGTAATTTTCTCCAAAAATTTTACAGCCAGCATTGATCGCATCATAAATTTTTTCACTCGATATGGTTTTAGAAACAGCAATTAAATTGACTCTTGAGACTTCTTGTTCGTAGAGTTCGCAAGCTTTTTTTATTTTGTCATTAATCAGAAATAATCTGCGCTCAATTGCATCACTCATGAATCAAAAAATTTTGTTTGAAATAAAAAAATTTGTCGCACCGCCAGTTTTTTTTACCGATCGCAAAAAAGTTCTGGATTTTGAACAAACCATAAAAAACTTACCAAAAAATTCGATAATAATCATCCGCGAATATGATTTGGATAAAAAAAATCGTGAAGAATTTGCTAAAAAAATTATTTCTTTTGCAAGGTCTGATTGCATGAAAGTCTTGGTCGGAAAAGATTTTGAGCTAGCTAAAAAAATTAAAGCTGACGGAATTCATTTTTCTGATTTTGACAAAATACCCCTAGAATTTTTCAAAAAAAAATCTTTCTCAAAAAAATTTATTTTTAGTTTTTCCTGCCACAGCGAAAAATCATTTTTGAAATGGAAAAGTTTTGATCCTAACATAATTTTTATTGCACCAATTTTTCCGACTACAAGTCATGTTGGTACGAAAAATTTTGGCCTAAAAAATTTGGCCAAAATTACTTTTAGACAAAAGAAATATGGTCACTTTCTTCCAAAAATTTACGCGCTCGGTGGAATAAACTTGGCCAACATCACATCAGTCAGAAAGCTTGGTATATCTGGCTTCGGAGCTATCGATTTATTTTTAGAAAATTTATGAGCAGCAGCAAAATCACCCCAGTAATTCTTTCCGGCGGCTCAGGCACAAGATTGTGGCCCGTCTCTCGCAGTCTTAATCCCAAACAATTTTTGGATTTTTTCGGCGAGAATTCTTTGTTTCAAAAAACTGCTTTACGCGTCAAAAATTCGGATGATTTCCACGAGCCAATCATTGTCTGCAACAACGAGCATCGCTTCACGGCGGCGGAAGAATTACAAACAATTAAAATTAATCCGCGTTCAATTATTTTAGAATCAAGTGGCCGAAACACTGCTCCAGCCATTGCCATCGCTGCTTTGGATGTGATTACAACAAATGCTAAAAATGATGATTTAATTTTGGTAATGCCTTCCGATCACGTAATTCACGACGAAAAAAAATTTGTTGCTCAGATTAAAAAAGCGACTCAGGCCGCACGAGATGGTTATTTAGTAACATTCGGAATTGTGCCCGACAAAGCTGAAACTGGCTACGGCTACATCAAAAAGAATTCTGAGCTTACAGGATTTTCAGAAATTTTTGCTGTCGAAAAATTTATCGAAAAGCCAAAAAAAGAGGCGGCTGAAGATTTTGTGAGAAGCGGAAAATATTTGTGGAATAGCGGCATCTTCATGTTTCGCGCTTCGACTTATCTGGAATCACTGCGAAAATTACAAAATAAAATTTTTATTAACTGCTGCAACGCCTACAGCAAAGCGGTACGCGATCTAGATTTTATTCGTCTTTTTGCCGAAGATTTTGAGCAATGCCAAAATATTTCCATTGATTACGCCGTGATGGAAAAGGCTGAAAAAGTTGCGGTGATACCGATTGATGTTGGTTGGTCTGATGTCGGATCTTGGCAAGCAATCGCAGAATTAGCGCCACAAGATGAAAATAAAAATAGTCTGATTGGCGATGTTACGACGCTCAAATCTAAAAACTGCTACATTAACTCCCGCGCGGGTTTGGTGACTACAATCGGCGTTGAAAATCTAATCGTGATTGTTCTTAAAGATGCCGTTTTGATCGCCAATAAAAACAATGCCCAAGATGTAAAAGAATTGTTCGAGATGTTGAAAAAACAAAAACGCGACGAGTGTAACTCACACACTAAAGTTCTGCGTCCGTGGGGTAGTTTTGAAACCATCGATCTTTCAGATCGCTTCAAAGTAAAGCGGATCACCGTTAAACCAAAATCGGCACTTTCTTTACAAATGCACAATCATCGTTCCGAGCATTGGGTAGTGGTTAAAGGCACGGCGCACGTGACTTGCGGCGATAAAGAATTTGTGCTGGTTGAGGATGAATCGACCTACATTCCAACCGGCAAAAAACATCGTCTCGAGAATAAGGGAAAAATTCCGTTGGAAATAATTGAAGTGCAGACCGGCGCTTATTTGGGAGAAGATGACATCATTAGATTCAGCGATATTTACGGGCGGTAAAATTTCTGCGAAATTTTATTCTGCCTAAAAAATCAAACGTCAAACTCGTCATCCTTGATGCGCAGCACCGAGGATCTCGTGCGTGGAAAAGCCTATCTTAAGTTCCGTCATTGCGAGCTTTAGCGAAGCAATCCAGATGCTCTGAATACATGGATTGCTTCGCTAACGCTCGCAATGAC
>CAIYMZ010000070.1 GCA_903927415.1 uncultured Alphaproteobacteria bacterium
ATAATTTTTCTTTTTGATAAATCAAAAGTGTACCAATTGCTAAGCAGATGACAGCAATCACCCAAGTTGAAGCAAAGATCGGAATAAGGCCGGAAGAGCCAAGTGTGTTAACAATGCTGGAGATGATGTAAAGTGCGAGTCCAATGACGATGCCAAAACAAATCAAGATAATCGTGTTTTGATTACGAATGTGGTTCAGGCCAAAATAGCAGGCGATTAATGTCATCGCTAAAAACAGTAGTGGCTTGCTTATGAGCGAGTGAAAATAAACTTGAAATTTTGTCGCATTAAAACCAGCGGAACGCAAATCTCGAATCAATTGCGGCAGCTGAAAAAGTGAAAATAATTTTACGTTTTGAAAATTATTAACAATTTTTTGCATCACAAAATCACTCTCCAGATTCGTTGGTATCGACATTCTATCCAATGTTTTGTTTAGCACAGACGCGTCATTCACAACCACATCTTGCAACAGCCAATAACCATTTTTCAAAAACATTTTTCTGGCATCAATTTTTTTATAAAACTGATTATTTTTACTAAAAAACCAAGCGGTCACAATCTTGAACTCAAGATCATCTTTATAAACTTTTTTTGCCTGAATTATAATTTCTTCTTCCGGATTTTCTGCGTTGACCTGTTTGAGCCAAATACCATTTTGTAGCGCCACTACTTCACGCATTTCATTTTTGATATATTTACCTTCAAACACATTAAATTTTTTACTCATCTGAATCGAGATTGGGCCAAAAACCGCAATCCAAAAAATACCAAGAAATACCGAAGCCACAGCAACTGGTCGCAATATTTGCCACAAAGAAAATCCGCTCATTCTGATCACTGTAACCTCACTTTTTGAGGAAAGCAGAAAAAATGTGCTGATCGCCGCGATCAACACCAGAGAGGCAATAACATCATTTAAAAAATCTGGGACTTGCAAAAATGCTATCGCCATTGCCGCGTATAAAGGTCCGTTTGTTTCTTTCACCTTATCAAGCGCATCAATCAAATTAATAAAAAAAATGAGTAGCGAAAATCCACCAACAATTTGCAAAAATTTAATCAGAAAAATTTTTGCGATATAAAAATTGATGAGCCTTATTTTCATTTTTTCTTTCGAAAATTAGCGGTTAGAAGCTTGAGACTAACTGCGAAAAATATAATAAAATTTAAATACAAAACCGGCGTGAATTTAGGCGATGATTCAATCAAGCTATAGCTTGCGATCGTAACCGAAAAAAATATCGCCACCAAGAATACCGCCAAAATAATATTCATCAAATTTCCACTACGACTAAATCCACCGCGAAGAATACATGCCAAAGCAATAATGGAAAAAATAACCGACAATAGCGGATAGGTGAAGCGTTGATGTATCTCAGCGCGATATCTTTTTATTTCATATTCCTCTGCATCATCAGGATTTATAAGCTCGTGAAGATAGCGCTCCTTTGATTTCCAGCGTAACCTTGTAACATCTTTGTTATTTTCACTGAGGTTAAAAACGTAATTATCAAAATTTAAAATTTCTGATTTGCGACTGATATAATTAAATTTTTGCACCGTCCCATTTTCCATGTAAAGCAATGCGGAATTATCTTCGGTAACAATCCTTCCGGTTTGCGCGGTAATTGTCATAGAATATTGGTCAGCTCTTTCATCATGCAGCAAAATACCGGACAACTGATTATTTTCATTGCGATTTTTGGCATAAATCGTCAGCTCTTTCAGACTTTCAAAGGTCTGTGGATTAAAAGCTAAATTGGCATAATTATCCTGAAAATCGATCCGCAAAATTCGTAATTCTTTGTTGGCATAGGGCATTAAATAAAAAGAAATGCCAAAACAAATTAGTGAAGCAAAAACGCCAAGTGACAACGCGGGACGACATATTTCTAACTTTGTCAGACCAGAATTTTTGAGAATTGTAATTTCGTTGTTGGTGATCAGGCGATTATAAATCAACAGAATCGCCATGAAAAGCGAGACAGGAATAATAAACAAAAGCAGCCACGGTAAAATCAGCACAAAAAGGTAAAAAAATTTACTCAATTCGATGCCATTCTCAGCTATATATCTCACGAAAGTAATGGCGCGACTAAACCAAATTAGTGAAATTAAAATGGCAATGATAGCTGCAAAGCCAGCGATAGTCTTGTGGAAAATGTAGCGGCTGTATAATTTCAAATGGGTGCGAATTTAAATTTTTTTAAATAAATTTTTTGAGCGATATGTCAAAAGTAAATATCCTTTTAAACGGCGAAGAAAGATTTTTTGATCAAGAAATCACTGTGGCAGATTTGATTGCAAAACTTGAACTTGATGTAAAAAAAATAGCCGTGGAGAAAGATTTAGAGATTGTAAATCCCGATCAATTTTCAGCAACGATGCTAGAAAATGGAAGTCGAGTTGAGATTGTCCATTTTATCGGCGGCGGATAAGAGCCTAAAAAATCTCATGCTGACCTCGAGCGAGGATTACCCAATCCATTGGCCGCTTCAGCTCTACAAGTTGAGCTTGGCAACAAAGCCCTTCTCTCATCCGCTTCTTTTTTGACTTGATCGAGGCCAAGCTTAAGAGCTTCTCTGATTTTTTGTTCTCTTTCGCTAATTGTAGCTTGCGCATCTTGCTCCACAAAATATTTATCAAGCTCTTCGCGCATTCTTTTGGCTCTTTCGTCAAGTCTCTGCACTTCAACAACGGTTGGTTGCGATGGTGGATCGCCAACTAAAGAACTTTCTTCTAGCATTTCCTCAACAGCTTTTTGATCCGCCTTACGAATCGCCTCCTCAATTTTAGCTTTATTACCCGCCTTAAACATAGAATTTTCTCCACTATCAACATCTGCAGCACTGCCGCCGCCCATATCATTTTGTAGATGTTCCGCTTGTGCACGAAGAAGTTTTGCCGCTTCCGCATAACCGTAAATACCAAATTCTGTCCATACTTTCGAGACTGATTCCCAAAGAAAATCACCCATTGACTGTAAAGTAGGGTTGTATTTTACCTCCTTACCTCCGCCATAATATCTAACCATTTCAGCTTGGGTATGCTTAGCGACTGACATTACCGCCCAACTCGTAAGTAAAACAGCAGATGAGGCCACAGCAACTGGTATGCCGACCACACAAGAAGCGATACCACGAATTAGTTTGGCAACAGGGTTATCAACCAAAACGTTATATCCTGCTTTCGCAGCTTTTGTTACACCTCCTGCAGCTTTATCTAGCATAATTTTTACTCGCGAAAATTAATGAATTGCAGCGGAATTTCGTAATTCGTGCCACGCAAAATTGTCATTGCTTCTTGTAGATCGTCACGCTTCTTACCATCAATACGAACCTCATCCCCCTTGATCGAAGCCTGCACTTTCATTTTTGAATCCTTGATTTGTTTGACGATTTTTTTGGCGATTTCTTGCTCAATTCCATTTCGTAATTTTACTTCTTGGCGAAGCATATCTCCACCAGCTTTTTCTTCTTTTTGAAAATCGAGAGCCTTTGCGTCAATGCCTCGCTTGGTTACAAAAACTTTTAAGGAATCGCGAATGGCGCTGAGTTTGTAATCGCTGTCAGCGGTGAGATTGATCAAATTTTCTTTAGTTTTTAATTCGACGGAAAAAACCGCACCTTTGAAATCGTAGCGATTCGTAAGTTCGCGCAGCACTGAATTCACTGCATTGTCGATTTCTTGCATATTGATTTTGGAAACGATGTCGAAGCTCGGCATAAATTTATTTCAAAGATTGTTTTAGGTCGTCGATCAAGTCTTCAACATTCTCGAGCCCAACGGACAAGCGGCACATTGATTCAGTGATGCCGATTTTTTCTTGTTCGTCGCGCGGAATGTTTGAGTGGGTAGTGGTGGCGGGATGTGTGATCAGTGATTTGGCGTCGCCCAAATTATTCGAAATGTCGATAATTTTTAGCCGATTCATGAAAGCAAAAGTTTCTTTTTTGCCGCCTTTGACTTCAAAGGCCAACATTGCGCCGCCATTCAACATCTGCTTCTTCGCCACTTCAAATTGTGGATGAGATTTTAAAGTTGGATACAAAACGCGTTTTACTTTCGGATGTTTTTCCAAAAATTCGGCGATTTTTTTTGCATTGCTGCAGTGGCGCTCCATGCGTAGCGGGAAGGTTTCGAGCGATTTTAAAATGATCCAAGCATTGAAGGGACTAAGCGCCGGCCCAGTGTGACGATGAAATGGCAACAAAATTTCTTTGATAAATTCTTCTGACCCGAGAACGCAGCCGCCAAGTGTGCGACCTTGTCCGTCCATGTGTTTCGTGGTTGAATAGACTATGATGTCGGCACCAAGTTCGAATGATTTTTGGCTGTAAGGTGAGGCAAAAATATTATCGACGATGAGTTGCGCGCTATTTTTTTTGCAAAGTTTGGCGACCATTCTGATGTCGATAATTTCCAAATTTGGATTGGCCGGAGTTTCAATAAAAACAACTTTGGTATTTTTTTTGAAAGCCTTGCGCCATGCGTCTTCACTAGTTCCATCGACTAGCGTCACTTCAATTCCATAATTCGGTAAAATTTTTGTCGCGATGTGAAAACATGATCCGAATAAAACTTTGGAAGCGATAAAATGATCTCCCGCTTTGATCTGACACATGATCGAAGCGAAAACCGCAGCCATGCCAGAAGCCATGACACAGCAACTTTCTGCGCCTTCAAGCAACGTCAATTTATCCTCAAGCATTTTCAAACTCGGGTTCAAATAGCGTGAATAAACATATCCTGGCGCTTCACCATTGAAGCGGCTTTCGGCGATTTCAGCAGAGTTGTAAGCGAAGCCGGAATTTAAAAAAATTGCTTCCGAAGTTTCGCCGAAATTGCTGCGAATCGTGCCGCCGCGCACCATTTGCGTTTCAAGTTTCAACTTTTTGAAATCGAGATTTTTGTTTTTGTAGGTCATTTTGAAGAAAATAATTTATACTCAAAATTAAAAGCTGGACACAAGAGACTGTCAAAAGTTTTTTTAACCAAGACTTACGTAACACTCAATTGCTCACTTGCATTTTTGGAATCGGTTCATAATTTGCCGCGCTCTTTTGGCGATAAGTCTTCTGGTAGCTAGTTCTCATCTTCGCTTTCATTTGTAAGTTTGGCCCCATCGTCTAACGGTTAGGACACCACCCTTTCACGGTGGGAATACGGATTCGAATTCCGTTGGGGTCACCATTTTTTTCCCTAACAACTTAACCACGAATGAAGTCCCTAAAAATAAAATTACGCCAATTTTTAGGACTAAAAACAGTTCAACAGCTTACTCGTTTTCTCATCACCGGCGGCATTGCAACCATCCTCGGTTACTCAGCTTTCTTGATCTGCTTACGTGCATTTAATTTACACTACATCCTCGCCAATTTCATCGCCTTCATCGTCGGAATTATCTTCGGCTACAATTGCAATAGACGCTGGAGTTTCAACGGACCGCATCACAAATCCTCCCATCTTTTTGAATATCTCGCAGTTTACCTCACCTCGCTTCTAGTCAGCACCATCACCTCAAAATCTGCGTCGATTTTTTCGGTATCATTCCCGAAATCGCCTTCATCTTGAGCCTTTGCGTCACTACCTGCATCAACTTTTTAGGAATAAAATTTCTAGTTTTTAAAAAGTAGTTTTGATCAAAAGTTCGTCGCCATTAAAATAAAAAAAATGCCCGCCTTTTTGATAAAAATCAGAATTGTCGATTTTTATTTTATCCTCAGCAATGCAGTCTGGAAGCTGATATTTAGCGGTTAGATTCACAATCACATCGAAGTCATTTTTGCAGATTTCAGAAATTTTATTTCGCGCCAGCAGCACTAAAATCTTTTTATTTTTTTCGATCAGACATTTTTTCTCGTCGCAGGTTTTTATACCCATCCCACTCGAAGAAGTCGAACTATGACGAAGAATTTTTGAGGAAAAATCACGACGGAGAATGCGGGCTGTATCAAGTGATGCAGCCAAATTCTCCGAGCGAATTTTTACCAAAAAGGCAAAGTCAGAGTTCGGCTTCTTCGAGTGGGATGGGTATAGATATTTAAATTCAGTCTCGCCTACCTCACTCATCCACAATTCGCGCTGCTTCGAAGGTCTTAATTTTTTAGAAAAAACCAACCCATTTTCATCATGAATGGCAAAAAATTTCTGCTCGCCGTCAAATAAAATATCCGGTTTTTTGTCGAAAAAAATTGTCGTGAATGAAAGTGCGAACACTGTCATTCCAACGAAGCGCAATCGGTTTTTTGTCAGGCAAATTAGCAACAAACCAAAAATCGCGATTACGAGTCCAAGGCTCGATAATTGCGGGCTTACGAAGTGTGAGTGATCCAAATCCGCAACAAAAATTGTGATTTTTTCGATCATCAAAATTCCATTTTCCATCAACAACAAAAAATATTTTTCTAGATTTAGCGGCATCAAAAACAGCGCCAAAAATCCAAGCGGCATGATAAAAAAACTGGTCAAAGGAATCGCCAAAATATTTGCTACGAAACCAAGCAGCACAACATTTTGAAAGGAATGCATCAAAAATGGCAAAGTCGCAATTTGAATAAAAATTGAGACCAAAGTGATCTCTAAAAAATAACGCAAAAATTTTGGCTTAATGCGCAAATTTATTTCTTCGTAAAAAATTCCGAGCGTCAAAATAGCCGCGAAAGAAAGTTGAAAACTGACGTTAAAAACGGCGTAAGGATTGAACAAAATCAGCAGTAAAATTACCGTCATTACCGCTCTTCTCGAATTTATCTTTTCGCTAAAAAACAGCGCCAGTAAAACAAAAACTACCATCAAGAATGCGCGCTGTGCTGGTAAGGGTGAAGCGGCGATTTTGAGATAAAAATAAGTAGCAAAAATTGCAGCGATTGCGGCGATCTTTTTGAGATCAAAGTGCAAAGTTAAATATTCGCTGCGCGACAGAATAAAACGCGTCGAAATAAAAAAAATCGCACCGGCGAGCGCGAGATGAAAACCGGAAATTGACAGCAAATGTGCCAACCCCGAATTCCTAATTTTCACCATTAAATCTTTGGAAATTTGATTCTGATCGCCAATCAAAAATGCCAGCGCGATTGCCGCTTCGTCACCATCCAGCACTGCTAAAATTTTGCCTCGAATTTTTTCACGCAGAGATAGGAGCCACTCATTTGAGCTAGATATCTCGCCTTTTTGCAGAATTTCTGCCTCACCCAAAGCAAAGCCGTAAGCGCCTATTTTTTTGGCTTTGGCATCGAGCGCAAAATCAAAATCATCCGGAAATTCTTTGTCCTGTGGTGGCTGCAACATCAGGCGCAGAGCGATCACATCATTCACCGCAATATTCTGAAAATTTTTTATTAGATTGATCGAAATTTTTTGAGGTGGATTCGGAAATGCCTCGCGCCCATTAATTTCCTGCCATGCGACCTGTTGGTAATTCGCCGAATAATCCAAAAACTTACGGTCGAGTTCTTGGAATCCGGCGAGATTTAAAAAATCTTTTTCGATTTTTTTTTCCGAAATTTTTTTCGGAACTTTTTTCTTTTTTGATTTGTTTGGACCGGATTTTTTTACCTTCTTTTTCTTCACAACTTTTTTCTTCTCGACAAATTTTGATCGGTAAAGCTCAGGCTCTACAATCACTAAATTCACACCTTCAACCCCATTTGCCGAATTATAAAACTTTTTTATCGACTCAACTTTTCCGACACCGTCAACGTAGATTTTTCCAGTAATTTCGCTGTGACTTGAAAAAAATTTTGCGTAGAAACATCCGGCCAAAAAAGTTGCGCAAGCGATGAAAATAAAGGATCGAAATGAGTCGCGATTTAAAAATGTGCAGAAAGCGGCGACAAAAAATAATGTCGCAAAAAGGTAAATTTTTTCTAAAAAATTTATTTCAAAACTGAGATAGAAAGCGACTCCGAAGCCAAACAGGGCTGGGATCCACAACCATGGGTCGTTTTCTTCGGGTTGGGGGGTTTTGGTGGTGGGTTGTTGCATTTGGTAATAATTTACCCCTCGCCGAAAGCCCTCTCCCCTTGTGGGAGAGGGCTTTCGGTGAGGGGTACTTAGTTTTACGAATAGTCCCAAAGATTACTCTTAAAATTCTCCAAAATAAATTTTTTATGATTTTCTAAATCAGTTGCCGATACAGGAAATTCACGCTTTGGCAGAGTTTTTTTTATTTGACTAACGACGGTTTTTTCCTCGTTTTTTTCAAAAACTTGCAATTTTTTCACAACTTCAAAACCAAGTCCAGACTGCGCCCCGCCCATTAATTCAACGTAAACATCGCAGAGTAATTCTGTATCTAAAAGGGCGCCGTGCTTAGTACGACGCGTTGAATCAACATTAAATCTTTTGCACAAAGCATCGAGCGAAGCTGGAGATCCGGGAAATTTTTTGCGGGCGATCAAAAGCGTGTCAATAACACGACTCATCTCCAGACCTTGCAGCCCAAGGAGTTTCAGCTCGTGATTTAAGAATTTACTGTCGAAAGCGGAGTTGTGAATCACGAGTTGTGCATCTTTTACAAAGTCCAAAAACTTGTGCGCAATGTGATCAAAAATTGGCTTGTCTTGTAAAAATTCGGTGGAGATTCCGTGAATGTTGAAAGCCTCGCGCGGCACGTCTCGGCGCGGGTTGACGTAGGTGTGAAAAACTTTTCCGCTTTTAATTTTATTGAACATCTCGATGCAAGCGATCTCGATAATTTTGTGACCGTCGCGCGGGTCGAGGCCTGTGGTTTCAATGTCGAGACAAATTTCGCGCATTATTCCTGATCACTAAAATTATTTTTTGGCTGACAAAAAGCGCGGGTTGATTCTGCTTTGACGAAACTCGCCACATCCTGAACTACAGCGCTTTCAAACTCCTTCGCTGCTGCTTCAACTCTTGCAGAAAATCCGCTATTTTTTTCGGAAAAAACTTTTTTGAAAAAGTTGCGTAACGCATGAATGTCTTCACGGGAAATGCCTCGGCGCTTCATGCCAACTAGGTTTAAACCGGCGAGTGAAGCGCGTTCACCCATTACGGTACCGTAGGGAATGACGTCGCCTTCAACGCCGGACATGCCGCCAATCATGGCTCCGTGACCTATACGCGCAAATTGGTGCACTGCGGAAAGTCCTCCAATTACAGCATAATCGCCAACTTCAACATGCCCTGCGAGCGTAGCATTATTGGCTAGAATCACATGATCACCAATGACACAATCATGCGCAATATGCACTCCAACCATCAGCAGGCAATTGCTGCCGATGCGCGTCACCATTGCTCCGTCCTGTGTTCCCAAGTGAATCGTAACATGTTCACGAATGCGGTTATTATCACCAATTACGACTTTTGATTCTTCGCCGCGAAACTTGAGATCCTGCGGCGCTACGCCGATTACAGCAAAAGGAAAAATCACATTATTTTTGCCGATTTCAGTGTAGCCTTCGATGACAACATGCGACTTCACGACGGTGCCATCGCCGATTTTAACTTCGTCACCGATGATGGAATAAGCACCAATTTCAACATTTGCTCCAAGCTGCGCATTCGCACCAACTATGGCTGTAGAGTGAATTTTTTGTGTCATGATTATTTTTTTTCCCCGTCAAGAATCTTGTCGACTATCATTGCAGAAAGTTGCGCTTCTGCAACTTTTTGACCATCTACGATCCCAACAGCGCCAAGCTTCCAAACGTTTCCACGATTTTGAACTGCTTCGACATGAAGCTCCAAAACATCACCAGGAATGACGGGCTTTCTAAACTTCGCGCCATCGATCGACATAAAATAAACCAGCTTATTTTCTGCATTAAAATCAGGTGCAGAAGTGACCATCAGGGCACCTGCTTGAGCCATTGCTTCAATGATCAAAACCCCCGGCATGATCGGGTGATCAGGGAAATGTCCGAGAAAATGCGGCTCGTTAAAAGTCACATTTTTTATCGCGATAATTTTTTTATTTGGCTCAAGCGACGTGACCTTATCCACCAGTAAAAACGGATAGCGATGCGGTAAAGATTTGAGAATTTTTTCAATATCAACAATTGGCTTTGACATATTTTTTTGAATTTGATTTTGGAAAAATGTGAGATGAGATTTTTTAAAAAAGTATTTTTGGGCGCGAAAAATACAACCGACGAAACGAAAAAATTCAAATGGATTGGCTTATACCCACAATGTCATTCTGAGCTTGTCTCCGCATGAT
>CAIYMZ010000071.1 GCA_903927415.1 uncultured Alphaproteobacteria bacterium
CCAATTCGTCCTGTTTTTTGGTCACCTCTTTTTGATATTCGTCCTGTCTTTTGGTGATTTTATTTTGGATGTCACGCATCGCTGAAGATTCTTTAACAATTTTCTCAACGTCCAAAATTCCGACTCCACCAGCGTTAGCATTGAGTGAAAATAGCGCAAAAACTGCAGAGAGCATTAGAAGATATTTTTTCATGATTAGCCTCGAAGATTGATAAATTAATGAAGTGGTGCTTTCCAAAAGCAGAAAGATTGCTGCGAACTTATTTAAGGAAAGTTTTACTTTCAACCAATTCCTCGACTTGCAATTTGGCAAGTGGCCATTAGCTTCGCGACTCCTTCCAACTTTCTACTTTTTCCAATCAAAATGAAAAAAATCTCTCGCCCTTCGCTCAAAGAAGCGGAAATGGCAGTAAAAACTTTAATTGCCTGGGCTGGTGACAATCCTGATCGCGAAGGCTTGCTTGAAACTCCAAAAAGAGTCGTCAATGCCTATCGCGAATTTTTTGCAGGCTATGATGCCGATCCTGAAAAAATTTTAGGAAAAACTTTTGAAGAAGTTGAGGGCTATGATGACATTGTTTTGCTGCGGAATATGAGAATGGAATCGCATTGCGAACATCACATGGTGCCTTTTGTTGGCAAGGCTCACATCGCTTACATTCCTGATAAAAAAATTGTTGGAATTAGCAAAATCGCACGACTGCTCGATGTTTATGCCAAACGTTTGCAAACCCAAGAAACCATGACAGCGCAGATTGCAGATACTATCAACAAAGTTTTGAAACCACGAGGAGTCGCGGTTCTGATCGATGCAAAACATCAATGCATGACCACGCGAGGCATTCATAAAATCAACACTTCAACCATCACCAAAAGAGTGACGGGTTTGTTTAAAACTGATTCACAAATGGAGCAAAAATTTCTAGCAATGATCAACCTGCGAGAGCCATGCTAATTCTTGCCTCAACTTCTAAAATTCGTCAAAAAATTTTGGACGAGGTTAGTCTGAAATTCGAAATAGTTACGCCAGATTTTGACGAAGAAAAAGCAAAAAAAAATTTAAAATTATCGCCAAAAAAATTGGCGATTTTTTTTGCGGAACAGAAGGCTTTGTCGATCAGTAAAAAGATGCGAGATGTTCATGTGATTGGCTCTGACCAAGTTTGTGAATTCGAAGAAAAAGAAATTCCGAAATCAAAAAATTCCGCCGAAGCCTTAAAGCAGTTAAAAAAATTTAACGGAAAAATTCATTTTCAAAATAATGCTGTTGCCGTGGCACTGGATGGCAAAATTATTTTTAAAAATTTCTCGCGCGTAAAATTAAAAATGCGAAAAATGAGCATCACAGAAATTGAAAATTACGTGAAGATTGACCGGCCGTGGGGCTGCGCCGGAAGTTACAAATATGAAGCTCTCGGCAAGCATCTTTTTGAAAAAATCTCTGGTGATTATTACGCGATTTTAGGTCTTGCAATTCAGCCATTATTAGCTTTTTTTCATCGCAAAAAATTAATCTCAATCCTTACGAACAACTAAAAAAATTATGGATTTTCTAACCTACGACATCCTCTTCAGCTTACTAACTCTTACTTTTCTCGAGATCATCCTTGGCATCGATAACTTAATTTTTATTGCACTCGCCGTCGCAAATCTGCCGGTAAAATCTCGTAAAATTGCGCGCATTTTTGGTCTGTCTTTGGCGTTTGCAATCAGGATTCTAATGTTGATGACATTGTCTTGGGTGATGACTTTGACCGATCCACTTTTCTTTGTTGGTGAGCAAGGATTCTCCTTCAAAAATTTTCTGCTAATTTTGGGTGGTTTATTTTTGATCGTTAAAAGTGGCTGGGAAATTGCCAATGATGTATTTTTTGGCGCGACCTCAAAAGAAGAGAAAAAATTTAACGCTGCAAAAAACATGATTGCGGCAATTTTGCAGATTACTTTGATCGATTTTATTTTCTCCTTTGACTCAATAATAACCGCGATCGGCATGACTACCAACATCCCAATTATCGTCACTGCGATTTTGATTTCGATGTTTGTGATGCTTGCCGCATCTGAAAAAATTAGTTATTTTTTACAAACCTACCCGTCGCTAAAAATTGTGGCGCTGTTTTTTATTTTTATGATCGGAGTAATTTTGCTGGCGGATGGCTTGCATATGCCAATCTCTAAAGGCTATCTCTACTTCTCGCTTTTCTTCACCATCACTGTGGAATCGCTCAACATTGTTGCGAGAAAAAAGCGTAACAAATCACTCTAACTCTTTTGAAAACCAAATTTATGAAAAAATTATTTGCCGCACTTTTTCTTATCTCCCTACTGTCATCTTGCACTGTGCTACAAAATTTTAATAAGTCAGCCGAGATCGATTATCTCGAAAAAGGCGCAAAAATTGATTTTAAAAAATTCTTCTCCGGCGACATCGAAGGTTTTGCAATTACCCAGGATCAAAATGGTAAAATTTCTGGCACGCAAACTGTTAAAATTAACGGCAAATGGGATGAAAATAAGGGGGTCATTCAACAAAATTTTATTTATGCTGATGGAAAAAAAGACAGCAGAACTTGGTTGATCACCTTTAATGACAATGGCACGTTTGACGCGGTTGGGCACGATGTTTCTTCTCCAGCAAAGGGTAAACAAATCGGTAATGCGGCTCAAATGATTTATTCTTTACTGCTTTCAGAAAATGGGGTGAAGCAAGAAGTAAAATTCGAAGATAAAATGTATCTCGTTGACGACAAATCGATGATTGTAATTTCTGACTTCAAAAAAGGATTTAGCTCTTCTGGGAAATCAATTTTTTCACTAAAAAAACTTAACGTAAAAACTGAATAAAATGACCAAGCACAGCCATATTCTTTTTTCTTACTCGTTTGATTCTGATGGAAAAGCCATCGAGCTAGACAATCAAAAAATTTCACAAGAGTTAAAAAATGAAGGATTAGCTTGGGTTCATCTTAATGCCAATAACAAGTCTACCAAAACTTGGCTGGAACGCGAGGTTAGTTATCTTGATCATCTTATCATCGACGCATTAATTGCCGAAGAAACTCGTCCAAGAATAATGGAATTTGATGGTGGGCTCCTCATCATTTTGCGCGGCGTTAATCTCAATAAAAATTCTGAAC
>CAIYMZ010000072.1 GCA_903927415.1 uncultured Alphaproteobacteria bacterium
CCGAACTCATTTTTTAGTTCGTCATTGCGAGCGAAGCGAAGCAATCCAGATACTTGAAACACATGGATTGCTTCGCTAACGCTCGCAATGACGTAACTCAAGATCGGTATCTTCAACTTGAATCGGTCTAAACTAATACTTGGCATGATTCAAAAACCGATCTTTAAGTTCATCATTACACATTCTTATTAATTTTTTTAGGAGTTTTTATGTCTCGTGCAGAAAAATCAGAATCAGCCAGCGCAGATCGTGCAACAAAAACAGGAAAAGAAGTTTTTAACCCTTATTGTGATCTTGCCGCTCCAAGAGAAAGAATCGAAGAGTTATGCGAAAAATATCCAACAATTGCACCAGCTATCGAAGCGTGGAAAAAAAAGAGAATGGAAGATCCAAAGCTTCTCGCCAAATATGAAAATCTAGAGGATTTTGTTGATTTCAACTTGTCACAATTTCTTCAACTTACGTCGGAATATACCGTTAGAGGAGTTGATGGGTCTGACAAAAAAATCTTTAGCAGTAATGTCAATTTTGACAAAAAATTACATGGTTTTAAAGATGTAATTGAGGCAATAAAAGAAGTTCCGGCAAGTAAAGAAAGTCCCGAATTGCAAACGATAGTTGGTTCGTGGTATTCCTACGGAGATACTTATGATCAAATAAATGCGAGAGAATTTTTCATAAGAGCAGCAGCTCAAGGATATGCTCCAGCTCAACACACTTTCGGTATCTGTCATCAACAAGGATTAGGTGTTATTATACCACATAAAGATGAAGCAAGAGCACTTTACCAAAAAGCAGCAGATCAAGGATATGCCCCAGCTCAATTTAATCTCGGTGTCTGCCATGAGAAAGGAATCGGTGGTCTAAAAGATGAAGATAAAGCAAGAAAATTTTACCAATCAGCAGCAGATCAAGGACTTGCCAAGGCTCAAAACGTTCTCGGTGCCTGCCATGAGAAAGGAATCGGTGGTCCAAAAGATGAAGATAAAGCAAGAGAACTTTTCCAATTAGCAGCAGATCAAGGACTTGCCGAAGCTCAAAACAATCTCGGTGTCTGCCATGAGAAAGGAATCGGTGGTCTAAAAGATGAAGATAAAGCAAGAGAACTTTACCAATCAGCAGCAGATCAAGGACTTGCCAAGGCTCAATTCAATCTCGGTGTCTGCCATGAGAAAGGAATCGGTGGTCCAAAAGATGAAGGTAAAGCAAGAGAACTTTACCAATTAGCAGCAGATCAAAAACATACCAAAGCTCAATTCAATCTCGGTGTCTGCTACGAGAAAGGAATCGGTGGTAAACAAAATGAATTCGAAGCAGAAAGACTTTACTACTCAGCAGCAATTAAAGGATATGCCCCAGCTCAAAACAATCTCGGTACCTGCTATGAGCATGGAGCCGGTGGCGTAGTAAGAAGAAATGGATACAGCGCACGAGAATTTTACCAATTAGCAGCAGATCAAGGATATGCCGCAGCTCAAAATAATCTCGGTTTTTGCCATGAGAAAGGAATCGGTGGTCCACAAGATGGAGCTGAAGCAAGAAGACTTTACCAATCAGCAGCAGATCAAGGACTTGCCGCAGCTCAAAACAATCTCGGTGTCTGCCATGAGAAAGGAATCGGTGGTCCAAAAGATGAAGCTGAAGCAAGAAAATTTTACCAATCAGCAGCAGATCAAGGACATGCCAAAGCTCAAAATAATCTCGGTGCCTGCTATCAAAATGGAATCGGTGGTGAAAAAGACAGCTCATTTGCTCTTTTGCACTACTCTAGAGCGGCTGCACAAAAAAACCCTGATGCAATCAACATCCTAAAACTCTCAGATCATTCCAAATTAAAAATTATTCCTCCACACACCCCTCTAGATAAAAACCAAATCATAGAAATAATAAACAACCTAGCTCCAGAAAAAGTCAGAATTTTCAACAAAGCCTCTCACCTAATTGGAGATCTGGTCGAGGCTAGTAAAGGCAAGTTAAAAGAAGCAGATTTATTTGAGATTCACGAATGTCTTTCCGGACATCTTACCGCCTCTAAAGTGGATCCAATGAAATCAAAATCCTGCAAAAAAATTCAAGAAGTCATCGCTGAAAAAAGAAAATCTGAAATTGATGTTGGGCTTGCTGGTGAAATAAGTCATTCAGGATTTGATGGAGAAGTTCCGCCTGCTGACCAAATGTCAGTTCCAACACCTATTGTTGCTGGTGCGGTAGTAAGTGCTCTTGTTGGAGGCGCTGCAGTTAAGCGTAGAGGTGGAGGAAGCGGAAGAGGTTAAACCAATTCCTAGAGCAGGACGTAAGTTTGTAACCCCGTCCTCACGTTCAGTTCCAGAACAAAAAAAAGCACAAACGTGCGGACGGGGTTACAAACCCTGTCCGGCGCTGGAATGGTAACGCAAAAAAATAAATTCAAAAAAATGAATCCAAAAAAATCCAAAAATCTCGGTGCGGCATTGGTCACCGGCGCAGCAAAAAGAATCGGCCGCGAGATTGCTTTGACTCTTGCTTCGCAAGGTTACGACATTGCGATTTCTTACAAAAAATCTGCTGTTGAAGCAAAAAAATTAGTGCAGGAAATTCAGAAAAATTTTGGCGTGAAATGTGAGATTTTTTGCAGTGATTTGAGTCAGGAAAATGCGGCGAAAAAATTGGCGGCAGAGGTGCTGAAAAAATTTCCGCAATTGAATTTACTCGTCAACAACGCCTCGGTTTTCAGCAAGTCGAAATTTCTTGCGGCGCCTGACAACGAGCTGATGGACAACCTCAACATCCATTTCATTTCGCCGCTGATTTTGGCCAAGGAATTCGCCAAAAATGTTGCGGCAAAAAAAATTAAAAACGCCCAAATCATCAACCTACTCGACAAAAATATTACGCGCTTCGACACCAGTTATTTTTACTACTTACTCAGCAAAAAATCTTTGGCGGAATTGACGAAAATGTTGGCGGTGGAATTAGCGCCGCAAATCAGAGTCAACGCGGTTGCGCCCGGTTTTATTCTCAACAGCATTGACGAAAAAAATCCCTCGCAAGAAACCAAAAATCTAATCAAAAAAATCCCGCTGCAAAGCAAAGGCGAGATCAAAAATATTTTGCAGGCAATTGAATTTTTGCTGGTGAATGATTTTGTGACTGGGCAAGTTTTGTTCATTGATGGCGGGGCTTCATTGAACCACGCTGGGTGAAATTAATTTTTAAATTTATGAGTCGTGTAGGTTTTGTAGAGGTGGAAAATCCGCAATCTGAGGTGTTGAAAGCGGTAAAAGTTTTTTTGGAAAAGCGCAGAAGTGATCCAGAATCAGAACTGACAGAGCTTTCTGAATTCATGCGACATCTTGGTGCGTTGAAAGAAAGTCCTCAAAATGAACTTTTAAAAATCATCTGCGATGCTGCGATTGACTTGTCTTCGCGGCAAAAAGAAAACAAAAATTTGTCGAAACGAATTCACAAGAGTCTCGAAAAAATGGAAAAGAATTTTAATGAAAAGGGTTGGGATGAGCAGAAAGAGGTTGTCCGCAAGGCAATTGCTGCGGTGATCATGAATTCTAGTCCGCCGTCAGAAATGGGGGTGGTAGTTACTTCCAATCCAATGAGGGGAGAAAGAGGATCTCGTCCCCCATCGGGACTCGTTGCAGAAGCGGCTGTTTCATCAACTTCAGCTAAAAGTGACAGATGTTGCATTGTTTCGTAATTTTAAAATTTAAGACATGAGCTCGAACAATAGTTTTAACGAATCCCAGCCTCTCGCAATCTTCGCCGGACGCGGAATTTTGCCGCAAATGTTGATCGAAGATTGTCGGAAAAAAAATCGGAAATTTTTGGTTTTTTTGCTTGAGGGTGAAAATTACGAAATTGATTACTCGGCTTTCAGCCCAATGAAACTGGGCTACGGCGAGGTAGAAAAATTTTTGGCTGAGATCAGGAAACACGAAATTAAAAATTTAATTTTCATCGGCGGCGTTACGAAACCGAATTTCTCGTCGCTGAAAATGGACAAGAAGGGCGCGGTTTTGCTGGCGAAAATTCTCGCCAATAAAATTCTCGGCGACGACGCAGTTTTGCGCGCGGTGGTAAAATTTTTTGAAAAAGAAGGTTTAAAAATTTTGCGGATTGATCAATTGCTCGATTGTTTCGTAGCGCGCGGGGCAAGGCTCAGCAGCGTTCAGCCAAGCGCAGAAAATCTTGCTGACATTTCGCTCGGCGTCGAAGCGATTAAATCCTTTTCACGTTTTGATGTCGGACAAAGTTTGGTGGTGGCGCAAAAACAAATCATTGCCGTTGAGGCGTTGGAAGGCACGGACGAAATGATCGCGCGCTGCAAAAATTTGCGCGGTGATTACAAAAAAAATGCGGTGTTGGTGAAGATGAAAAAGCGTGGACAAAGTGCCAAAGTTGATCTGCCGACGATTGGAGTTGAAACGCTGAGAAACTGCGCCGCCGCTGGGATCAAAGGCATCGCCATTCAGGCCAATTCGACGCTGGTTTTGCAGAAAGATGAGGTGGTGAAAGTGGCGGATGAGCTGGGAGTTTTTTTGGTGGTGATTTAAATTCAGGACGAGAAACCGAAGCAGGACGGGGTTTGTAACCCCGTCCTCACGTTCAGTTCAAAGTCAAACCAAGGCACAAACGTGCGGACGGGGTTACAAACCCCGTCCGGCGCTAGAACTAAATTTTTTTCTAATGAACCAAAAAATCTTCCTCTTCCCAGAATTAACAAAAAACCTCCCCCCTGAAGTCAAAAAACTTTTCGCAATCTTCGGCGCCGAAATCCGTTTGGTTGGCGGCTGCGTGCGTGATTTAATTCTCGAAAAAAAAGTTAGCGATTACGATTTCGCGACAAGATTTCTGCCGCAAGAAATCACTAAAATTCTCGAAAAAAATAAAATCAAAGCGGTGCCGACCGGCGCCAAATTTGGGACGATCACGGCGGTGCTGAATGGTAAAAATTTTGAAATCACAACGCTGCGCAAAGATTTGGAAACGGATGGACGTCACTGTGAGCCGGAATTTGTCGGAGATTTTTTTCTCGACGCCGCGCGTCGCGATTTCACGATTAACGCGCTCTACCTTGATGCCATTGGAATCGTCAGTGATTATTTCGACGGCATTTCTGATTTAAAAAAACAAAAAGTGAGATTCATCGGCGACGCTAATTTGCGAATCGAGGAAGATTTTTTGCGCATTTTGCGCTTTTTCCGCTTCAGCTGTGATTACGCGGCGAAGCCTGATGCCCAAGGCCTTGCAGCTTGTGTTGCACAGAAAAAAAATCTCAAAAAACTTTCGCGTGAAAGAATTAGACAAGAATTTTTGAAACTGATTTCGAGCGAGAAAAAAGAAAATTTAATTGCGATTTTGAAACTCCTGAAAAGCAAAAAAATTGCCGAAGAAATTTTTACGGAAGAGATGGATGTTGAGGCGTTTCAGAGGCTTTTTGAATTAGAGGAAGATGGACCCCGCAACAAGTGCGGGGTGACAAATTGTAGCGACGTGGCAACAATCTTTCTTGGCGTCACCCCGCCTTCTGACGGGGTCCACGAGCTTGAACAAAAACTCAAACTTGCAGTTTTATTTTTACAAAAAAACTCCGACTTAAAAATTTTTGCCAAAGAAATTTGTGCGACGAATTCGGAAAAAAAATATTTCCAATTTCTGCTGACGGTGCCGCAGAAACTTGATTTGCCAAGCCTCAAGCAACTCCTCACTTTCCACGACAAAAAATTGGTTTTGGATTTTTACTGCTTTTGTTGCGTCAAAAAAAATCAACAATTTTCGGCAAAAATTCTGCAATTCATCCGCGATTTTTCGGCGGTAAATTTTCCACTAAATGGTGAAGATGTGATGCGACTTGGATTTGCTGGTGTAGCAGTTGGAGAGGCGATTGGGGCAGCTAAAAAATTCTGGGCAGAAAATGATTTTTATCCAAATAAAATCACTTTAATAAATTTTTTAAAAAAGCGCGGCGGGTGAGATTGACTTTTATTCAGTCAAATTTACGTTCCGACAAGTTTTTCCAGCCAAATTTTCCCTCACCTAAACATGGCAACATCAAAGCAAGAGCAGCTCTATAACGAAATTATTGAATATTATGCTTATGCCTATCGTTTGATTAGAGCAGCCGAAGATAGTTCTCATAAGTTAGCGGTGCAGCAGTTTTCTATCGTTGAGGAAATCACCGTCCGCCTCGAAGATTGCGCTGATCAGCTTTCCTCGCAATATATCGAATTTATTAAAAATGGTGAATCGGAGGCAATTACCGAATCAGTCAGATCGGCTCTCAACAGCATTTCTGCTAAAATTGAAGAATGTCGTAATAAAATTTTGATGTTGCATCAAAGCTGATGGAAAAGTTTCAAAATATCATTTCGCAGCTCGCGCCTGATTTACAAATTGTTGATAAAATTATCTTGGAATTTTCTGTCGGAAAATCTCCGCTCATTGCTGATATTTCTCATCATCTCATTTCTTCTGGTGGCAAAAGAATTCGCCCAATTTTATTGATTCTGGCGGCGAAATTGTGTGGCACGAAATCAGGCGAAGATCATCATAATCTAGCAGCAGCAGTTGAATTAATTCACAGTGCGACATTGCTCCATGATGATGTGGTGGATGTTAGCGACATTAGGCGTGGCAAAAAAACTGCTAATGCGATTTGGGACAATAAGGCTAGTATTTTGGTTGGAGATTACCTCTTTTCGATTGCCTTTCAATTGATGGTTCGTAGCAAAAATTTGCGAGTGCTTGATTTGCTCTCGAAGGCTTCATCAATCATGGCGGATGGTGAAATAATGCAGCTTGAAAATTCTAGTGACGTGGCACTGACGCAAGAAAAATATCTCGAAATTATTTTTGGTAAAACAGCCGTACTTTTTGCAGCGGCCTGTGAATCAGGAGCTTTGATCAATAACCGTTCCGAGAAAGAAATTTTAGCGCTACGAGATTTTGGAAAAAATCTTGGGATTATTTTTCAAATTGTTGATGACATGCTTGATTATTCTGCGCAGGAATCGGTGTTTGGTAAGAATGTGGGTAATGATTTTTTTGAAGGAAAAATTACTTTGCCGATCATTTTGACTTACAAACAGGCTAGCGAATCAGAGCAAAAATTTATTTCTGAAATATTTACAAAAAACTTGATTGCGTCGGAAAAAAATCAAAATGATTTTGCAGAAATTTTGACGCTGATTGAAAAATATGATGGGTTTAAAGTTGCTAGAAATATGGCCTTAGACCATAAAGCATTGGCGCTAGAAAATTTAGAAATTTTTCCTGATTCTGTCGCAAAACGTGATTTAATTGCGATTCTTGAATATTCACTGGTGAGGATTTTTTAAAAAATGAAACTTTTGAAACATCTAACAAAAATTGCAGTCCTCATCGTAATTTATGTAATTTTCATTTTGGTGTCATTGCGTCAGCCGGCTAAATCACAGGTGATAGACAGTATTTTTTATCAATGGACGGTTTACGAAATTCAAGAAAACGAGCTTGACTACAAAAAATGTTACATCGTTTCACATCCTATAAAGTCTGACACTGACCACAATTCTCGTCAAAAACCTTATGTGATGATTGCTCGCTTTCAGAAAGATCGTACCGAGGAAGTGAGTATTTTTGGTGGTTTTGAATTCAAGCTGAATAGTGAGATTTTTATGCTGATTGATGGCAGCCAATTCAAGCTTAAAACCAAAAAAGACATGGCTTGGGCGCAGAGTAAATCCGGAGATGCGAAGATTATCGAAACTATGCTGAATAGTGGTGTTATGAAAATCAGAAGTGATTCGGCAATCGGTACTTACGCAATTGATGAATATTCTCTGAAGGGTATTACCAGAGCTTACGCGCGAATGAGAGAAGTTTGTAAATAGAAGCTTGAAAAATTTTCCGATCTCATCGAAAACTTTTTTTGGTGAGAGCGGGCGGTTTTGTTGTTTAGCGGGTCAGGTTCGAAAGAAAGCAGCTCAAGATGATGTGAGTCGGGTCGCTCTCACTTATTCCCAAAAGTTCAAATTTTTTTCATGTCCTCCTATCTCGTCCTCGCCCGCAAATATCGCCCGCAAAATTTTGATGAACTTGTTGGACAAGAGGTGTTGGTTACTACTTTGAGCAATGCGATCACAAATAATCGCCTTCATCATGCCTACATTTTAACTGGAATTCGTGGAGTTGGGAAAACCACCACAGCTCGAATCATCGCTAAAACTCTAAATTGCTTGAATATTGATGCGGTCAAGAATGCCAAGGCCTGCGATATTTGTGACAATTGCAAAATGATTGCGGCTTCTAAGCATCAAGATGTGATTGAGATTGACGCAGCTAGCAGAACCGGAGTTGACGACATCCGCGAAATTATTGATTCCGTCGCCTACGCGCCCGTGATGGCGAAGTATAAAATTTACATCATCGATGAAGTTCACATGCTTTCCAACAGCGCTTTCAACGCACTTTTAAAAACACTCGAAGAACCGCCAGCCCACGTAAAATTTATTTTTGCTACGACGGAAATTCGTAAAGTTCCAATCACAATTTTGTCGCGTTGTCAGCGTTTTGATCTGCGTCGCTTGGATGAAAAAGAAATCGAAATTCATCTCGAAAATATTTTACAAAAAGAAAATTTTGAGGCGGAGAAGCAAGCATTGGAGTTGATCGCTAAGATGTCGGAAGGTTCGGTGCGTGATTCACTTTCTCTTCTCGATCAGGCTTTGGCTAGTAATAATCATAAAAAATTTTTATCGGCGCAATTGGTGGAAAAAATGCTCGGATTGACGGATAAAATTAAAACAATCGAGCTGTTTGAAAGTTTGTTGCAGGGTGATTTTTCGTCAGCACTCAAAAATTTTTTTGAATTTTATTCACACTCTTCTGATGTGCTACAGTTGCTTCACGACCTGCTTGAGATCACTCACAAAATTACGTCAGTTAAGCTGGTGCAAGATTACAAACTTGAAGGTTACTCCAAATCTCAGCACGAAAAAATCGCCGCAATCGCCACAAAAATTTCTCTCAATTCTTTGACGAGAATTTGGCAAATGTTCAGCAAAGGAATTTCTGAAATTAATTTTTCTTCTTCGCCGAAAATGGCTTTTGAAATGCTGATGGTGCGTATTTGTCACATGATTGCTTTGCCAAATTTGCAACAGGTTTTGCTGAGTGTGAATGAGGCACAGAATCCTGTTGCTCAAAAAAGTGGCGAAACTAATGATTTAAAAAGTGACGATCTAGTGAATGAAATTCTGCGTAATTTTGAAGGCGCTAAACTAATCTAAAAAACGGAGAGCAAGCATGACGGAAGAAAGAAAAATAAAAATTTTATGCGTAGAAGATGAACAAGATATTCGCGAAAATATTGTGGAAATTTTGCGCGATGAAGGTTTTGAAGTTTTTGAGGCTGATAATGGTAAGCATGGTTTTGAGAGCTTTATGCAAAACAAACCCGATCTTGTAGTTTCTGACATCATGATGCCGGAAATTGATGGCTACGGTTTGTTACAGCTCATTCGTGAAAGTAAAAATATTCGCAACAACACGGTGCCATTCATTTTTTTGACCGCCTTGGGACAGAAGGATAACGTCATCAAGGGAGTCACTCTGTCAGCTAATGATTACATGGTGAAGCCAATCGATTTTGATCTGATGATCGCTAAAATTAAGGAAAAAACCGCCAATGCCCTGAAAGTGCAAGAGGTGCATAATCGCAATGTTCAGAATATTAAAAGTCAGGTGGCAATTGTTCTACCAGCAGAACTTTTTTCCTATCTCGATGTCATCAGCCAAGTGGTGACAGTGCTAAAAGATGAGCCTTACGGACCTTTGCCACATCGTCGTTACATCGAAGATTTTGATAAAATTTACATCAATGCTATGAAGCTTCGTAGCGCTATTGCCAATGCTCTGGATGAGTCGGTTATTGATCACAAGCTGAATGCTGACGAAGAGGTTTTAGTAATGTTTAATTTTTTAGAAGAGTTCGTCGGCAGCTTAAGTGACAAATTCAAAACCCGAATTGAGTTAGAAAAGCCATTTGAGCCAGAGTCGATGCCGCGTGTTAAAGTCGATCGTCTAATCTTGATTGATGCTTTGCGCAAAATTTTTGCCGGCATGTTCAAATCTGACCCAGAGGCCTTGCTCAATGTAACTTTGATGATTGATCACATGGATCAAATGGTTATAATTTTTTACCTCAAATCGCAGATACAGAATATTAATCTTAGAGCCAATATCGATGAGTCTCAAGTCAGTAGAATTTTGGATAGGCAAAATTGTCGTTTCGAAGTGATTGAAGGCAAAGAAAACACGGCAGTGCTCAATATTCCTGCTCATCGTCTCATTAACCAGTCATGAAAAAAGCAGTAGTTACAACGCGGGATCTGCGAATTTTTGGATTTATTTGGGGATTAATTTTTGCCGTAATTTCTTACAAAAGTGAGCAACTTTTTTTATTTGCAGCTGTTATTTCTGTGGCATTTTTTTTTAGCGCCGCTGCTTGTCCCGGCATTTATTTGCAGATAAAATTTTACCAAAATTGGGTAAAATTCGGTAATGTTCTCGGCAAGATTAACGGCTTTCTCATCAGCTTTATTTTATTCTACGGCGTTTTCGCGCCGACGGGAATTATTTTGAAATTATTAAAAAAAGACCTGCTCTCGAAGAAACCCGATGCTTCAGCTAGCACCTATTTCATTGATCGCGTAGCCCAGCCAAGCAGCATGAAAAATCAATTCTAACTTCCAAAAATGTCTCAAAATTTTTTCGAAAAAAATTCAAAATTAGTGCTGCTCGTCATTAATTTATTTTTTGTTGGCTTGGTGGTTTTTGTTTTGAATTTGGATATTTTGCAGGACGCGCCAACTGCAGAAAAATACAGCATGATTGATCAAGTGGAATACAACCTCAGATGCGCAGGAAAGAGGAATATCGTGCTGCGCGAGAATAAGCCCAATACTCTAAAAACGAAAGTTCCGCCTTACGACAAAACGCAAAAATATAATTTTGAAACTGATGAAAATGGCTTCATCAAGCCAGCAAAAATTCATGAAAATCCTGACCTCAATATTTTCTTTTTAGGTGGCTCAACCACAGAGTGTGAATATGTTGATGAGCCTTACCGCTTTCCTTATTTGGCCGGCAGAATTCTTGAGAAAAAAACCGGCAAAAAAATCAACTCCTACAATGCCGGCAAAAGTGGCAACAACTCAATTCACTCGATCAATAATTTAGTTAATAAAATTATTCCGCTGAACCCAAATATTGTGGTGCGGATGGAAACCATCAATGACCTTTCAACCTTACTCTACGAAGCAACCTACTGGAACCGCAATAAAAGCAGATCGAACATTGCATGCTTCAGCAAAAATACGTCTTTGGTTAGAAATTTTGGGAATGAATGGGCGGAATCACCTTTCAAAGATTTAATTTTAAATGCTGATCGCCAAGCAAAAATCAAAAAAGAATATCGCAAAATTTTAACCATTTTTGTCACGATTGTTAAGGCTGCGGGAGCGACGCCAATTTTAATGACGCAGTTTAATAAAATTGAAAATTACCCTGATTTCATTATTAAAAAAGATGATGAAGCCTTTAACCAAGCCTATCGCCAGCTTTACAGTGATTTTCAAAATATTGCACGCCAAGTCGCCAAAGAAAATCACATCATGTTGATTGATCCGGCGCGCGAAATTTTGGAGCCAGAAAAATATCTCTACGATTCAGTGCATTTAAACAATGAAGGCTCGAAAATGATGGCAGAATTTATTTCGCAAAAACTAGAAAAAACCGTCCTCAACTTTAAAACCAAATAACATGTCTCTTATCTCCGAACTCTGGGCTTTTTTAAAAGTTAGAAAAAAATTTTGGCTCTTACCAATAATTACCATCATGCTTCTTCTTGGGCTGTTGATCGTTGTGGCGCAAGGTTCGGCAGTGGCTCCATTCATCTACACCATTTTTTAGAATGTACATCCTCGGCATCTCCGCTTTTTTTCACGATTCCGCAGCTTGTTTAATTAAAGACGAAGAGATCATCGCCGCAGCGCAAGAAGAAAGATTTACCCGCAAAAAACATGACGAATCATTTCCAAAAAATGCTATTCTTTACGTTTTAAGTGAGGCCGGAATTACGCTTGATGACGTAGATCACATCGGCTTTTTTGAAAAGCCTTTCATCAAATTTGAGCGCTTGATTGAAACTTATTTGTCCGAGGCACCGCGCGGGCTTAAGTCGTTTGTCACCGCGATTCCGATTTGGTTGAAGCACAAGTTATTTTTGAAAGATACGATGGTTAAAGAGCTTGCAGCTCTTAGTAATCAGGCGTCAGGCGATAGGCGTAAGGCGATCGAAGCAAAACTTTTATTTGCCGAGCACCACCAATCCCACGCCGCCAGTTGTTTTTATCCTTCGCCATTTCGTGAATCGGCAATTTTGACGATGGATGGAGTAGGGGAGTGGGCTACAACCTCAATCGCTCACGGCGTCGACAATAAAATCACCTTCCTCAAAGAAATTAATTTTCCGCATTCTCTCGGGCTGCTTTATTCGGCGCTCACTTATTTCACCGGCTTCAAAGTCAATTCTGGCGAATATAAAGTAATGGGCTTGGCACCTTACGGTGAGCCACTCTACGTTGATCTCATCAAAAAAAATCTCATCGATATCAAAGATGACGGCTCCTTCAAACTGAACATGGATTACTTCAACTACACGGTTGGGCTAACAATGACGAGCAAAAAATTTGACAGGTTTTTCGGTCGTACCCCGCGCAAATCCGAATCGCAATTAACTCAGTTCGAAATGGATTTGGCGCGCTCGCTGCAAGATGTGACCGAAGAGGTGATGATAAAATTAGCGCGCACGGCACAAAAAATTACTGGCAGTAAAAATTTGGTTTTGGCTGGCGGTGTTGCTTTAAATTGTGTTGGCAATGGAAAAATTTTGCGTGAGAAAATTTTTGAAAATATTTGGATTCAACCTGCCGCAGGAGATGCCGGAGGTGCTTTGGGCGTGGCTCAAACCATTTATTACCAACATCTAAATAATCCGCGCAAATGTTTTGAGTCGGGCGGCGACAACATGAAAGGTTCCTACCTCGGCAAAAAATTCAGCAATGTTGAAGTAAAAAAATATCTCGATTCTGTCGGTGCCAAATATCACCAAGTGCCCAACGAAAATGAGTTTTTGAATTTAGTTTCCGAAAGTTTGAAAGAAGAAAAAGTTGTCGGTTGGCATCAAGGTAGAATGGAATTCGGCCCGCGATCATTGGGCGCGCGTAGCATTCTTGGCGATGGGCGCAGTTCCAAAATGCAATCGATCATGAATTTGAAAATAAAATATCGCGAAAGTTTTCGTCCTTTTGCGCCGGCAGTTTTGTGCGAAAGACTCGAAGATTATTTTGAGATCACCTGCGATTCGCCCTACATGCTCTTGGTCGCAAACGTAAAAAAAGAGCTGACAAAAAAAATGACCAAAGACCAAGAAAAACTTTTCGGCATCGAGAAATTAAACATCGAACGTTCAACAATTCCGGCGGTGACGCATGTCGATTATTCGGCGCGCATCCAAACCATTCACCAAAAAACCAATCCAAAATTTTACAATTTAGTAAAAAAATTCGAAGAAAAAACCGGCTGCGCTGTTGTCATTAACACCTCCTTCAACGTGCGCGGTGAGCCGATTGTTTGTAGTCCAGAAGATTCCTACAAATGCTTTATGCGCACCGAAATGGATGTTTTGGCGATTGAAGATTTTATTCTTTACAAAGACGAGCAGGCAAATTTTTCTGACAAGGAAGATTGGCAGAAAATTTACGAGCTTGATTGATGCTACCCAACCCGACTTAAGAAACCGGACTTAAAGTTCGTCATTGCGAGCGAAGTGAAGCAATCCAAATTTACAGTTTTATGGATTGCTTCGCTTCGCTCGCAATGACGAACTAAAGCAATGAGGATCGACTTCTCCAACTTGAAATACGCACAAACAATCAACTCATGCACAAAAAACACCCACATCGCACAGATCATCCACATCACAAAAAACCTAAAAAAAAGAAGCTGAGCCTATTTTACAAAGCCACTTTCTCCCTTCTCCTCATTGCCTTCGTCACGCTTTTTTATTTTGTAGTTTTGGTTTCAACTAAGCCGAAATCGATCTCTTTTGTTACTCAAAAAATCGAAGAAGTTTTACAAGAAAAATTTGGAGAAAATAATGTCGCGCTAGAAGAAACCTATCTCAGTTTTACGCGCTACGGAACATTAAAAATCGCTGTCACCAGTTTAAAAATTCTTTACAAGGCTGCGGATAATTCAGAAAAACAGGCTTTCATTCTTCCAAGATTAGAAGCGGAATTTTCGTTGTTTAACTTCTTGCTTCTGCACTTTCAGCCAAAAAAAATAAAAATAATTAATCCTAATATCGTCATCGATGATCTGCAAAAATTGCAGGCAGACTCGCCGGAAAAAACGGGCGATTTACCCGTGATGATCGCGCTTCTATCCTCAATTCGCAAAGGAGATAATCCGATTGAAAATTTTGAAATTGAAAATGCAAAATTTTTGATTCGCGGTCAAGAATTTAACACCGAAATTCTGCTAAAAAAATCGCAAATTCACGCCACGACCAAAGATAATATTCTCAATATTTCGTCAGAAAATCAGATTAGTTTTGA
>CAIYMZ010000073.1 GCA_903927415.1 uncultured Alphaproteobacteria bacterium
AAGTATTAGTTTAGACCGATTCAAGTTGAAGATACCGATCTTGAGTTACGTCATTGCGAGCGTTAGCGAAGCAATCCATGTGTTTCAAGTATCTGGATTGCTTCGCTTCGCTCGCAATGACGAACTAAAAAATGAGTTCGGCTTCTTCAGCTTGAATGGGTTTAGACCGATTTCCAAATCTCCGCCGAGCCTTTGTCGAGTAGGAGTTGGTTCAAAAAAACCCCGCTGTCGGCAACTTTCTGTAGATCGGAATCACCTTCCCCCGCCAAAAAAACATCCGCAACGTAACGTCCGTAAATATCAACCCGCGTAGTTTTTATGATTAAAAATGGGACGTCTTTCAGAATTTTTTCCAAAGTTTTTTTACTGTTTGCGCCAACGTCCGATTTCATCTCCGCCGCGTCAATTCCGCGTAATCTTAAAATTTCTTTGTGAAAAATTTTGAAGCCGAGATCAAGGACGACACGAATGGTGTCGCCGTCAACGACGCGGTCTAATTTGGCTTTGTAGGCGTAAAGTTTTTTGGGATGGATCGCGGATTTTTTGGCGGAATATTTTTGGTTTTTTTTCTCAATCGCGACAATTGCATTTTCTTTTTTTACTTCGCGCGGCAAGGCCAGATCTACTTCCTTGAAGATTTCAAAACCGCAATCGAAGAAGAGAGATTTTGACTCAGGAAGAGTTGCAATTGGGTAGGAAAATAATTTTCCGCGGGATGGGATGAGTTTTTTTGGCTTCGCCGATGCAGCAGCGCCGGACGGGGTTACAAACTTACGTCCTGCTCTAGGGCTTAACCTCTTCCGCCTCCGCCGCCGCCACTTCCTCCACCTTCACGCCTAACTGCAGCGCCTCCAACAACAGCGCCCGCTCCCGCACCAGCAACATCAGCTGCTGGAACTGACATTGTGGAAAAAGTTTCTAGATTAGCTTTTGTTACTGTGATGGTTTTGCTTTCTGAGTCGTAGGTTAATTTTCCTGCCTTCTGCATTTCCTGCAATCTTTGATCCAACGTCCAAATAGCGGCAGCGGCACCACCAAATAAAGGGTTGTGGACAATTTTTACACCTCCCAATCCTTCCTCCACTTCTGATACAATTCTAAAATTCAGGCCTCTTTCATGAAGAGGATTAATTACTTCTACATACCCAAGTTTTGCATCAGATCCTGAATAACTTATTTCACCAGCAAGCCCAACACCAATTTCAGATTTTATTCTTTCAGCGATGCATTCCAGAATTTTTTTGCAGGATTTTGATTCCATTGGATCCACTTTAGAGGTGGTAAGATGTCTGGAAAGACATTCGTGAATCTCAAATAAATCTGCTGTTTCTAACTTGCTTTTACTAGCCTCGACCAGATCTCCAATTATGTGAGAGGCTTTGTTGAAAATTCTGACTTTTTCTGGAGCGAGGTTGTTTATTATTTCTATGATTTGGTCTTTAACTAGAGGGGTGTGCGGAGGAATGATGTTTAATTTGAAAGGAGGAGTGACGTTTAATTGGAAATGATTACCTAGAAATTCCAGACTATTGATTGCATAAGGGCTTTTTTGTGCAGCCCCTCTAGAGTAGTACAAAAGAGCGAGCGAGCTGTCTTTTTCACCACCGATTCCTAGCTCAAAATAGAAACCGAGATTGACTTGAGCTGGAGCATATCCTTGATCTGCCGCTAATTGGTAAAGTCTTCTTGCTGCGACTTCATTTTTTTCACCACCGATTCCTTGTGTAAAACAGAAACCGAGAGAGCATTGAGCTGGGGCATATCCTTGATCTGCCGCTAACTTGTAAAGTCTTCTTGCTGCGACTTTATTTGGTTCACCACCTATTCCTTCTTGAAAACAGAAACCGAGATTGACTTGAGCTGGGGCATATCCTTGATCTGCTGCTAACTTGTAAAGTCTTCCTGCCTTCCTTTGATCATCGAAAGTTCCGATAGTACACCGCGCAACTACCATTTGTAATTCAGGACTTCTTACCGCTTCTGCAGCTTCTTTTTCTATCGCTTCTATAAGCCCTCTAAAGCTATTTTGCCATTCTCCTTTATGTTCAAAATATTCAAAATTAATATTTCTGCTAAAGATTTTTTTGTCAGCCCCATCAGCTTCTCTAACACTAAATTCCGACGTAAGTTGAAGAAATTGTGACAAGTTGAAATCAACAAAATCCTTTGGATTTCTATATTTGGCGAGAAGCTTTGGATCTTCCATTTTCTCTTTTCTCCACTCGTTGATGGCTGACGCAATTGCCGGATGCTCTTCGCATAATTTTTCGATTCTTGCTCTTGGAGCGGCAAGATCGCAATAAGGGTTAAAAATTTCTTTCCAATCTACACGAGACATAAAAACTCCTAAAAAAATTAATAAGAATGTGTAATGATGAACTTAAAGATCGGTTTTTGAATCATGCGAAGTATTAGTTTAGACCGATTCAAGTTGAAGATACCGATCTTGAGTTACGTCATTGCGAGCGTTAGCGAAGCAATCCATGTGTTTCAAGTATCTGGATTGCTTCGCTTCGCTCGCAATGACGAACTAAAAAATGAGTTCGG
>CAIYMZ010000074.1 GCA_903927415.1 uncultured Alphaproteobacteria bacterium
CATCCAAGTCCGACAAGTATTCATCGATAACAGCATTCACAATATCCGCCTTCACCATCTCATTTTCTTTGAGATAAATTTTTAATCTTTCGACGAAAAATTTAATAATTTCTTCGATCAAAATTTGTTTCTTTTCATGCTGTTCGCCGAGCAAATTTTTTAGCAATTTTGTCGGGTAAGCATTGAGCGACTTCTCGATTAAAATTCTGATCGGAAAAGCAATTTTATGCTGAAAGCTAATGCGGATGATGCCTAAAGCTGCGCGACGTAAAGCGTATGGATCTTTCGAGCTCGTTGGTCTTTCATCGGCAAGAAAAAACCCAACGATCGAGTCCATTTTATCGGCGATTGACAGCATGATTCCGAGCGCAGTTTTTGGCAATTCGGAATTAGGGCCGAGCGGCAAATAATGTTCGTAAATCGCCGCAGCAATTTTGTTATTTTCACCTTGTGTGCTGGCGTAAAAACTACCGATCTTACCTTGCATCTCTGGCAGCTCCGCTACTGCTTTGGTAACCAAATCAATTTTGCACAAATCCGCCGCTTTTTCGACCAAGGATAAATTGCAATGAGGCACAAAAATTGAGAGGAATTTTGACAGGCTGTTCAGACGTTTTGTTTTGTCGTAAACTGATCCAAGTTTTTGGTGGAAGACAATTTTCTTCAGCTCATCAAGCCTTGAAATTAAAGGTTTTTTCAGATCTTCGTGAATAAAAAATTCAGCATCAGCAAGACGAGCACGCACTAATTTTTCGTTATCCTGAATAATTTTTTTACGATTTTTTTCGGTGATTACGGCATTGGAAATAAAAATAAATTCCGGTGCCAAATTTCCTTCGTGGGTTTTTAAGCAAAAATATTTTTGATTTAGTTTTAGGGTTAGAACCAAAATTTCGTCTGGCAGTTCGAGGAATTTTTTGTCGATCGATGCGAGCAATGCTGTCGGCCATTCACAGAGTCCAGTCACCTCGTCAAAAAGCGGAGATTTTTCTTCGTCATCGACCAATTCCGAATAAAGATCAAATTTTATTTTACGGATTTGTGCGATAATTTTTTGCTTTCTTTGCTCGGCATCAATCATCACAAAAGCATCTTCAAGAATTTCTTGGTAATGCATTGCATTGGTGATTGGTAAGGCTTCAGCGCCTTTGCCGAAAGTTAAGTTGTTCGATTCTAATCCGGCAAATTCGAGAGGAATAATTTCGTCGCCGAAGATGCAGGCAATATTTCGAATCGGTCTGATCCAGCGTGGCTGTTGGCCATTTTCAGCATTCCACCTCATTAATTTTGGCCAAGCTGCCGTCATTTTTTGCAAAATTTGTGGCAAAGAATTTTTGATTATTTCAGCAGTTTGAATTTCGAAAGCAGGTTTGACGTAGACGTAGCAAGGTTGGCCAGAATTCTCCATTTTTTCCAATTCTGCTTCGCTGCTAAGGCCGACAGATTTTAAAAAGCCCTCAATTGCCTTTTTGTCAGCGGAAATTTTTGGCCCAATTCTTCTGATTGTTGAAATTTTTTGAGCTGCATCGAGGCGTTGAATCTGAAGGATTAGGCGCCTCGGAGTGATGAAAGTTTTGATCTGCGAATTGTCGAAAGTGAGATTATTTTTTGTAAGAATTTCTGCTGCGATTTTCAAAAAATTTTCCGCTGCTAGCTTTTGCATTCCGGCTGGGATTTCTTCGCTGAAGATTTCTAGTAAAAAGTCGGTCATAAAATTATTGAATTCATTCTTGCTGTCATTGCAGAGCTATCAGTTGTCATCCCCGCGAAGGCGGGAATCCAGTATCGCAAGTACATTCTGGATCCCCGCCTTCGCGGGGATGACAGTGGAAAGCGCGGGGATGACAGTGGAAAGCGTGGATAACAAATTAAAACCCCGTCGCCTCAACCCGCAAAAATTTTGCAGATTTAACCAAGTTTGGATCAAGATGTTTTAAGGTTTCAAGTAGATCAGATTCTTTTTGCACATCAGTCAAAAAACCACCTAAAATTTCTTCGCCGCGATCTTTGAAAATTGCTTGCTCGACTTGAATTTTTCCGCCGAAAATTTTTTCCGCTAAATTGGATTTTTGTGCCAAGTTTTTATCGATCACCAACTTCAAAAAATAGCGACCGACTCTTGCCGAAATCGGGGCGATTTTTGCCTCGCGTAATTGCTCAAATTTTACGCCGAAGAGCGGCGATTTTCTTTCGCAAGCAATGTCGATTAAATCAGCAACTATGGCCGATCCCGTCGTTAATCCACCGGCGCCGCGGCCGATCATCATGTTCCAGCTAGCATTGCTCGTGTTGCTTAAAATCGCATTGAAGGGACCGTCAACTTGGGCGATTTTTTCTGATTTTTTTACCAAGGCCGGATAAAGCGTTTGCTGCACTGCATCGCCGAGTTTTTTGTAAATCGCCAAAAGTTTTATTTTGTAGCCAAGCTCGTCCGCTAACGAAATATCTTCGATCGAAATTTCGTCGACGCCTTCAATGTGAAGTTGTTGGAAGGCTGGTTTTGTAGCGCCGGCAATGGCAGCGAGAATTGTTAATTTGTGCGCAGCGTCAATTCCCTTAATGTCTAAAGTTGGATCGGATTCAGCGTAGCCAAGCTTTTGCGCCTCTTTCAGCGTGGCAGCGAAGTCAGAATTTTCTTCGCTCATTTTGGTCAAAATAAAATTACAGGTGCCGTTGAGGATGGCGTAAAATTCGGTGATTTCGCCTGAAGTAAAACTTTCTTTGAAGGCTTTGATGATTGGATTGGCGCCAGCAGTTGATGCCTCGAAACCAATATGTCCGTCATATTTTTCAACGAGTTTTGCAATTTCTGCGCCATGTTCCGCGAGGAGTGCTTTGTTTGCGGTGACGAATTTTTTTCCGTTTTTTATTGAGCTTTCAAGCAAGTCTTTTGCGAGCGATGTGCCACCAATGACTTCAACAATCACATCGATTTCGTGGTCATTGGCAAGATCAATTGCGTTGGAATAAAATTTAATTTTTGGATCAAGAAAATCTTTTTTACTGCGCGCAGAAGTTGCTACGATCTCAAGCTCAACTTGGCTTTTGAGCGATAGAATTTTTGCATCTTTTTTTAAAATGTCGTAAACGCCCTTGCCAACGACTCCAAGTCCAGCAAGGCCGATTCTTATTTTTTTCATGAAAATTTTGAGGGGATTTTAGCAGATGAATGGGCGCGTTTTTTAATTTTCAATTGACCTAAATTCAAGCGGTTTGTTATGTTGCCGCGCCGCTCTTCACAAAAAAAATTTCAAAAAAAATGACAAAAAAAAATTATCCTGAGGCGAATCAAAATTTAGATTTCGCTAAAATGGAGGAAGAGATTCTGCGCTTTTGGCAGCAAGAAAAAATTTTTGAAAAGTCGGTTGAGATCAGAAATTTCAGCGAAGAACTCGAAGAGCTCGACGAAGACAATGTCTCCCCCATCGAATCCCCCTGCTCCCACACCAACTGCACCCACGACTATCCCCTATCGCCTACCGCCTATCGCCTAAAATCCGAATTCGTTTTCTACGACGGTCCTCCTTTTGCAAATGGGTTGCCACATTACGGCCACTTACTGACTGGCTTTATCAAAGATTTAGTCGCCCGCTACCAAACCATGAAAGGCAAAAAAGTTGAGCGCAAATTTGGTTGGGACACGCATGGACTTCCGGTTGAAATGGAAAATGAAAAAGAGCTCGGAGTCTCGGGACAACTTGCCATTCAAGCCTTCGGCATCGAAAAATTTAACGCCGCCTGTGAAAAATCGGTGATGAAATATGCGGGAGATTGGGAAAATTATGTGACGCGCCAAGGTCGTTTTGTCGATTTCAAAAACAGCTACAAAACGATGGATTTGAGCTACATGGAATCAGTTTTGTGGGCGTTTAAACAGCTGCACGAAAAAGGTTTGCTCTACGAAGATTTTCGCGTCGTGCCTTACTCTTGGGCTTGCCAAACGCCTTTGTCGAATTTTGAAACGAGGATGGATAATTCTTACCGGCAGAAGGCGAGTAAGGCGGTGACGGTTAAATTCGAACTTTGTTCAAATTTAAAGGCGTTAGGCGATAGGCGTCAGGCGTTAGTCGCTTGGACTACAACGCCTTGGACATTGCCGTCGAATCTTGGCTTGGCGGTTGGGAAAAATATTGATTACGCGGCGCTTAAAGTTGGTGAAGAAATTTTAATTCTGGCTAAAAATTTGGTCGAAAAATTTGCCAAAGATTTTGGTGAGTTTGAACTGGTTGGAACGCTGAAGGGCTCTGAGCTCATCGGCCTCAACTATAAACCACTTTTTCCTTATTTTTCTGATCACGAAAAAACCAAAAATAATCCAAAAGTTTTTTCAATTCTTCATGGCGATTTTGTAACGACCGAGGAAGGGACGGGCATAGTTCACATGGCTCCTGGATTTGGTGAAGACGACCAATTGCTCTGCAAGGCGAATGGAATTCCGACACTTTGTCCTGTCGATGAAGGCGGAAAATTTACCGCAGAAATTTTTGATATTAATGCGGGCGCACCTGAAAGCTGGACGGGGTTTGTAACCCCGTCCACACGTTCACTAAATGGAC
>CAIYMZ010000075.1 GCA_903927415.1 uncultured Alphaproteobacteria bacterium
AAATCCAGTTTTTTTTGAAAATGGATGACATTTTGAAAGGCGAGACACTCCAAGAAAAAAACCTTTTATCAAACCTTTTTTCTTCATCGCTTGAAGCATATAATTGGAGCAAGTTGGAGTGAAACGACATTTGTAATTTCCAAGAAATGGCGAGAGAAAAAGTTGGTAGAGGCGGATAAGGAAAATAAAAAAATTTTTCATAAATTAAATCTTGTCTCCGAACTCAATTTCCAGCCATTCTTTCTCGTTCAAAATTTTTAATCCCAACTCCTGCGCTTTTTTTAATTTTGATCCAGCTTCGCTGCCAGCAACAACAAAATCAGTTTTACTCGAGACCGATCCAACGACTTTCATTCCCAAATCTTCTGCTCTTTTTTTGGCTTCAGCGCGACTCATTTTTTCTAAACTGCCGGTAAAAATTATTGATTTGCCGGCAAATTTTGAGTCGGAATTTTTTTGAATTGCGTCTTGGACTTGCAGCTCTTTTTCGAGATCCAAAACCATTTTTAAATTTCGTTCGTCGCGGAAAAAATCGAGCACAGCTTGGGCGGTTTTTTCGCCGATTCCGTCGAGGGAGAGGAAATCTTCGATTTCATTAGGCGTTAGGCGGGAGGCGGGAGGCATTAGGCGTTTGAAACTTTCGTAAGAAACAAAATGCTGTGCGAGCAGCTTGGCTGTGGTTTCGCCGATGTGGCGGATGCCGATGGCGTAAATGAATTTCTCTAGCGGAATTTTTCGTTTTTGGTTGATTGCGAGGAATAAATTTTCGACGGATTTTTCGCCCCAGCCGAGTTTTTTTTGCAATTTTTCCTCTTGAGGTATTCCGACATTTTTCTCGCACTCTTCCAACTTAAAAATATCGGCAAAATTTCTAATTCTTCCTTCAGCAAAAAAATTTTCGATCTGCTTTTTGCCAAGTCCGGTAATGTCAAAAGCATCTTTGGAAACGAAATGTTTGAGCGTTTCTTTGAGTTGCGATTCACAAGACAATCCACCGCTGCAGCGCAGAACAACATCTTCTTCCGTCTTCACAATTTCACTGCCGCAAACTGGACAATTTTTTGGAAAAGAAAATTTTTCTGAGTCCTCTTTTCGCTGCGACAAATCAACCTCGAGCACTTGCGGAATCACGTCTCCAGCGCGTTGAATCAGCACGACGTCACCAGCGCGAACATCCTTGCGCGCGATCTCGTCTTGATTGTGCAAAGTGGCGCGCGAGACGACAACGCCGCCAATGTTAACAGGCTTCAAAACCGCGACTGGTGTGAGCGCGCCGGTTCTGCCGATTTGAATTAAAATATTTTCGATTTGAGTTTTTGCTTTCTCAGCGGGGAATTTGTGAGCGATTGCGAAGCGTGGTGAACGAGCGACGAAGCCAAGCCGCTCTTGCAGCACCAAGTCATTCACTTTGTAGACCAAGCCGTCAATGTCGTAGTCAAGTTGGTAGCGTTGGTCGTTAATTTTTTGGTAAAGTTCGAGCACTTCGTCAAGGCTGCGACACAGCTTGGAATGTGGCTCAGTGACGAATCCAAATTGGCGTAATTTTTGGTGAAGTTCGGCTTGCGAAGCACAAGAAAAATCGTCAGAAATTTCGCCAAGAGAGTAAGCAAAATAACTTAATTTTCGTGACGCAGTGATTGCAGAATCAAGTTGACGAAGCGAGCCGGCAGCTGCGTTGCGCGGGTTGGCAAAAAATTTTCCGCCCTGCTCTTCTTGCCGCAAATTGAGCTCCTCAAAATCTTTTTTACTCATGTAAATTTCGCCGCGGATTTCGAAAATTTTTGGAAGATTTTCGCCACGAAGTTGCTGTGGAAAATTGTGAATTGTTCTGGCATTAGCAGTGACATCCTCACCTTCCAAACCATCGCCCCGCGTGGATACGCAGAGTAATTTTCCATTTTCGTAGCGCGCTGAAAAAGACAATCCGTCGATTTTTGTTTCGCAAAAAAATTCAATTTTTGGTGACGCCGAAAAGTTAAATAAATCGAGTGCTGCTTCTTTTTTATCCAAACCCAAAAAGCGATTTACGCGGTCAAAAAAATCTTGAATGTCGTCACGCGAAAAGCCATTCGCCAGCGACAGCATCGGCTTGCTGTGCTTTATTTTTGAAAAAATTTCCAAAGTTTTGCCACCAACTTTTTCATTTTTTTCGTCAAAAAATTGCGGAAAACTCTGGCGATATTTTTCGAGTTTTTTGCGCAAATTATCATAAGCAAAATCAGAAATTAGTGGCGCATCTAAACTGTGGTAAGCCTCGTCATGCTTGGTGATTTCGGCTTCTAAGTTTTTTATTTCTTGCTCGATGTTTTGCATTTCTAAACTAAATTGTCGTCATTCATGTTGTTCAGTGCAGCGCAGATTTTTAATAGATCAATTTTTTTAAAAAAATCTTCGTTAATCGCGTAGATAAACATCTCATCATCCTTGGCCCCAATACAGAAAAGGCCGGTGCTCATGTTAAAAGTTACCATTAAAAGAGCGGGATTAAATGTGTTTTTTGAATTGATTTTTACGGTGAAGATTAGGGGATGAAGAGCTTTGTTTGTAAGGCCAAGAGTAGCGACGAGCTTTATAGCGCTAAAAAAATTCGTCATAAAAATTTTTGAGAAATGGCGATAAAAACCAAAACTTAGATGCAGCAATTCACTTTTTTCTTCGATTAATTTGAGGCGGAAAGAAGCAATGCTGACAAGGGCTGAAGCCAATATGCCAAAAAAAATATAGAGCCAAGAAATATTTCCTGCAGTAATCATGAACAGACTCCAGAGGACGAAGAGAAACAAAAATAAATTGAAAATGTTGAGCATGTTGGCAATTAGAAATTAGCAATTAACAGTAAACAAACTCTTTAAAAAAATTACTCAAAAACAATGAAAAAAATTTTAATCATCCAAGCCACTTTTTACGCGAAAATTTCTAAACTTTTACTCGAAGGTGCGGTGAAAAAAATCGAGGAAGCTGGGCGTGAATATGAAATCGTGACAGTGCCGGGAGCGTTAGAAATTCCTACTGTCATTGCCTTTGCTGAAGAGGAAAAAAAATATGCTGGCTACGTTGCTCTTGGCTGCGTGATCCGCTGCGAAACTTCGCATTACGACATTGTTGCAAATGAAAGCGCGCGCGGTTTAAACAAGATGGCAATGAAGAAAAAAATTGCCGTTGGGAATGGGATTTTGACAGTTGAAAATGAAGCTCAAGCCATTGTCCGCGCCGATCCAAAACAAAAAGACAAAGGTGGTTTTGCGGCGAATGCTTGTTTGGAAATGATGAAGTTGAGAGAGAAGTTTGGCTGCGAATGATCGTTAAATTACAAATCAATTTTGTTCTTTGCTAAATTTTTTTTGAAATCGCGATTGCGAATTTTGTTGTTGCTTTGACGAAAGAAGACAAGGGCTTGAAATATCTGAGCTCAGAGGCTTTATGTTCATAGCCGATGTCACGATGCTCCAATTCTTCCGCGCGAAATTTTTGAATTTTTTCTTTCAGCGCCCTCACCTCTTTTTTTTGATTTTCATCCAACAAATTTTCTTCTTTTGCGAGAGTTGCGAGTTGTGATTGATAGTGTTCGTCGATTGTTTCTTCGACTGCTGTGGTGCAAGTCATAGCTGCTTTTTTATCGGCGAGAGCGGTAAGAAATCCGAGCGCGAATCCACCAATTTTCCAAACTGGCTGCATTAAAGTTGGACGAATTTTTTGGCGCTTTATTTCGGCATCGAAGTAATCGAAATGCACGTCTTCCTGCTTTTTCATGTGAGCAACAAGCTCAGCGGTTTCAAACTCTCCCTTCAATTTTAGCGCTGCAATTTGGCCGTCATAAATTACTTTTGCACCCATTTCTCCAGCATGATCAACGCGGATTATTTCGTGAAGTTTTTTTTGGAAATCGTTACTCATACATTGAATCTGAAATGAAAAACATCGCCATCCTGCGTGATATAATCTTTACCTTCGAGTCGCAGTTTGCCTGCGTTCTTTGCGCCTTCTTCGCCATTTAATTCGATGTAATCAGTGTAAGAAATTGTTTCGGCGCGAATAAAACCTTTTTCAAAATCAGTGTGAATTACGCCTGCAGATTTTGGTGCGGCGCTACCTTTTTTTAACATCCAAGCATGACATTCTTTTGGACCAACGGTAAAAAAAGTAATAAGATTCAACAGCTCATAAGAATTTCGGATGATTTGCGAAAGGCCAGTTTCACTAAGTCCAACCGATTCTAAGAATTCTTTTTTTTCAGCTTCAGTTTCAAATCCTGCAACTTCTGCTTCGATCTGCGCACAAATTTTTAGAACTTTGTAGTTATTTTCTTGGCCAAATGTTTCGACTAATTCTGAATATTTATTTCCAGCAAGTTCATGCTCTTTTAAATTGCAGACAAAAAGTTGTGGCTTAGACGTGATTAGCTGTAGACCATTAAAAATTTTTTCCTCTTCGGCAGATTTTATCGGAGTTAATCGCGCCGCTTTTCCTTCCTTCAAAATTGCCAAAACTTTTTTTGCGATTTCAATTTGTGCCGCGATTTCTTTTTCAGTTTTCAGTTTTTTTTCCATTGCCGGAATTCTTTTTTCTAAGCTTTCCATGTCTGCAATGATAAGCTCGAGCTGAATCAATTCAATATCGCGCAGTGGATCGACAACACCTTCAACGTGAGTAATATTTTCATCTTCAAAGCAACGAACAACATTGATGATGGCATCAACTTCGCGAATGTGTGAAAGAAATTGATTGCCCAAACCCTCGCCCTTGCTGGCTCCGCGTACGAGTCCCGCAATGTCAACAAATTCGATTTGTGCGTGGATTATTTTTTGTGAGCCAGCAATTTTGGAAAGTTTTTCGCAGCGTTCATCAGGCACATCAACACGTCCAAGATTTGGTTCGATTGTACAAAAAGGATAGTTTGCAGCTTGTGCTGACGCGGTCTGAGTTAATGCGTTGAAGAGGGTAGATTTGCCAACATTTGGTAGGCCGACGATTCCACATTGGAGAGACATAAATTTAATTTTAGATTTAGGATTTAAAGTTTAGGAAGTGCGCATAAATCCTAAATCCTAAATCCTAAATCTAAAATTTTTTATGCTCAGAATTTTTGTTTTACTCTGCACGCTACTCCTCTCTGCTTGTCTCTTCTCTCAAAAAATTATCATCAAAGGAAAAGGAAATTTAAAATTGGAACAGGTGGAATTTACAGGGTTAGAAAATTGGCAAAATGATGATCACAGAAAAGCACTGCAGGCATTTATTCAGTCTTGTAATAAATTTTCGAAAATGGCGCAAAACCGCGCGATTGGTGGGCAAATCGGTGATATTACGGTTGGAGATTTTCGTGATGTTTGTGATATCGCACAAATTGTGAAAACAATGAGTGCTAAGCAAACGCAGAATTTTTTTGAGAATTGGTTCAAACCTTTTTTGGTTAAAACGCGCTTTGGCAGCAGTAATGGTGTGTTTACCGGATATTATGAGGCATCACTGAATGGCAGCAAAATCAAAACTGAAAAATTTAAATATCCACTTTACACAAAGCCAAAAGATTTGTCGGCTGACCCATATTTGAGTCGAAAAGAAATCGAAGATGGTGGGCTAAAGAATAAAGGTTTGGAGCTGCTTTATGTTGACGATAAAACCGAACTTTTTTTTATGCATATTCAAGGATCCGGACGCATAACATTGCCAAACGGTAATGAAATCAGAGTCGCATATGCTGCTAGAAATAATCAGCCATACACCTCTGTGAGTAACTATATGGCGGATCAGGGCTATCTTGAGCGAGACAATCTTAACGCTGCAACTGTCAAAGAATGGTTAAAAAATAATCCGGAAAAAGCTGACGAAGTTATGAATGTTAACGCTGCTTACGTTTTTTTTAAAATTTCTGATGGTGAGTATGTTGTTGGCGGGCAAGGCGTTCCACTAACCGCTGAGCGCTCTCTTGCTGTTGATAGCGAAATCATCCCCTATGGATTTCCACTTTGGGTCGATACAAATTTGAAGAAAAAAGATGGTAGCAAAGAAAAATATTCTCACCTTTTTGTCGCACAAGATACCGGCTCTGCAATCAAAGGAATTATTCGTGGCGACGTATTTTTTGGACATGGTGCGGAGGCGGAAGAGAAGGCTTACTATATGGCTTCACAAGGACAGTATTACATCCTGTTGCCGATTAATGTGGTGGATAAGATGGCGGGGAAATAGTGGTCAGATTATTTGTCTAACTCTGAATGGGTACAGGCGCTTGTTTTTAGATTTAAAAAATATCGCGTTTTTTTGAGCGTGCCGGTTTTTGTTAGAGCTTTTTTCTCGACTAAATCTTGTAAATCACGAGTCGCTGTTGCCCGCGAAGTTTTGGAAATTGAGATGTAATTTTCAGCGCTGAGCCCGCCTTTAAATCCTTCCAAACCTTCGGAAAAAATTCGATTCAAAACCTTCTCCTGCCTTTGATTTAGCTGGTCACGCATCCTGTCAAAAAACTTTGTTTTTTCGATTAAAAACTCGACGCAATTTTGCGAATATTTTTGCGCCGCCAAAATTGTTTGCGAAAAATAATTCATCCAATCGTCGATTTTCAGAGTTTTATTTCCACGCTCCAATGCTGAGTAGTAAGACTTTTTTTTGTCCTGAATAACGTGAGAAAGAGAGATTAAACTCGGCTGTGTCAAAACCTGCGAGATGGCTTTAATCGTGAGTGCGCGGGCGATGCGACCATTGCTGTCTTCAAAAGGGTGAATGGTAATGAAGTGAAAATGTGCTAGAGCAGCGCGGGTTAAGGCTGATAAATTTTTGCTTTGATTGAACCATTTTATGAAGCGATCCATTTCCTTTTTCATCCGTTTTGATGGTGGCGCTTCGAAATGGATTTTTGGATTGTGAAGGCTTCCAGACACAACCTGCATGGCTTCAGTGTGAGTTCGGTAAGCACCAATTTTCAAATTTTTCTGACCTTGCATCAACATTGTGTGCCAAGAAAAAAGCTGTTTGTGGGTGAGCGGTTTGGCGAAATTTTGGTAGAGGTCGTACATCATTTGCGCGATTCCCTCTTCGGCTAGTTTGGAATTTTTTTTGCTGAGTTTCTTTGTGTCAGTAGCGAGTCCGAAGTTGCGACGAATCGAAGATTGCAGTGATTCACGATCAAGAATTTCGCCTTCGATTTCTGAGGTCTTGTAAGCCTCACTGCCAATAAATCCGATTTTTAATAAATTTTGATCTGCCTGCGAAGTGTGTTTGAGGATTCCGAGAAAAGAACCAGAATGAGTAAGAAAGCTGTGCTCAAGCGGCTTTAGAGCATTCTCATCAAACGTAAATTTCGGCCAATCCTTCTGCTGCCAATTCCAATTTTGCATAAAAAAGTTTTGTAAAATGAGTTAAAGAGAAAATTTCTTTAACTCACAATTCAGACTTTTTTGAGTTATACAAGTGGGATTTATTGCTCATTGTCACCCCGTCGAATGACGGGGTCCATTTTGTCGCGAGTGGTTAGTTTAATTTTTATTCCGAGTTTTTGACGAGGTGGACCCCGTCATTCGACGGGGTGACAAGCGGAGAGAATCAGCATTACAAACACCTGAGATACGAGACTGGGTTTGCAATCCCGTCCCAATGTTCATGTAAATTTTTTAGTTTGAACTCTGATTAAATTTTGAACTGAACGTGAGGACGGGGTTACAAACCCCGTCCTGCGCTAGGTCTTGCGCTAAGTTACTTATTTTTGGATTGGTCATAATTTTTTATATTTGCGTCTTGCAAAACTGTCGCTTGTAAAAAGCTATCGACCAAGGTTTTTACTATCTGAATTTGCTCCATATCTGGCTCATTTTCATTAACATGAGCACCATCATTTCCTAAATCTTTAACTCGCCTCAGAGACTCGACTAATTTTGTATTTATATGGCCACCTTTTTCCAATTCCCCCACCACACCCATTAAAGGTTTTCCGTCATTAATTGTGGCAACATTGTAATGAATTCCAACTTGGTGAATTAACTTTCTGAATAGCGTTGCTGCTCCATTTGGAGCAAGTGCCGCAATACAGCTCAAGGCTTCCTGATAATAGTGATCTATGCTTTCGGGTAGCTCTCTTAAAGAATCCATCCTAGCAACTGGCAGGATGGTGCTACGCGAGTAATCCCAAACAACATTCTTACCACAATTATCGCATTTTAACGGCACCGTATCCTCGCTTCTGCAACCATTGGTTTTAAAGCCACTCGATTGATTACAGAACGAACAAATTCCAGACACCATATTGTGATTATGGTGATTGTCAGGATTGCTATAAACGCTAAAGCTTGTTACTCTGTATTTCATAGCCCCGCCCGCGCAGCCGCCAGCCTCGCAATCGGCACCCGATACGGACTACAAGAAACGTAATCCAACCCCACCCGATGGCAGAATTCGATCGATGCTGGATTGCCGCCATGTTCGCCGCAGATTCCCAACTTGATGTTTTTCCGCACCGATTTTCCTTTTGCGGCGGCGATTTTGATTAGTTCGCCGACGCCTTCTTGGTCTAGTTCGGCGAAGGGATCCTTCTCCAAGATTCCGGCTTTTTGGTAGTGGCCTAGGAAGTTGGCGGAGTCGTCGCGGCTTAATCCGAAAGTTGTTTGAGTTAGGTCATTAGTTCCGAAGCTGAAGAATTCTGCTTCTTCGGCGATTTTGTCGGCAACCAAGGCAGCTCTAGGGAGTTCAATCATCGTGCCGACCAAATATTCCAGCTTCACGCCCTGCTCTTTTTCGACGGATTTTTCGGTTGCGACGATCAGCTCCTTCAAAATTTGCAGCTCTTTTTTGGTCGCGACTAGCGGCACCATGATTTCCAAAAGCACATTTTTTCCGCTTTCTTTTTTGACGATCGACGCCGCTTCGAAAATCGCTCTTGCCTGCATTTCGTAGATTTCGGGATAAGAAATTCCTAAGCGGCAGCCGCGATGGCCAAGCATTGGGTTTTGTTCTTGCAGTTGATGCGTGCGATGTTTGACGTAAGAGACGTCAAGGCCGACGGCCTTCGCCACCTCGGCGATCTCGCTGTCCTTGTGGGGCAAAAATTCGTGGAGAGGCGGATCGAGCAGGCGGATCGTGACGGGAAGGCCGGCCATAATTTTAAAAATCTCGACAAAATCTTGGCGTTGCATCGGCAAAAGTTTGGCCAGCGCTTTTTTGCGGCCGTTGATTTCTTCAGCCAAAATCATTTCGCGGACGGAAATAATTCGATCCTCGCTGAAAAACATGTGCTCAGTTCGACATAGGCCGATGCCTTCAGCGCCAAAGTCTCGCGCCACTTGGCAATCAAGTGGTGTTTCGGCATTGGTACGAACTTTTAGCACGCGGAACTCATCCGCCCATTCCATAATTTTTTCGAAATCGCCCGACAAATTTGGCTTTAAAGTTGGCACTGATCCGAGGATTACGTCACCGGTTGAACCGTTGATGGTGATGACTTCGCCCTCTTTTACTTTCACTCCACCGGCAGTAAAAAATTGGCCGGAATGATCAACGTGAAGTCCTGACGCGCCCGAAACGCAAGGCGTTCCCATGCCACGCGCCACAACGGCTGCGTGCGATGTCATGCCGCCGCGCGCGGTCAAAATTCCCTGCGAAACATGCATGCCTTTGATGTCTTCGGGGCTGGTTTCGACGCGAACCAAAATTACTTTTTCGCCATTCTCAGATTTTTTTTCTGCTTCAGCGGAAGAAAATACGACTATTCCGCAAGCCGCACCGGGAGAGGCTGGAAGACCTTTTGCAATCACTTGCACTTTTGCTTTTGGATCGAGAGTTGGATGCAAAAGTTGATCGAGACTTGCGGGATCAATCCGCAGCAAAGCTTCTTTTTTTGTGATCAAATTTTCGCCCACCATGTCGACGGCAATTTTCACCGCAGCATGCGCCGTGCGTTTGCCATTGCGGGTTTGTAGCATCCAGAGTTTTTTATTTTGGACGGTGAATTCGATGTCTTGCATGTCGCGATAATGCAGTTCGAGCTTTTTGTAAATCTTCACCAATTCGCCAAAAACTTCGGGCATGGTTTCTTCCATCGATGGTAGTTTTGAGCCGAGTTGTTCTTTGCCCGAGATCGTGATTGACTGAGGCGTGCGAATGCCGGCGACGACATCTTCGCCCTGCGCATTGATCAAATATTCACCGTAAAGTTCCTTTGCGCCCGTCGATGGATTGCGCGTGAAAGCCACGCCAGTAGCGGAATCATCGCCCATGTTGCCGAAGACCATCGATTGCACATTCACCGCCGTTCCCCACGCCGCAGGGATGTTATTGAGCTCACGGTAAGTGATGGCGCGCGCATTCATCCAAGAAGCGAAGACCGCTTCAACCGCGCCCCAGAGCTGTTCGTTGACATCTTGTGGGAATTCGCGACCAAGTTCTTTCTTCACTTCGGCTTTGAAAAGCGCGACAATTTCTTCGAGATTTTCAGCGGTGAGATCAGTGTCGGCGCTGGCTCCGAACTCATGTTTTTTTTCATCGAGGATCACTTCGAAATTATGGTGATCGAAACCGAGCACAACGTTGGAATACATTTGGATGAAGCGGCGGTAGGAGTCGAAGGCGAAGCGTTTATTGCCGGAATTTGTTGCGAGACCTTGAACTGTTTTGTCATTGAGGCCGAGATTAAGAACAGTGTCCATCATGCCGGGCATTGAAGCTCTAGCGCCGGAGCGAACAGAGAAGAGGAGTGGATTTTTTTCGTCGCCAAATTTTTTCCCGATTTTTTTTTCGATTTCAGCGAGTGCGAGCATAACTTCTGCGCGCAATTCCGCCGGAAATTTTTTGCCGTTTTTGTAATAAAAATCGCAGAATTCAGTTGTGATTGTGAATCCGGGAGGAACAGGCAAGCCCATCTTCGACATCTCCGCAAGGTTGGCGCCCTTGCCTCCGAGCAAGTTTTTCATTAAAGCATCGCCTTCGGATTTGCCATCGCCGAAGGAATAAACGAATTTTTGGGGAGTCATTTTTTTAGAAATTTTTAGTTAACGAATGTTTTCTCTCCGTCATTGCGGAGCTAGAATTTGTAGGAGCGTAGCGACTTACAAATTCTTCATCCACAATCCATTGTTGGAGTCGAACTGGATACCGGATCAAGATTTTCTAGGACGCTAAAGCGACCAAGAAAATCTAAGTCCGGCATGACAACCTGCTCATTGGAGGTTTTTTACTTAAGAAATTTCCACCTTCGTCAAATCCGCCACCCGATTGAACAGAGCGCGGATTTTAGAAAGTAAAAGTAGCCGATTCTCACGCAGTTTTTTGTCTTTGTCATTCACCACAACATGGTCGAAGAAATGCGCCAGAGGCGCTTCCAAGACATGCAACAATTTGAAGGCCATTTCAAATTCGCCCTTGATTACAAATTTTTTAAAATCGCGAGAAATTTGTTTGATGCGGCGATGAAGCACGAGTTCATATTTTGTTTTGAAGCTCAATAATGAAGGCTTGCCATTGAATTTTTCTCCGTCTTTTTTTTCTTCAATCGTCAAAATATTCGCTGACCTTTTATAGAGCTCGATGATTTTTTTATTTTCCCGCGCCTTCATAAAATCACCTAAAAATTTTATTTTTTTGGCGAGGTAAAGTATGTCGACATATTTGTGTGCATCCAAGTCCG
>CAIYMZ010000076.1 GCA_903927415.1 uncultured Alphaproteobacteria bacterium
AGGTAAAATATTTCTTCACCCATTTCACCAAATCTTTTTCTTTAATATTTCCCGCCGCAACCACCGCCATGTTTTTGTAGTTGTATTGCTTGCCGATGTAATCGGAAAAATGTTCGCGCGAAAATTTTTTAATATTTTTTACCGGTCCGAGAATCGAACGCCCAAGCGGTTGATCAGGGTAGGCTGTTTCCTGAAAATAATCGAAAATAATGTCGTCAGGAGTGTCGTTGGTCATCGCGATTTCCTGCAAAATCACGCCGCGTTCTTTTTCTAATTCAACTTTGTCGAAGGTCGAATTTTGCAAAATGTCAGCAAGAAATTCGACGGCGAACTCGGCATGTTTTTTCAAAACCTTGGCGTAATAAACCGTTTTTTCTTTCGAAGTGTAAGCGTTGATTCGTCCGCCAATTCCCTCAAATTCTTCAGCAATTTGTTTCGCCGAACGAGTCTTGGTGCCCTTGAAAGCCATGTGCTCCAAGAAATGTGAAATGCCGTTAATCGCCGGAATTTCGTTGCGCGAACCAGTGTTGACGAAGACGCCAACCGAAACGGTTTCGACGTCTTTCATTTCGTCGGTAGCAACGCGCAGGCCATTTGGGAGGGTTGTGATTTGTTGTTTTGACATGAGTATGATTCGAAAGTTAAATTAATTTTAATAGACCCCACAACAAGTGCGGGGTGACAAACTTGGGAAGTAAATTCTCTAACTTGTCACCCCACACTTGTTGCGGGGTCCACTGTTTTATTCAATTTTTAGCATGCGCACACCACCCCTATTGTCAATTCGCGAAGCCACAATTTCCTTCGCCAAAAAAACACTTTTCGAAAATCTCCATCTCAATCTTTTTCCACGTGATCGCATTTGCTTAATCGGAAAAAACGGCGTCGGCAAAACTAGTTTGATGAACGCAATTGCCGGCGATTTTGATCTTGATTGCGGTGAGCGCTGGATCATGCCCAACGCCACTGTCGGCTATTTAACTCAAAGCGAAAAATTGCCGGATGGCGTCACGGTTTTCGATTTTATTTTGACGGGATTAAAGCTCGACGAACACAAATCTTACGTCATCGACATCGTCTGTGATCACCTACAAATCGACAAAAATTCTCTGACACAAAATCTTTCCGGCGGACAAAAACGCCGCGTGAATTTGGCGCGAGCTCTGGTTTTGGAGCCAGATATTTTGCTGCTCGACGAGCCAACGAATCACCTCGATTTGGAAGTTATTCAGTGGCTCGAAAATTATTTGCAGAGCTTCAAAGGCGCGCTGCTTGTGATCTCGCACGATCGCAAATTTCTCGAAAAAATTTCCAACAAAGTTTTTTGGCTACGCGCTGGGCAAATAAAAGTTAATCAAAATGGCTACGAAAATTTTGACGAATGGGCAGGAGGAATCATCGAGCACGAGCGTCGCGAACTTTCCAATTTAGAAAAAAAAGTTGGGCTTGAGAGTGGTTGGTTGCAGACGGGAGTAACTGGCAGAAGAAAAAGAAATATTGGCCGTCTGCATTATTTAGGCGAGCTGCGGCAAAAATTAGAAGCGCAAAAAAAGTTGGTGAAGGCAAATCAGAGCTACATGAAAATTGAATCGCAGAAGATTGAAGAGGATGCGCCGCAGGTGATTTTGAGTTTGAATAATGTGAGTAAGAGTTTTGCCGATTGCCGGACTAGCAGCCGGACTGGGTTTGCAACCCAGTCCGCATGTTCAGCTCCAAATGACATGAACACAGAGACGGGGTTACAAACCCCGTCTCGCACCGAGTCTCGCAAGGAGATGACGGATGGTGGCGACGAAAAAAAACTAATCGAAAAATTCTCCCTAAAAATCCTCCGCGGTGAAAAAATTGGAATCATCGGAAAAAACGGCAGCGGAAAATCGACGCTTTTAAAAATGATGCTCGGTGAAATTAAGCCCGATTCCGGCACGGTCAAACCTGCTCGCGACATAAGTCTGTCCTACTTCGATCAAGGTCGCAGCAAAATCAGGCCGACTTCAACAATTCAAGAAATTCTCTGCGATTCCGGTTCAGATTACGTCAAACTCGCCAATGGAAAAACCAAACATATTGCCGGCTATTTGAAGGATTTTTTGTTCGATCCGAAAGATACACAAACCCTCGCCGGAACCTTGTCTGGCGGACAACAAAACCGTTTGCTCCTCGCAAAAACTTTAGCCAATCCGGGAAATTTTATGATCCTCGATGAGCCAACAAATGACCTCGACATGGATTCACTCGACATGCTGCAAGAATATTTGGTGGCTTATAAAGGCACGCTGCTCGTGGTTTCGCACGATCGTGATTTTTTAGACAATGTCGCGACTTCGATTCTTGCCTTCGAGGGGAATGCAGAAATTACGGGTCACGTTGGGGGTTATTCAGATTATTTGAATTACAAATCGAGTCGCCGGACAGTTTTGGAAATGAACATAGAGACGGGGTTACAAACCCCGTCTCGCACCGAGTCTCGCAGCGAGGTCGAGATCAAAAAATTTTCCTACAAACACAAACACGAGCTCGAAAAACTCCCAGCGAAAATTGAAAAACTTGAAATAAAAATTCGCGAATTAAGTGAAGAGCTCAGTGAAACCGAAGATCGAAACTCCGCCAACCTTGCGCAAATTTCGATGGAAATTGCGAAGTTCCAAAAAGAGCTCGATGCCGCGGAAGAGCGCTGGCTGGAGCTTGCGGAGATGAGGAATGATTCCTGAGTGTTGTTTCAACTTTTTAGTGTCATTCCTGCGAAGGCGGGAATCCAGTAAAGATCCTCCGATTTCGATTTAACTTTCTGGATTCCCGCCTTCGCGGGAATGACACTGAAAAAAAATAAAATAATTTTTATGAACAAAAAACTACTCCTCACCCTCACCATCCTCACCCTTACAGCCTCATGTTCCGGCAACAAGGATGAAAAATTACAAAAAAATCTCAAACCAGTTTGGAATGAATATTTCGAACAAAATTTTAACGACACCGTAGCGGTAAATATTTTTGTTGTCACCAATCGCAAAGCAAAAAATAATCTCTTCGGATGCAGTAACGACCAGCTTGGAACCGCTGTTGATTCAAATTTAAAATTTGGAATTTGTGGCGTAAATGTTCCGAAAAATCACAATATTGGTGACATTAATTTGGCGAAAGATTCTCGCCAATCGTCGCAAGATTATTTTAAGATCCTCAACGCGGAGACCTTGCCCCAAGCGGATCTGATCGAGATGTTAAAAAAAACAAATCGCACGCCACTGGTTTTTATTCACGGATTTAATGTGCGTTACCAAGAGGCAATTTTGCGTGCGGCGCAGATTGCTTACGACGTAAAATATCAAGGCCCAATAATTTTATTCACTTGGCCGGCTGGCGCCAGTGAAGGCTTCTTCGATGATGCTCTGCTCAATAAAACTTACGAAAATAATCTCACTGTAGCGCGCGCTTCGATTCCATTCTTCAAAAATTTTCTCCTCGATCTCGCCAAAAATAATTTAAAAATTAATTTAATGGTGCATTCGATGGGTCACCAAGTCGCGCTGCCAGCGCTTCGCCAACTTGGTGCGGAAAAACAAAAAATCCTAATCAACGAATTAATTTTGAACGCGCCTGATTTTGATGTGAAAGAATTTTCAACTTTTGTCAGCAACATCACTGCGGTGAGCAAACGCGTGACGCTTTACTGCTCTAGCAACGACAAGGCAATGCTCGCTTCAAAAACTTTTAACAGCGGCGAAAGACTTGGCGCCTGCAGTTCATTTGTAGATGTAGATAGCGTTAATGTTAGCTTGGTAGACAGTTCAACTCTGGGCTTGGGACACGGCTACTATTCTTCCCGCGCAATTTTAAACGACGTCTTCCAAGTGCTTTTGGGAATCGACGTGGAAAAAAGATTGTTCATTAAAAAAAGCGAACCGAATAGTTCGGAAAAATATTTTTTACGGCAGTAACAAATATTTTTTAACAAAGTTTCCTTCACAAAAAAAATTCTCCTCCGCCTCCGCCAAATTTTTACAAAAATTTTTCAGCTGATATTTTTCATCAAAGGCATTGCCATAAATTTGCTGTGACAAAACTAAGTCGTGATTAATTCCATAAAAAATTGCCGATAAAATTGCTGAGATACAAAGCCATGAATCAGCATCAGCAGCGGCTGGGCGATATTCTAATCTTTTTGTAGGTTTTGGAATTCTTATTGCACAAGTTCGGTTATCACCGCCAAAACTTAAATTTATCGGCGCAGTGAATTTTCCTTTTTTGAATAAATCGCAATTTATCTCACGCGAAAACCGCAAATAATCCTCCTCCTTCGGCGCTAAAAAAATCATCATTGAATTTGTCATTTCAAGCAGAGCGGCAGCGGATTTTGTTAAAAGAAATTTATCAAACTCAAAAAGATTCTTATCGTTATGATCATGCAACGAAATGTTAAATTGTAGAGCACTTCCACAATCATCAGAAAACGGCTGAGCAGTAAAAGAGGCGATGAGATTTTTTTTGTCAGCGAAGTTTTTGATGAAATTCTTGGCAGATTCCAATTCTTCACAAAGCCTCGTTAAATCTGAAGTGAAGGTGGTTTTGATTTCAACCTGATTTATACCTTGTTCTTTTTCTGTTTTGTAAATTAGTGAGAAATTTTTTTGTAATTCTGCGTCAAGTTCAGCGATAACATCATCTCTTTTTGGCAACAAAAAAAACTCCAACTCACATCCAATTTTAGGAATTAGCGAGGTGGAGTTTTGAAAAAATTCTTGAGATCTTTTTAAGATTTGCCGCTTGTTGCAATAAAACTGTTCAAGCATTTACAAATTATTTTTTACCCATTCAAGAAGAGCGGATTTCGGTATTGACCCAACTTTTGTATCAACAACTTTTCCACTTTTAAAAATCATTAAAGTTGGAATTCCGCGCACCATAAATTTTGATGGAATTTCTGGATTGTCATCAACGTTGCATTTTACAACTTCGAGTTTTCCCACCAAATCTTTGGCGATCTCATCAATGGCTGGAGACAATTGACGACAAGGTCCGCACCATGGCGCCCAAAAATCTACTAACACCGGCAGGCTGGATTCAATAACATCTTTTTGAAAATTATTGTCGGAAGTTTCTTTTGTCATATTTACCTCATTTATAAATTTTTGAAGGACAGGCTTAAATTAAAAGTTTTTTGCGGTTTAATTAAACTGCTGGGATTTGTTTCCACCACAGAAAATCCGAATGTTGTGCAACATCCGTCACGATAAAGTGTGAGACCGCGTGAAAGAGTTCTGCCTAAAACTAGATCTCTGCTGCCCGATACAGTTACTTTCCACCTGTTGGTTAATTTTGCCATAGACGTGGCACTAATCTGTTCTCTTTCTTGCACATTTTGTAAACTTTTTTTGATCAAAAGATAGTCAGTGGTAAAAGTAAAACGATCAAAAGTTAAGCCAGCTGTTACCTGGTTAACATCGTTGCGATAGTTTGATTCATTGAGCTGAAAAGAGTAGGAGAGCGAGAAATATTTTATCGCTTTATACATCGCCTGACCGACAATATTTGATTTATTATTATCAGCGAAACCTCTGATTGTGACGTCCTGAACCTCATTGGATTTTCTATAACTTTGTCCCGCCGTTAAGTTGAATTCGCCATACTTGTTGAAGAGCGAGGTTTTGGCACCATAGCTTGCACGCTCCCCAGACTCGTTGCGATCAAAGCCAGAAATACGATCGGTCACAAAAAGATTACTCACCGTAAGCTCAGAACTGTTGCTATCTTCATTCGGTAATTTGTTAAAATTTTTTCTGTAAGAGCTAACAATAAAATTAGCCATCGGCTCAATCATCAGAGTATTAGATTTGGATTTTTTAATTAATGGCAATCTCCAGCCAAAAGAAGCATCTGGTTTCAAATTTGACTGAGTATGATCGAAATCGTTGGTGCGAGCTGTGCCATACTGAAAGTTATTATCCAACGAATAAAAATCTGCCTGAAGCTTACTGTTAATGTTAAACAAATTTCCGTGTAGATTGAACGGAACATTTACTTCCGGGATGAATGTGGTACGTCGATATTGTAATCCATCTTGACGAGTTATCGCGGTTGCATTTGAGGTTAATGCAAATTTTTCTTTGAAAAAAAACGGCTTGGTTTCGATATGAGAATCGATTGATGGCAAAATCCATGGCGCAGCTTTTTCGCCTGTCACGCTTTCCAATTCCTGAATCCTAATTGTTTTAATCGCCTGATATTCACGACCCTTGATGTAATCTAGATTTATTTTTGACAAAGTGTGGTTGGTATAGCTGAAGTAATAATCCCGCAAATAGTTGCGATCAAAAACCGTTGTACCAGAAAAATTCAATCCGCTGTTAGTGGTAAAATCAAAAATACCGCTACCACCAACATAACCGCGATATTGCTTCGTGCTTCTCTTGACCACGGTTGCGTTGGTACTGGTATTCGAGATTAACTTGTTGTTAGCAATTTCAAAAATTGCTCTGTAATCACCATAAGACGTCATGTGACGAAATTCATTATTCAAAATAATTTGTTTGCTGCTGAGGCCAATGAATGGACTTACGGTTAAGTCTTTGTTTGGTGAGATGTTCCAATAAAAAGGTGTTCTGATACCAAGTCCGAGACTACTACTTTTTGCATAGCTTGGATGTAAGAATCCCGTTTGTCGTTCTTTTGATGGTAACGGCGTTTGAATGAATGGGGTGTAAAAAACGGGTATGTTGTAAAACCTGAAAACTCCGTGCTTGCTTCTCATCACTTGCTTATTGCGATCAATCACTGTGTTGCTTGATCTGATTGAAGCCATATCTCTTTTTTTGCCAGCTAGTTCATTATCGAGACTGATTTCAGGATTAGGACAAATTGAGTAAATTGGATTTTTTAATACAGTAACAAATGGGGTTTGACGGTCAATTTTTGGAGAAGAGAGGTAAGAACCATCATTAAAAACAATTTTGCTATCAGTGAACCTTCCGCTACTGAAATCATCTTTCACCTCCGCCTCTTTTGCGCGCACATTGCCTATTTCGAAATCTTTAATTTTTACATTACCGATAGCACGAATGGTTTTATCATTTTTGCTGTAAGTTATTTGATCAGCATAAATCACACTTCCATCCTTGCTAACCTCAACATTGCCATTGGCAGTAATAACGTTGGTGAGCTTGTCGCCATCAATCGTATCTGCCTTCAATATCGCTGGGAGAGATGCTTGTTGGCTTTTTTTGAGAGACGGCAAAGCCCAGGAATTTTGTGCTACAAAAAATAACAAAAAAAATGTGATGAGATAATTCATCAGACTAGATTTAGTTTTTGAGGCCTGCGCTTTCTAAGCCAAATAACAATCATCATTCGGGTTAAAATTATTGCCGAAAACATCGAAGAAATAATACCGACCGAAAGCGTTACGGCAAAACCTTTAACTGGACCGTTGCCAAAAACATAAAGGAAAAACGCCACGATTAGTGCGGTAAAATTGGAATCAGTAATGGTTCGAAAAGCTTGATGAAAACCCTGCTCAACCGCCACAAACACAGATTTTTTATCACGAAGCTCTTCTTTAATTCTCTCAAAAATTAAGACATTGGCATCAACCGACATACCCATTGTAAGCACGATTCCAGCTATTCCAGGCAAGGTTAGAGTTGCACCTATCAAAGCTAGTACCGCTAAGATTATAGCGATGTTTACGATCATCGCAACATCAGCAATTAGGCCAAAAAATCCGTAAAAGAAAAACATGAAACCGGCAACGAACACAAGTCCAGCAATAGCTGCTACACTCCCGCTTTTTATTGAATCAAGACCAAGAGATGGACCAACCGTTCTCTCCTCAATAACTTTTAGTGGCGCTGGAAGCGCACCAGCTCTGAGCAAAAGCGCAACCTCATTTGCTTCTTGCGTAGAAAAACTTCCAGAAATTACTCCGGAACCTTGGTTGATTATGGAGTTGATTCGTGGTGCAGTAACCACTTTTCCATCAAGCACAATTGCAAAAAATTTACCGATATTTTCTTTGGTGATTTGTGCAAATTTTTTAGCACCTAGGCTGTTGAAGCGAAAGGCTACCGCTGGCTGTCCTTCATGATACGTCGTGTTAGCATCAATGAGCAAATCTCCACTCAAAACTACTTCTTTTTTTATCAGATATGCCTGATTTTCATAGTCAAAAATTCTTTCCAAATCCGGACTAACAGCACCAATTCCACCATTAGAAAAAGTTTCATCAGCAACAAAATGAAAAGTCATTTTAGCTGTTTTTCCTAAAATTGATTTTAACTCAGAAGAATTTTCAACTCCCGGCACTTGCAGCAAGATTCGATTATCACCCTGCGCCTGAATGGTTGGCTCTTTCGTGCCACTTTCATCAATTCTGCGACGCACAATTTCAATCGATTGCTTGATTAAATTTTGTCTTATCGCGCTGATTTCGTTATCAGAAAAATAAATTTGGAACTGTCCGGAATTCTCATCAGTTTCGATATTTTTGCTTAATTTTTTGATTAATTTTTTAGCAGCTTTTTTTTGCTCCTCATCGGTCAATGAAAAAATAATTTTATTACCAACAACTTCCGGTATTGTGCGCACCGCTTCATCACGAAACGAATTTTTAATTTCATCCCGCAAATTATTGATCTGCTCTTTGATGTAATAATCAAAATCCACTTCTAGCATCAATTGCGAACCGCCGCGCAGATCAAGACCAAGATTTACTTTTTTATCCGGCAAAAATTTTTGAATTTTTTGCAAAATTTGAGAATCGGGATTTTGCATGACAACCGACGGAGCCGCAAAAATTATGGCTATAAGACAAAAAATAGAAATACTGACTATTTTGATTTTTGAGAAATTGAGCATGATTCTGTTTTTGAGTTAGAGATTATTTTTTATTTTTTGCCTTCTCTTCCGCCACCAAATCTGTAACATAATTTTTCAAAATTTTCACATTTACCCCAGAAGAAATTTCAACTTCAATTTGATTTTCTTTTTCATAAACATCTTTCACCACCCCAATAATTCCACCACTAGTGATGACTTTATTGCCAACCTTTAGGTTGTTCACCATGAGTTGATGATCTTTCATTTTCTTTGTTTGTGGACGCACAATCAGAAAATAAAAAACTACAAAAATTAAAATTAATGGCACAA
>CAIYMZ010000077.1 GCA_903927415.1 uncultured Alphaproteobacteria bacterium
AAATTTAGTGCGTTTCTATAAAACTATTTTTACCAAAAGAACGATTCTTTTTGTCACCAATGATCGAATCAGAAGTATTACTTTAGGTCCAATATTGCAAACATGCTTACTATTCCTTGCTGTATGGGTAGGGAATCTTTTTACGCAATCATTGCGTTATGATGAAGTAATAACTGCTAAAGCTGATGAAATCAATAATCTCAGATTGGTGAATAAATATTTCGAATCAGAGTTTAATAATGTAAATGAGAAGTTACAAAAAATTAACGAATATCTCGTTTCCATTACGGGCAATAGCCAGAATGTAAAAGCTTCAGAGTCAGAATTTAAGAGGCCTAAAAATTTTAAAGAAGAAGATATTTCTAAGCGTGACAAACACACGTTAAATCAGGTTAAAAACGCAAGTAATCAGCTGTCAAATATTCAAACAATTACTCGTGATCGAATTAAGAAAATTGAGAATGTGATCTCGCTCACTGGCCTGAATATTAAAAAAATTCCGTCATCAAAATTGATGAATAAAACTGCTGCAGTAAAAGAAATTTCTTTAAATGGAAAAAGTGGAATTGCTAACAGACAAGGCGGACCTCTCGCTGAAAATAATTCTTTGAATTCAATAATTTCTGCCTCTTTATCAGATGATGAGCTGGAAAGGCGCTTAGAAAAAGTAAAATTTACCAACGAAATTGATTACCTAATGGTGCTGGAAAAATTAGTAAATGTTATGCCGTTTTCTAAGCCGATGAAAAATTATTATATTTCAAGTGGCTTCGGTTTTAGAGCCGATCCAGTTACTGGAAAAAGGGCTGAGCACCAGGGTCTTGATTTTGTTGGCGTGACAAAAGAAAAAATTATAAGTCCGTCGAAAGGGAAAGTTATTTTAGCAGGAAAATTCAGTGATTATGGCAATGCCGTCGTGATTGATCACGGCTTTGGAATTACCACGCGTTATGGCCATTTATCGGAAGTTAAAGTTAAGGAAGGTCAAATCGTTAAGCGCGGTGAAATAATTGCTCTTCAAGGTAGCAGCGGTCGTAGTACTGGTCCGCATCTGCATTACGAAGTTAGATACAGAAACGTTCCTTTAAATCCTAAAAAATTCCTTGAGGCAGGCGAAACTCTCAGCAACGAAAAATCACCAAAATATGTCACTAGCTAGTTTGAAAGAAAAAATTCTATTGATCACTCAAGGCAGTTCCAGTAACGACAATTCAATTGCCAAAAGACTAGAGGTTATTAGCGCCAACTTCAAATCAACCCCAACAATACTTTCTCGCGATTTACGAATTGATGGCGAAATAACCAGCTCTGGTCTCATAGAAATTGAGGGAAATATCAGTGGCACCATCAAAGGAAATTCAGTAATTTTGCGCGAAGGTTGTTTTGTTGAAGGAACGATCGTAGCTGAATCCATCAGCATCAGAGGAAAATTCGATGGTAATATTCAAGCCAAAAACATCGATATTACCAGCAAAGCTAAAATTACTGGAACCATCGAATATGGATCGCTTTGTGTTGAGGATGGCGCCTCGATTGATGGGCAGTTTAAAAAATTAGGGAAAAATTAGTTTTTTAATCTCTGCAGAATTTCCTCTCTTCCAATCAGTCCCACCAAAAATTTCATCTCCGGCCCATGCTCTTTTCCACTTAGTGCCAAGCGGATCGGCATGAAAAGCTCCTTTCCTTTGCGCTCAGTTTTTTTCTTGATTTCAGCAAGCCACAAATTCCAGCAATTTTCGTCCGATGTGTCTGCTGGCAACAACGACGCAGCTTCACGTAAAAATTCCTGATCTTCTTTTCTGTTTTTGTGACGAAAATCAGCGCTGCAAATTTTCACCCATTCTTCAATTTCGCTCAAAAGATTTAGATTTGATTTTACTCCCACCCAAAGTTTTTCGGTAACGCCAAGATTTTTTAAACGCGCTTCAACTTCAGCAAAATCAAGGCTGTGCAGCAATTTTTGGTTAATGTGGCCAAGTTCACCAATGTCGTAATTAGTCGAAGATTTTGAAAATTTTGCGAAGTCGAAATCGCGCGCCAGCTCGTCAAAATTTTTGTGAATTTTTAGCGAATCGGAAGTGCCAATGTGCGAAAGTAAATTCACCACCGACATCGCTTCGTAACCTTCCGCGCGCAGCGATTTTACGTCAAATCCACCTTCGCGTTTAGAAATTTTCCCCTCACTCGCTTTCACCAAAGCCAAATGTGCAAAGTCTGGGGCCTTGGCGCCCAAGGCTTCGAAGATTTGAATCTGAATCGCAGTGTTGGTGATGTGATCTTCGCCGCGAATAATGTCGGTGATTTTCATTTCGACGTCGTCGACGACGGAGCAAAAAGTGTAAGTCGGAACGCTATTGTCCCTGACCAAAACTGGATCCGAAAAATGCCTGCCCTCGTAGGTGATGCGGCCTTTAATCTTGTCGTCCCACGTTGTGATTTTATCTTCGAGTAAAAAGCGGTAATGCGGTTTTAATCCTTGCGCGCGTAGCGATTTTTTTTGTTCGTCAGTTAAATTTAATGCAGCACGATTGTAGATGGGAGTAGCGCCAGAAGCGATTTGGTTTTTGCGCTGCAGATTTAATTCCGCCACAGTTTCAAAACATTCGTAAAGTCTGCCGCCAGCAATCAAGCGGTTTTTCGCCTCTTCATATTTTTCCAGCCTGTCCGATTGTTTGAAAAGTTGGTCGTAGTTCAAGCCCAGCCAAGCCATGTCAACCAAGATCATTTCGCGATATTCGTCGCGCACGCGTTCAATGTCAGTATCGTCCAAACGCAGAAAAAATTTCCCACCAACTTTTTTAGCGTAGAGAAAATTAATGATTGCAGCGCGAATATTCCCAACATGAAGAAAGCCCGTGGGCGAAGGCGCAAAGCGACAAATTTTAGTCATTGATTCAGTTAAAATTTGTTTTTGATTGCAATCAAAACACTGCAAAAATAATCAGATAAATTATGGAAATTATTTTAATTTTTTTAATCAAATTTCTGAAATTAAAATAGCGATTATGAGATTAATTTGATTCAGGATTTTTCTTTGCTTTTTATTTCTTCCTTCATAAATTCCCGCGCCTTCCTCTTTGAAAATAAGCTAAAATTTTAAAAATTCGACATCAGAAAATACTGCGGGCCATAGGTGGAGTTGCGGCCTTGATGTCCGTATTGATTTCGTATTTTCTCG
>CAIYMZ010000078.1 GCA_903927415.1 uncultured Alphaproteobacteria bacterium
CGCGTCTGCTGGGGTTCGATTCCGGCTCCAGGCACCACCACTAAATTCAAACAAACCAGCGAAATTTTGTTTTGCAGCGCTACGCGTCTGCTGGGGTTCGATTCCGGCTCCAGGCACCATTCGTTTTTAGATGCAGCTAGTTAATCACAACCACCGCAACATTCCTCCCGCAATCTTTTTCCCCTCTATGAGTTGACCTCCTAAAAGAAAAAAAAGTTTTTTCATTTTCGTAAGTATCAATTTTTTTATCCTCCACTTCCACACCTTCCGCGTACAATTTTTCTGCAATGTAAGCAGGCAGATCAAACAACCATTTTTCTGGCTTTGCGCTAGTTACAAAAAACTTTTTATTCGCCAAATCTTCACTCAAAAAATCATCCAAAAATTCCGAAGAAACTTCGTAGGATTTTTGATGAATCATCGGACCAATCACCGCAGAAATTTTTTTCGCGTCCAATTTTTTCATTTCAGCAACAGTGTTTTTAATCACGCCGAGCTTTGCTCCGCGCCATCCTGCGTGAGCTGCGGCAATCACGTTCCTCTCGGCATCAAAAAATAAAATTGGCGAACAATCTGCGGTAATTACGCAAATCGCCACATTTCGTAAATTTGTAACCAGCGCATCAGCCTTGGGCAATCCCTGCTCGCCGTGAATTTTATTTTCCACGTCAATCACCACCACGTCATTTCCATGAACTTGATTCACGAAGAGATTTTTTTTGCTGCGGATGTTTTTTTCTGCGAATGCACGCTCGAGATTTTCACGATTTTTTAGTTCGCGATCAATCAAACAATCCTTGCCGAAAAAGTGATATTTTATGTTCATATTTGTGATTTAAAAAATCTTAATTTTGCTAAAAATTCTTGCGGATTTTTTATTTTTACGATGGAGTTTTTTGGAGTAAAAAACATGTCATGAAGCCGCGTCAATAGAAAGCGCATCGCAGCTCCAACTAAAGCAATTTCTAGAAAATCTTTTTCGGTTCCAGAAAATTTTCTAACGCTTTCATAACCTCGCATTAATTCAGAAAATTTTTCTGAAACAAAATTATTTTTTTCATCAAAACACCAGGCATTTGCTGTGATTGCAAAATCATAAATCAGCGCATCATTTGCGGCAAAATAAAAATCTATCACCCCGCTTATTTTTTGCTCTTGATCAAAAAAAACATTGTCAGGAAAAAGATCAAGATGAGCTGCAGCGCTAGGCAAATCAAAGCACCACGACTCTTTTAAAAAATCCAAGTTTTCTAAAATTTCTTCGCGTAAATTTTTTTGATAATTTTCAAGCAAGTGATCGAACTTAGAAAACAAAGGCTTAAAGCCATTAACTCCCAAATCATTTTCGCGCGACATTTGAAAATCTTTTGCCGCCTCGTGAAGTTGTGCTAAAACTTTTCCAACTTCAAAACAGTGGTTAATTTCGATCTCATCACGCAGATTTTTTCCGCTTAAAAAAGTTACGATTGCAGATTTTTTTTCCTTTAGATCAACAGTGCTGAAGCCAGAATTATCAAGGATTGGGCGCGGACAGCAAATTCCTTTTTTTGCCAAATGTAATTTAAAATTTATAAAAAATGGCAAGTCATTTTTATCGATGCGTGACTCAAAAATTGTTAAAATAAATTTCTCTTTTTTGGTCTCAAGAATAAAATTTGAATTGTCGATTCCTTCGACGATTTCTTTAAAATTAATTAATTTTCCCAGCGAATATTTCTGCAGATGTGATTCGATATCCAATCTTGTCAGTCTTGTGTAAACAGCCATTTTTGATTTTGTAAACTAGGTTCCGAAGTGCTTATTTTTTATCTTCAATTTCTTGAGATTTTTGCCAACCATCAATCCACATCGAGTTAGATTTAACGCTACTTTTTGTCCAAAAGCCACCACCTTTTCTTTGTAAAGATTCCACTCGTTCCTGAAATTTTTTCTCCGGTCCCAAGAGCCTTACCTGACTAGCTATTTCACTAGTTTTTTCGGCAATTTTTAAATCAATTTTTGTATGAATTTTTGGATTAAAAATTTTGCTGATGAAGTTTGTGGTATTGGCAAAAAAATCCATTACCTCAAAGGTTGTAAAGTCTCCAGTAGCGCGGACATTTCTTGATAAACTCAAGAGCTCGAAGTAACGGGCAAAAAGTTCGGATAAAAATTGAGTTGGCTTATAAAGCTTTAGCGGAGTGACCATGACATTTTTAATCGCGCCTTTAAGAGCAAGGCTTTGTGGGTTGCGATCCTTCATGTCGAAGCCAATCGCTTTTCTAAAATCTTCACCAAAATTAATCTCGCTTTCAAATTCAAGAGCGTGCGCCATTTCATGTGCCATCAAGTTGTAGGATAAATTTCGTAAAATAATTTTTGGTAAATTGGTGCGGATAAATTTACCAGCAACCTCGTCGTAATAATTTCTTTGTTCAGTTAAGAAACAGCCGCCATTTGTGTCCCATCCCTTGGCAATTCTGATTTCGAACCGCAACTTTTTTTCTTTCATTTTGGTTAAAATTAAGTCCAAGCCATCTTTAAAAAGTTCGATTCGATAAAGATCAAAAAATGTTTTTTGAAATTTCTTACTGTCGTCAACGCCTTCAAATTCAAGCTGTGGAGTAATTATGTCTGATAAAAAATCTGTCATTCGACTTACGATTTATGATCTGCAACAGGTGTCTTTAACGGCCTACAATAAAGCTCCATCCGATGTCCCACAATTTCAAACCCTTTTTCACGCGCAATTTTTTCCTGCAATTTTTCTAACTCTTCACTGAAAAATTCGTGAACTTCGTCGGTAGAAATATCAACCAAATGATCATGATGATCATCGCCTTCGAGCTTCTCGTAGCGCGCTCTACCCCTGCCTCCAAAATCATGCCGAGAAATCACTCCGAGCTCTTCGAATAATTTTACTGCACGATAAACCGTTGCGATTCCGATGCTCGGATTAATTTTTGCCGCACGCTTGAAAACCTCTTCAACATCAGGATGGTCAGCACTATCCGAAATTACGCGCGCAATAATTTTGCGATTTTCTGTGAGTTTAATTTTGCGTTCAGTGCAAAGTCTTTCAATCTGGGAAGGCATGATATTCAAGGCTTTAAGGTTATTAATTGTTTTTTACTTTTTGACGATTGAGAATAATTTGCTACAAAATTCTGCCCATTTGTAGCAACTTCATTTCAACAAAAAATGACAAAAAATCGTAAAATTATCGAAACCTCCTCACCGTCCCTAACCTTTGACGACGTGCTTCTAAAGCCAGCTTACTCAGAAATTCTTCCGGCAGATGCAGATGTAAAAACAAAAGTCACAAAAGAAATTTCACTCAATATTCCAATAATTTCTTCGGCGATGGATACCGTCACCGAAAGTCGTTTAGCCATCGCGATGGCTCAGTGCGGCGGCTTAGGATGTGTTCACAAGAATCTTTCGATCAAAGATCAGGCCGATGAAATTCGCAGAGTCAAAAAATTCGAATCAGGAATCGTGATTAACCCTCTGACCATCACCCCAGATGAAACCTTGAGTGACGCGCTTTCTCTGATGAAGGAATATGGAATTTCAGGTATTCCCGTAGTTAAGCAGGGCACAAAAAAATTGGTCGGAATTTTAACAAATCGTGACGTGCGTTTTGCTTCTGACAGAAAACAGCAGATCAAAGAATTGATGACGAAAGACGGGCTCATCACCGCGAAATCAAACGTCAGCAAGCAAGATGCAAAAGCACTTTTGCACAAAAATAAAATCGAACGCATCATCATCACAGACAGCCAGGGCAATTGCGTAGGACTTATCACTGGAAAAGATTTAGAAAAAAATAAACAGTTTCCCAATGCTTCAAAAGACGAGGAAGGGAGGTTGTTAGTTGCTGCTGCAACCGGAGTTGGCAAGGATGGAATCAAGCGCGCCGAAGCTTTGGTCGAAGCTGGCGCAGACATCATCACGATCGACACGGCGCACGGACACTCGTTTGGTGTGATCGCAACGGTTCATGAACTTAAAAAACTTTTTCCAAAACAAAATTTTATCGTCGGAAATATTGCAACTAAAGAAGCCGCGAAAGCCTTGATTGATGCCGGTGCAGATGCTGTTAAAGTTGGAATTGGCCCCGGTTCAATTTGCACAACTCGGATAGTTGCAGGTGTCGGCGTTCCGCAACTGTCAGCACTTCTCGACGTTGTTGAATTTTGTGATCAAGTAAAAATTCCGGTTATTTCTGACGGTGGAATTCGTTTTTCAGGAGACTTGGCGAAGGCCATCGCAGCAGGTGCCTCATGCGTTATGCTTGGCGGATTACTCGCTGGCGCCGAAGAAACTCCGGGAGAAATTGTTTTGTTCAAAGGCCGTTCTTACAAAGTTTATCGTGGCATGGGATCGCTTGGCGCAATGGCTCGGGGCTCTGCTGATCGCTATTTCCAACAAGATGTTTCCGACAAATTAAAATTAGTTCCAGAAGGCGTTGAAGGCCGCGTCGCTTACAAAGGTCCAGTTTCAGACGTGATTCATCAACTTGTCGGCGGATTAAAAGCGTCGATGGGCTACACCGGAAATGGCACGATCGAAGCGATGAGAAAAAATTGTAACTTCGTCCGCATCACGAATTCCGGCCTTCGCGAGAGTCATCCGCATTCGATCACCATCACCTCGGAATCTCCGAATTACACGACAGAGAGCTAAATTTTATTTTACCGAACGGTAATTTTCCCTTGAAAATAACACTGAAAAGAGTCAATTCTTACCGCTCGGTAAAATTTTTTTCTTAAAAATGACTCAAATTATTTCCTCAGAAGTTCTTGGAAGCCTTGTTAAGCAAGCGCGAAAATCACAAAACCTAACTCAAACTCAACTTGCTGCATCTTGCGGAGTTGGCGTCAGATTCATCGTTGATCTCGAAAAAGGTAAGCCAACTTGCGCTCTCGATAAATCTTTGAAAGTGGCGCAGATGTTGGGTTTAAAGCTAATCACCGACAAGAAATGACCAAAACCCTTTTCGTTCATTTTAACAAAATTTTTGTCGGAATTTTTGAGCAGAATTCTAGCGGCCGACTTTCATTTTCTTACGATCAAAAATATTTAAAATCCCCGCAAACCTCATCTCTTTCAATCTCATTGCCACTTAGACCTGAGCCATTCGACGACAAAACAACCCGAGCATTTTTTTCCGGACTTTTGCCCGATGATCATCAAAGAGAAATCTTGGCAAAAAATCTCGGACTCTCTCCGCGCAATCCTTTCGCCCTGCTTTCTAAAGTTGGCGGCGACTGCGCTGGCGCAATCGAAATGCGCAACAGCACTCGCACTGAAAATTCAAAAAAAGTCGAAACAACAATTGCGCTGACCGAAGCTAAAATTAACAAAATCATCGACGAACTTCGCATCAAGCCACTTCTCGCTGGAAGCAACAAGGCCAAGCTCTCACTCGCTGGAGCGCAAAGTAAATTAGCAGTTTTTTTTGACGAAAAGAAAAAAAGATCGCTGCCAAGATTACTCAGAAATACTCCAAGCACTCACATCCTAAAACCAATAATTCCGAGCTTTCCCGACAGCTCTCACAATGAATTTTTTTGCATGAAATTGGCGGAGGAAATCAATCTAGATGTCGCAAAAACTTTGTTAAAATTCGCCGAAAAAAAACCTTATTTACTGATTCGCCGTTACGATCGCGAACTTGATTCTAAAGGCCGCATCACCCGCATTCACCAAGAAGATTTTTGCCAAGCAATGTCGATTCCGCCGGAATTAAAATATCAGCAAGAGGGTGGGCCGAGCATTTTGTCTTGCCTGTCTTTGATCGAAAAACACAGCTCTCAAGCAGCGCTCGACAAATTGAAATTTCTGCGCGCCGTAATTTTTAATTTTCTTGTCGGAAATTCTGATGCTCATGGGAAAAATTTTTCTTTTCTCCATCAAAAAAATCACACAAAACTTGCTCCCCTTTACGACCTGATTTCAACAACAATTTATTCGCAGCTAGACAAAAATATGGCGATGAAAATTGGCAAAGTCTCCGACCCTGAACGCTTATTTCTAGTGCATTGGCACATTATCATTGCCGATAACAACACCGCGAAATCCAGCCTCAACAAAGAGCTAAAAACCTTCGCCGAAAAACTGCCAATAGCGGCGAAAAACTTGCGGGAAAAATTACAAAAAAACGGGATTTCTTCACCGGTTTTTGACGACATCATTGCGGTGATTAATAAGCGCGCGGCGCGGATTTTGGGGTATTTCTAAACCGGATCAACATCGATCCTAACTCGCACCGACTTAGGAATTTCAAGGCCTCGCAGCACATCAGAAATTAATTTTTGTAAGTTTACTTTTTTTGCCACTTTCAAGTGCACCAAAAAATGGTGGCGATTTTTTAACCGTTGAAGTGGCGCTGGCGCAGGTCCGAAGAGCTCTACTTTTTCATCGGCAGGAAAATTTTGGATTAATTTTTTAGCAAAGTTTCTGGCGTCAGCTTCGGCAAAAGAACTTATTTCAAATTTCGCAAACCTTGCGAATGGCGGCAAATTCAGGGCTTGGCGGTTTTTAATTTCGAATTCGTAAAAACTTTTTTTGTCATCCTGAAGAATTTTTTCGAAAATAAAATTTTGCGGATTGTGAGTTTGAATCAAAATTTTTCCGACAATTTCGCGACGTCCCGCACGACCAATTACCTGCGTTAAAATCTGAAAAGTTTTTTCCAAAGCACGAAGTTCAGATGAGTAGAGCAGCCCATCAGCGTCAACGATTCCGACCAAAGTTAAATCAGGAAAATCGTGACCTTTAGCAATCATTTGTGTGCCGATAATTATGTCGATTTCGCGAGCTAAAATTTTCTTCACCAGTTTGTCGACGTCAGAAAAATTCGTGACATTGTCGGAGGTAACAAGTGCGATTCGCGCTTCGGGAAATAAATTTTTTACTTCTTCTTCAATCTTTTCCACGCCTACTCCCACCGAGATTAACGCATCTTTCTCACCACAAAATTTGCACGCAGGATTTAAATTTTCTTGATGTCCGCAATGGTGACAAATTAATTTTTTTCGTGATTTGTGCAGCACTAAATGGAAGTCGCAATCTGCACATTCATATTTTTTTCCGCATGCCTTGCAAAGCGTGACTGGCGCATATCCGCGGCGATTTAAAAAAAGTAAAGTTTGTTTTTTATTGGCAAAATTCTTGGCTATTTCTGCGCGTAATTTTTGCGACAAAAAATTTCCCGAATCCAATTTTTCGCGACGCAAATCAACCAATTCAATTTCATTTTTCTGCCCAAATTTTTGTGATAAAATAAAATGCTGATACTTGCCTGAAATGGCATTGGAGTAAGTCTCGAGCGCTGGCGTCGCCGAAGATAAAATCACCGGAAAATTTTCCGCTTTCGCTTTCACAATCGCCATGTCGCGCGCGTGAAAATTAAAAACATCTTCTTGTTTGAAAGAGGAATCATGTTCTTCGTCAATGACGATTAATTGCAGATTTTTGAATGGTAACAACAGCGCTGAACGCGCGCCGATTAAGACGCGAACCGATCCGTCAACCACGCCGTAAAAAATTTCGCGTTTTTCTTTTTTGGAAATTTTGGAGTGCCACAAAGCTGGTGTAAAACCGAATTGCTCTTCGAAGCGGAGTAGGAGTTGGCTTGTTAGAGCGATCTCGGGGAGGAGGATTAGGATTTGGGAATCGTTGCCATGGACCCCGCAACAAGTGCGGGGTGACAAAGTTGTAGTGCGGGGTGACAAAGTTGTAGTGCGGGGTGACAAAGTTGTAGTGCGGGGTGACAAAGC
>CAIYMZ010000079.1 GCA_903927415.1 uncultured Alphaproteobacteria bacterium
ACCGGTTCGTAAAATTTTACGAACCGGTTTTTTATTGCGTGATTTTTATTTTTTAGAACTCGCTTGAACCCAGATCCGTCATTAGAAATCCAGGATAGTTCGCCTAGAGCTTGAAATCTCGAGTAGAAATTTTTTTTCATCTTTCAACCTCCGCTTGGTGGTAATCTTTTTTTTAAAAAAAATAGTTTGAATCCTATTTGGATTACCAACACCCAAATACAAAACGTAGCTGGTCATTGCCTTGCTTACGTCTACCACAAACATTCCTAAGTCAAACCACTTGAGGCCCATTACCCAACTCAAGTCCACCTCCAAAAACATCACTCAAAATCCACCAAACCCAAAACCTGCCGGCAATTTCGCTGGTGAAAATCAGCGAAATCCGTGCCTAATTTTTAGAAAGAGATATGCTCTTGCGAGACTTATGTAAAAGTTCGTGGGCATATGCAGAATCATCTGGAAGCAAAAAACTACTGCCACAATAGGGGCAGATTTTTTTTTGTGACCAACCACGCCAAATCGAATAAAAAATCCCAGGAAAGAACAGAGTCACCCACAATAATTTTTCGATAAAAGCACTGCCGCGCTTGCCTTTGCGGAATTCGGAAGTGCTGTTGCAATCGCCACAAATTAATTTTTCAAACTCCATTTTTTCTCCCGTGAAAGACGCGCGTGTTGCAAATAATGTCGTGAAGCGCGGTTTTTTCTTTGGTGAAAATGACTAATAAAAATCCGAGCCCAAGAGTTGTTGCAGTCACAATTGACGCTACTGCGCGTGCCAAAGCTCTGACACTGCTCAATCTTGAGCCATCAGGATTTCCGACGTAAATTCCCATCATTCTTTTGCCGAAAGTTGCCTGTGTTTTTGAGGATAAAAAATGCACCAAATATAAAATGCTGACGGCGTAGCTGAGGTAATCGAGAGTTGTGACTTGCGACGTTGAGCCAGAGTAGGAGTAGCTGCGGAAGCTGTCACCAATTTTTAGAATTTGGTAATCGCCGTCGCTGAGAAAATAAACCAGCAGCAGAAAAATTGGCGCGAGAAATAGGAGATCGAGAAAGCCGGCGAAGATTCGAGCCCAGAAGCCAGCGTAGAGTTTTTTTGTTTCGGACATTTTTCTAGAAAAATTTATTCGTAACCGGATAGCGCCGATCCTTGTCCAGCGCCATCTCCGAGATTTTTGGACCAAGACAAGATTGCCGGCGTTTAAATTCGTTGGCGTGAAAAACTTTTGCCACTTTTTTTACCAAATTTTCGTCGAAGTTTTTGGAAATTTCGGAGACAGATTTTTTTTCCTCGATCAAAGCGAATAAAATTTTGTCGAGAATTTCGTAGTCTGGAAGTGAGTCGCTGTCTTTCTGATCAGGCCGCAATTCTGCACTCGGCACTTTGGTAAAAATATTTTGCGGAATCACGTCGGCGCGCAATTTCGCCAATTCGTAAACTTGCGTTTTGTACAAATCTTTCAGCGGATTAAACCCGCCGCACATGTCGCCGTAAAGCGTGGCGTAGCCCATTGCCAGCTCCGATTTATTTCCCGTCGAAAGTAAAAGCGCGCCTGTCGAGTTTGAAATCGCCATTAAAATATTTCCGCGAATTCGTGCTTGTAAATTTTCCTTGGCCAATTCTGAAATATTTCCGAGTGAGGCTAGCATTGCTGCGAAGGTGGGTTCAATCGAAATAATTTCCAAATTCACGCCCAAACTTTTTGCGCAAGTTTTGGCGTCATTCATTGAGGAATCAGGATTGAAGCGGCTTGGCAGTGCGTAGAGCAAAACATTTTTGGAACCAAGTGCGTCGACGGCCATTGTGGCAACGATCGCGGAGTCAATACCGCCGGACATTCCGAGTAAAACTTTTTTGAAATTATTTTTGCGGACGTAGTCGCGAAGGGCGAGGAGGCAGGCAGAGTAGTTGCGACTGGACCCCGCAACAAGTGCGGGGTGACAAGCTGGGAGAGTGGCATCTAAATTTGTCACCCCGCACCTCTCTCCAGTTGTCACCCCGCACTTGTTGCGGGGTCCATTTTTTTCAATCTCAATTTGAGCCGAATCCTCCTCAAAACTTTTCATCTGCAACACCACTTTTCCCTCCGCATCCACCGCAAACGAACTACCGTCAAATACTAGAAAATCCTGCCCTCCAACTTGATTCACGTAAATCAAAAATTTTCCCAAATTCTTCGCAAAAACTTCCGCTTTTTCCAAACGCTTTTCCTGTTTTTTTGTGGAGTAGGGCGAGGCGTTTAAAACAATCACGCCGTCCAAAATTTGTTCCTGCAGCAGGAAAAGATTTTTCGAATCCCACAAATCTTCGCAGATCAAAATCGCGAGATTTAATTCGCGAAAATTAATCACTGAAAGAAAGGACGAAGCCTCGAAATACCTGCTCTCGTCAAATACTCCAAAATTCGGCAAAGATTTTTTATTAATAATTTTTTTGACCTCACCTTGCTCGATTAGCAAAGCAGAATTGCGAATAATTTCTTTTTTATTTTTGTTAAAATCGATTGTCGGAGCACCAAATAAAATCGCGCATTTCGAGCGTGTCGTCGCTTCACAAATCTCAGAAATTTTGTCGCGCACCGCAGAAATAAAATCTTTTTTCTGCCACAAATCTTCGCAAGGGTAACCACAAATTACCATTTCCGAAAACACCACTAAATCGCACCCCACCTCACTCGCCAACTTAAACTCGCGCAGAATTTTTTGGGTGTTGCCGTCGAGATCGCCGACGGTTGGATTGAGTTGGGAGAGGTGGAGTTTCATTTTGTTTTATTTTTGAGTTTGTGTAGGGGCTGACCTTGTGCCAGCCCGTGTTAACCCCCGCGGGCGACCACAAGGGTCGCCCCTACAGGCATTGCAAATCGTAAAACCTACAGCAGGAGGGAGTTTGTAACTCCGTCCTAAAGCTCATTGCAACTGAGTAAATACGTGAACGTGAGGTCGGCATTACTGATGCTGACCTGTAGGGCTCGCACTCGAGTTACTCCCTGTAAGCGTAGATGCTGATCGAGGTCTCGCCATTACAGGTGGTCCACCTTCTGGTTCGTTGCTTCCTTCCGATCCTGCGCCATCTCCTTCCGATGGCGCGACAGCAGCATTTCCTCTAGAAACACACCGATTACAAACACAAGTAATGCCACAGATAGCGCAAAGCGCCACACCGCCAACTGCGCCTGCTATCGCCAAACTTTTCCCCACTCCATCCCAATGCTGCTCTGCACCGCCACCGCCACCGGTATTGTTGCCGCCTAAACCGCCGCCGGTGATATCTGTAAAGTTAGTTGAATTGTCTGCCGCAGACGCTCCTGACAATTTTGCCATTATGGCCAAAGCTACCAATCCGATTGCTTTTATTATTCGTCTTAAACCCATTTTTTCCTTTCTAATTTTCAGTTAGATATTGCGAATCGTAAAACTTCTCAATCGCATCCCGAACATTTTGCGCGCCCAAGGGACCATTGCCTGTGATGTTGATTGCGGCGCGGAAGGTTGCGGAATCGCGTAAGCCACCGCTGTACCAGCCGATGTGTTTTCGGGCGAGAGGGATTGCGACTTGTTCGCCGTAGTGGTCGCACATTTCGGCGAAGTGATTCAGCACGATTTTTTTTTGCTCTTCGATTGGCGGTGCGGCTTCAATTTTTTCTCCGCGCAACTCAGAATTAATTTGCGAAATCAACCACGGCTTGCCGTAGCAAGCACGTCCGATCATTACGCCGTCGGCTTTGGAGAGCCTCAGCGCTTCTTTGGCATCTGCAGAATTTTTAATGTCGCCATTGGCGATTACGGGAATTTTTACGGCGTCTTTTACGCGCGAAATTAATTCCCAGTTTGCTTGGCCGTTGTACATTTGACAGCGCGTGCGGCCGTGAATTGTCAGCATTTGGATGCCGACATCCTCAGCTTTTTTGGCTAGGCTTGGCGAATTTAAATTTTCGTAATTCCAGCCCAAACGCGTTTTCATTGTGACGGGAATTTTCACCGCTTTGACTACGGCCGCCATTATTCGCGTGGCGAGATCTTCGTCTTTCATCAGCGCTGATCCGGCAAAACCATTCACAACTTTTTTGACGGGACAGCCGAAATTAATGTCGATTACGTCAGCGCCGAGATCTTCGTTGAGCCGCGCCGCTTCTGCCATCACGTCAGGTTCGCAGCCGGCGAGTTGCACTGCCATTGGAAAATGTGCGTCGTCCTTCTGACATTTTTTCATCGATTCGCGCGTCTGCAAAATCATCGCGCGCGAGGCGATCATTTCGGAAATCACCAGAGAGGCGCCGAATTTTTTTACCAAACGACGAAATGGCAAATCGGTTACGCCTGACATTGGGGCGAGGAGAACGTTGTCTTGGAGTTGGATTTTTCCGAGTTGGATCATGCGAAATAAGGAAGGTAATGCCAGTCGCGCCGCAAATCATTTTGATTGGCGAGCTTGATTCTGCCTGCTGTCAGACAGTCTTGAATTAGTCGAGATGTTTTGGTTTTTTCATGTTCGCCGAATTTAAATCTTCCGCGAATTGATTGGTTGGTGGTTTTTTTATTCGTCGCAAAATTGAGGCAGGAATGTTGGAAGACGGCTTCGATCCTTTCGTTTTTTTCCATGTCGCTGAATTTTTTTGACATGTAGAGAATGACGCAAAAATAATCTTTTTCCAAACGCCATTTGATCGGTGGTAAGGCGTTGATCTCGATAAATTTTACTGCCTTGTCGTAGCCGCTGCCCTTTTCCTCGGCGAAGCCAATTTTGCGCATGATGTCTGCCAATACCTCGTTTCTTGTTTTGGATGGATGGTCGATCAAACGATCGAGGGAAATGTCAGGCAGAAGCCCGCCCGGATTGGTGATTTCGATTCTGTCAGAAAAAATATCAACAGCAACAAAGCTGCTATTTTGAGTGTAATCACGATGGATGATGGCGTTGGCGATTAGCTCTCTGACAGCAATGGATTGATTTAGTCTAGTGGCTTTTTCGATGATTTCTTGGTGAGGAACTAGAGACAAAATTCTGTCAATTATTTCGTCGAGCGTGAGTGAATAGCCAGCATTGAAAAAAATATCGCGCTTTGCTGAAAAGCGGTCAGAGCCGCGATATTCCGTGATGCGGATGCTAAATTTTTCGTAGCTCGGAAGTGCGTTAAAATTTTTAGCGCAGAGCAAAACACACAGATTTGTCGGCAAATATTTTCCGTTAGTTTTTAGAAGAAGTTTGTGGTGGAAGAGCTGCTCGTTTAAATTTTCTTCGCTGTGAGTTGAAATGTTCGTCCTTTTTACGAACTCCTCAAAATCAAATAAATTTTTCCATTCACTTTGTTTGTCGAGAGGTAGAATTGCTGGCAACTCTTCGTAGCGTAAGGTGCGTGACGAAAGCATCGCGCCGCGGATTTCTTGCTGATCCATTTGTCGAGTTTGTCCACCAGCTCGAATGTAAGAAAATTCCAATCCTTTATTTTTTAAACTTACCGGCTTTTGAATGCTTTCATTGATGTAGGCAGCGAGGATCGGATGCCCAGAATATTTGAATTTTAGAAAATCAATTTTCACTGCTTGGCTAAGATTTTGCCGCGCAATATTGCTGAGGGTGGCAGTGATTTGTTTAATCTCGTCAGCATCGTTGATGCCAACGACTTTGCCGGAATCGTTAATTCCGTAAATCAAAAATCCGCCTTCGGGAAAATTTGTGAAAGCAGAAATGTGTTTGGACAATTTTTCTTTTTTAGGAGAGAGTGCTTCTTTCCAATCGAGCTGGTTTAACTCGCATGGGAAAGGATTTAGACTTTGCTCTATTAACTTGATGCAGTGGGTTTGTAAGTCGGTCATGAGTTTGCTAATGTTCTTGAGGATGTGAGCTGTGTAATATGGGATGTAATATAAAGCAAGCCTTGATTTAAGCTGATCTAGCTTGGTTACGAGGTTAGCGTGTTATATAACAAGTTGCATAACATTTTGGTGCCCTCGGCATGACTCGAACATGCGCACATGGTTTAGGAAACCACTGCTCTATCCCCTGAGCTACGAGGGCTGAAAAGGCGTTGCCCATTCAACTTTGTGCCACGAAAAAAATCGTAAGCCGAAAATGGCCGTTTAGGCTATTTTCTCCCCCTGAGCTACGAGGGCTTAATTGGTTTTGTACAAATCCTAAAGAAACC
>CAIYMZ010000080.1 GCA_903927415.1 uncultured Alphaproteobacteria bacterium
AATTCCTTCTTCGTTGAAAGTGAGGTCTGGCTTGGTATTGGGCATGACGCAATGTTTGCAGAAGATCATGAAATTAAAAAATTTTGTTAGTTAGGTCTTGCAGAATATTTCATCTCCAAGATCCGCCAATCCTGCATCGTATCGACATCCTGACATTTGTCAGAATCAAGGCAAATGAAGCCGGTATTGGTTGTGAGGAGTGATTTATTATGTAGAAATTTTTCGACATTAAAAAAATAAAATTGTCCGGCATCGTAAAATTTATCTTCCAAATCTTGGGTTCTGATGTTTTTAAACTGCGGATTGTCACAAATTAGCAAATCATTTTTGACACTTAAGCAGCGCTGAATGTGTGGCTCAAATTTTGCGATCGTCATCACGACGTCGAGATTTTTTTCGATCAATTTTTTGCTCGCTTCGATGTGATGTTCTTTGGTGATGAGAGGCGTGATTGGATAAATACAGCAGGCATTTTTTGGGAAGTAAGAATTTTTATTGTAAGAATCGATCACTTCCAAAATCACGTCAGCAGTGGTGGCATGATCATCTGAATTTTTTTCCGAACGTAGAAAAGGAACTTCGGCTCCATATTTTTTAGCGATCTCAGCAATTTCAGAAGAGTCAGTTGAAACCATAACTTTTTTAAAAACCCCGCTTTGTAGCGCAGTTTCAATGGCGTAGGCAATGACAGGTTTGCCAAAAAAATCCTTAATATTTTTTTTAGGAATTCTTTTGCTACCGCCTCTGGCGGTGATTATAGCTAACATTATTTTTGTTGGATTATGGATGAGATAACTCTGCTGGCGCCTTTACCATCAACGTAATTCGCGATTTTTTTAACTTGAGCTTGGTAATTGTCTAACAGTTTCAAATAGAATTTATTAAAATTGTCAGCACTTCCTAATTCTTTAAAAATTTTTTCTTGATTATCGGCGATTTTGACAATGTAAGTCGGAAGCCCCAAGCAGCACCTTTCCCAAGCGCTAGTGCCGCCAGCTGCAATTGCCATATCAGCTTCAAAAATTAATTGCGCCATGTCAGCTTGTGCATGGATAGTGATTTTATTTTTGGAGTTTTTGGCAAAGTTTTGAATTTTTTCTAAGTGCAAAGCATTGAAGCCAAGCACGACCTCAACCTCTCCACAAAAATCTGATTTTTCGATTTCTCTTAAAGCATTTTCGCTGTGATTATTTATATCGCTGCCACCAAAATTTACTAAAATTTTCTTGATGATTTTTGTTTGAGATCTTTTTTCTAGTGCCGTTTGGCGAAGCTGAGCAAATTCAGGTCTAAGCAGGCAGTAGTGGGTTCCGGATAAAATTTTACAATTTGAATTTACAAGATTTTTGTAATCCTCAACTTTTGTTCCAAGATTTTGATCGAGTAAAAAATCACAATTATGTTTGCGATTCGCCAAGTCATCTATGACCAAAATTTTCTCAGCATATTTTCTGAAGTGATTTTCATAAAATTCGTCGAGGCTATAATTATCAAAGATCAAGAGCTCATGCTGAATCGGATTGTTCCAAAATTCTTCAGGCTCAATTCTAGTAAATCGACCAAGTTTTGAAATTAAATCGTAGCTTTTTTGTGAGGAGATGAAGCTGCATTCCCAGCCGATATTTGCTAATAAATCTGCCAAAACCATGCAGCGCATTGCGTGTCCAGTGCCTATTCCAAGTGAAGCTTCCACGCTGAATAGAGCGATTTTTTTAATCATAAATTTTGAGAAATTGCTAGAATTTAATAGTCGGTCACATTTAGAGTCGCGCGTCTCATCAAATTTTATTTAAAAAATAATGACCGCTCAAATCATCAATGGCAAGGAGATCGCTGCTTTAATGAAGCTCGAAATTTCTGCGCAAGTTGAAGAAATAAAAAAGAATTTTCAAATCACTCCTTGTTTGGCGGTGATACTTGTGGGCAAGGACCCAGCTAGCGAAGTTTATGTCAGCAATAAAGAAAAAGCGGCTCATGCTGTTGGCATGAATTCGATTCAAATCAAAATGGCCGCTGATATTTCTGAGGATGATCTTGTCACTAAAATTATCGAGTTAAATGAAGATAAAAAAGTTCACGGAATTCTGGTGCAGCTACCTTTGCCAAAGCACATAAATACCAAAAAAATTATTCACACCATTAACCCAAAAAAAGATGTTGATGGTTTTAACGTCATCAATGTTGGCAAGCTTTCAACTGGTGAAATTGACGGTGAAGAAAAGGCGCTAATTCCATGCACACCGCTTGGATGTATCCATTTACTCAAGTCAGTGAAAGGAAAAAATTTAGCCGGATTAAAAACTCTGGTGATCGGCTCATCAAACATTGTGGGACGACCACTCGCTAGACTTCTTATGTTAGAAAGTTGCACCGTTACAATTGCTAACCGCTCAACCAAAGACTTAAAATTTGAATGTCTGCAAGCCGATGTTGTTATCTCGGCTGCTGGTGTACCAGACCTTATCAAGAGTGATATGGTAAAAAAAGATGCAGTGGTAATTGATGTTGGAATTAACCGCATTACAACATCGGATGGAAAAACTAAGTTAGTTGGTGATGTTGATTTTGAGAGTGTAAAGAATGTTGCATCAGCGGTCACACCAGTTCCTGGCGGAGTAGGGCCAATGACTATTGCCTATCTTTTGCAAAACACCTTAGATTGCTGCCTAAAACTTATTAAATAATTTTAACTTTTTTGGAGAAACGAATGTCAGACGAAATGATTCACTTGATCAACCAAGCTAGAGCTCAAGCAAAAAGAGATCAGTGGAAAAGATTTATCAGCGGTAAAGTGGTCGTAAGAATTTTGCTTCTAACCATTATTCTTGGAGCCGGATTCGCTGGATTCAGATCTTATAACAAAAGTCAGCAACAGAAATTTTCTGAAATTTTGCATCAATCGTTGATCAATCAGCAAATTGGAGAAATCGAAAAAGCCAAAGAAAATCTCAAAACAATTTACGAAGCACAATCAGCTCCAAGCGGAGTTAAATCCCTTGCCTCATTGCGTTATGCCGCACTTCTTCTGGAGGAAGGTAAGAAATCAGAAGCAGCAAAAATTTATGCAGAAGTGAATGATTGTAACTCTTGCGATGATTACGTCAAAGATTTAGCGGGCTTGCTCGCAGTTAAAGTTTGGATGTCTGACGAGGCTGAGGTGAAAAAAGAAGATTTGAGTGCGCGTATCGAGAAGATCGAGAATGCCAGCAAACTATTGCGTCATCATATCGCGGAACAAAGAGCTTTTCTTGAAATGCAAAAAAATAATTTGGAAAAATCTTACCAAATTTTTGAATCAATTTCCAAAAGTCCTGAGGGTTCGCAGGCGCTAAAGTCCAGAGCGAATGATGGTTTGAAAATAGTTGTTTCAAAAGGTTTTGAGCCAAAAGTTGAAGTCAAAACCGCAGAGAAATCAGAAGAAATAAAGTAAGAAATGAAAAAGCTGGCAGCGTTTTTTTGCACAATTTTTTTTCTTTTCGCCTGTGATAAAGATCAGGAATATGACAAGGCGAAGGCGATCTCAGCATTTGCTTCCATTGATCCAATCAAGCTTGATTCGGCGTTAGAAACAACCTCGATAAAATTGCCGCAACAAAAAAATAATAATTTTTGGAGTGGTTCTCCAAGTGCGCAAAATCAGCAGATCGAAAATATTGCAAAAAATTTTACACTAAAAACCCGAGGATTTTTTGGTAACAAAACAACAGAAATTTCTTTGGACAAATCTTCGCAAACTTGGTTTTTTTATAGTGGCAGCAATGTTGATCATTTTGTTTTTTCGCCAGTCATTAAAGATGAAAAAATTTTTATTTTAGACACAGCGGGAGTTCTGGTGGCGCGGGATTTGAAGACAGAAAAAAAAATCTGGAAGTCACGAATTTTCAAAAAAAGTTTTTTAAAAAATTACAAAACCCCAAAAATTTCTTACGCCGATGGTAAAATTTTTGCTATTGCTGGAGTCAATAAAATCGCTGCTGCAAGCGAGGTTGATGGTAAAGTTTTGTGGTCAAAAGAAATTTCTTCAATTCCAGTTTCAACTCCAATTTCTGATGGAAATTTAGTTTACGTTTCTACCAACGATAACAAACTTTACGCTCTTAGTGTTGCTAGTGGAGAGCTTGAGTGGGTGCAGTCCGCCATTATTCGCCCGACTGCAATTTTTGGTGCCGCTGATCCTGTAATTTATAAAGATTTTATAATTGTTTCCTATTCTTCCGGTGAAATTTATGCGGTGGATAAAAGAACCGGCGAGCCGCTCTGGTCGCAAGATTTAAACGTTAACAAAGCTACAAATTCTGATTTTTATTTGAATGACATCGATGCCACACCTTACGTGCAAAATGATGTGATTTATTCCATCGGCAATGGTGGCTTGATGATGGCACTCAAAGTGAAAGACGGAAATTATTTGTGGAAAAAAGAAATCGCCGGAATCGTTGATTTCTGGGGCGCGGGAGAATTTTTATTCGTCGTAAATAATGACGATAAATTACTCGCAATCAGCAAAAAAACCGGCGGCATAAAATGGATTTCGCAATTGCCGAATTTCATCAAAGAAAAAAAACCGCAAACAAAAATTATTTATTCTGGCGTGGTGATGGCGGGTGACAAGCTGTTGATTTCAAGGTTTGACGGCATGTTTCTAATCGCTTCACCACTCGACGGCAAAATCGAAAAAACTTTTTCAATCGGCAAAAAAATTTCACATTCACCGGCAGTTGTTGACGGAAAAATTTATCTGCATGCGATTGGTTCGTATGTGATCGATCTGATCGAGATCGAATAAATTCATAAAATCTTGTGATGTGAAAATGGATTGCTTCGCTGCGCTCGCAATGACGGACTTTTGGTGACATGGTTGACTATATC
>CAIYMZ010000081.1 GCA_903927415.1 uncultured Alphaproteobacteria bacterium
AATCAGATTTCTAAAGAGATCATGTCATACTTAGATAATGCTTATGTTGTTGGGCTTTTTAGAAAATTTGTAAAAAATAATAAGGTAATTGCTAATGACGGAATTCCAGCGGAACTCTATTCCAACATCGGATATTATCTAATGAACTCCGGGCTACAAAATTTTGCGGCCGATATGTTTAAAATATCCCTAGAAAAAAAATATGACGATGACACTGCAATCATTTATTTGCAGAATTTGATGTACACTTCCTGTGAGGACTATAACGAAGAAAGGATTTTTGAAATTACAAAAACAGTAATGGCGCAGATTCTTGCAAACAGTGATTTCAAGGAAAAATTTACCAATTACAAAAATGATTTAAATCCAAATAAAATTCTAAATATTGGGTATACTTGTCATTTTTTTGACAATGAAACTAGCTCCAATCTTTTGCTACCAATCCTAAAAGCTCACGACAGGAATAGGGTCAAAATATTTATTTATTCCGATCAAGATCCTTCTATTACCAAAAGTTCTACAAAAGAACTGACTGATGTCTGGCGCGATACCTACAAAATGTCGAACAAAGAATTTTGTGAGTTAGTAAGAAAAGATCAGATCGACATCCTTCTTGAGCTCAACGGCTTTTGTTTAAGAAATAGATACAAAGCAATTAATACAAAACCTGCGCCGGTACAAGTTTCATTCTATAACCTATCAGCAACTTCTGGCGTAGGGGGCATTGACTACATAATCTCTACCGATGACATCAAACTTAATCAAAATTTTTATTCAGAAAAAATTATCAATAAAAGTGGCGCTTACCTAACTATCTCTCCTGATATTAAAAAAATTTCTGATGTTCCGCCATGCGTTAAAAATGGCTACATAACTTTCGGCAGTTTCGGACAAATTCACAAAGTATCTCGTGACCAAATCATGCTTTGGGTAGAAATTTTAAAACAAGTTGATGGCTCAAAACTTTTTCTTAAATCTTCCAATTTACATCGCAAAGAGATTGTCTTGGTTCTGAAAAAACATTTTGAAGATGCTGGAATAGAATTTGAAAATCGCACAATAATTGAGGGATCTAGCGAATATTCCGAACTACTCAAGTGTTACGAAAGAGTTGATATTGCCCTCGATACCTTTCCTTACGGTGGTGGAACCACAACTTCAGAAGCGATATTATGTGGTGTACCAGTAGTTCATCTAACTGGAGAAAGATTTTGCTCACAGCATGGCACAAATTATTTGAGATATTTTAACATCGAAGAGCTGATCTGTGCTAACAAAGAAGAGTTTGTTACTACGGCTATAACTTTAGCGCATGACAAGAAAAAAATAATTTGGTACCGTGAGAATCTTCCAGATTTATCGCGTAAATCTAAAAAATGCGATATCAAAAATTACACCTCAGAGCTAGAGGATACCTACCACAAAATGTGGTATGATTACTGCAAAAGTCATAACAAATAATATGAATAAACTCAGCGAACAGTCAGTAATCAAAACCAAAAAAATTGGTAAGAATGTTGAGATCATGCCATTTTGCTTTATCTCAGAAGATGTTATAATTGGCAACGGGGTAAAAATTCATTGCGGCGTCACAATTGAGAATGGAGTTACAATTGGAAATGATGTAGAGATTTTCCCCAACTCTTACATCGGGAAAAAACCGAAAAGTTCAGGCTCTTTGAGTAGAAAATTAGAATTCAAAAAAAATATCAACATTGGTAATGCTTCTTTAATTGGCCCGGGCGCCATAATTTATTGTGACGTCAAGATTTCCAACAACTGCTTAATTGGTGACAATGCTTCGATAAGAGAGCAAGTTGAGATTGGTGAATTTTCTGTAATTGGCCGGAACTCTACCGTAAACTACAATACTAAAATCGGCAAAAGAGTTAAAATCATGGACTTAACTGTAATCACTGGAAATTGCATAATCGGAGACAATGTTTTTATCAGCTGCTTGGTTTCTACCACTAACGATAAGAGGTTTGGCAAAGGTGAGGAATTTGATATTTCTGCAATGCGTGGACC
>CAIYMZ010000082.1 GCA_903927415.1 uncultured Alphaproteobacteria bacterium
AACAAGTGCGGGGCGACACTGAGTATGAGTTGTCACCCCGCACTTGTTGCGGGGTCCAGAAAGCTGAAAAGGAAATCGGTGTCTTCAACTTGAAAGAGTCATATTGCTAATGCTCTAAGGATTTTGAGTGATGGCGCATGTTGTTCAGTGGGTTTAGGAGTGGAGCGTATTCAACATACGCGACCGACGAAATCCGCTGAAGAACATGCGTCAGCGCTCAAAAGCCGACGAGCATTTGGTACCTGCGGCCGGACTTGAACCGGCAAGGGCGATAAAGCCCCACGGATTTTAAGTCCGTTATGTCTACCATTCCATCACGCAGGCAGAAAATTGAAGCGCGGCAAAGTAAAATTAGACTGACAATTTGCAATTAGAAAAAGCTACAAAAATTCCGCTAAAACTTTCTCAAAATTTCTCAGATCTACAGATTTTTTAATCACCGCTTCACCAATTTTTTCCAACAAAATAAAAGTTAAATTCTGACCTTCATTTTTTTTATCTTTGAACAGATGGTTAATCAAATTTTTCTGATCCCAATTTTGACGGATTTTTTTTGGATCAATCGTGAAGCCAGCATTTTCTAAGTGCGATCTGATTCGTAAAAAATCTTTTTCTACAATCATACCAAAATTTTGCGACATTTTTGCCGCCATCACCATTCCCAAAGCAACCGCTTCTCCGTGCAAAATTTCGTCAGAATAATTGGTTTCGGTTTCAAAAATGTGACCAAAAGTATGGCCGAAATTTAACAGAGCTCTTTCACCGGATTCTTTTTCATCACGACCAACAATCTCAGCCTTAATCTCGCAAGAACGCGTGATTATTTTTTCTAAAATTTCTTCGTCACAGCTAAAAAATTTTTGATAATTTTTTTCTAAAAATTCAAAGAATTTTTCGTCGTAAATAAAACCATATTTTACCACTTCGGCGTAGCCAGCTTTGAGTTCGCGCATTGGCAGAGTTTTTAAAAAATCCAAGTCACAAATCACTAACTGCGGCTGATAAAAACTACCGATTAAATTTTTTCCCGACTTGCTGTTGATTGCAGTTTTTCCGCCAACAGAACTATCAACCGCTGCCAGCAAGGTTGTAGGCACTTGTATGAAATCAACTCCTCGCAATAAAATCGATGAGATAAAACCGGATAAATCGCCAACCACGCCACCGCCAAAAGCGATGATCAAAGATTTGCGATCCAATCTTTTTGCTAAAATTTCTTCGCAAACTGTTTCTAAGAATTGAAAGGATTTTGTTTTCTCGCCAGCCTTAACCACAATTTTTTCTGATTGAGGCACAAACGCTTCTAGTCTTGCCAAATGGTGTTTAGCAACATTCTCATCGGTGATAATAAAAATTTTACTGTAGTTTTTTTTAGCTAAAAATTCTGACAAATATTCAACGGAATTTTTACCAATCACAATGTCGTAACTTCTTTGGCCAAGATTAACTTGGATTTTGTTTTTCATTTATTTTTTTAATTATTTTTCCGATCAGCACTTCGTGATTTTCATCACTAGTGTCAAATTTAAAATCAGCTTGCGCATAGATTGGGTAACGCTTCTTTGCCAATTCCTCCAAAATATTTCTTTTGTTTTTTTGATTCAAAAGTGGTCTGGTATTTTTGTTTCCGACTCGATGTAAAATCTCATCAATCGCAGCATAAAGCCAAATTACGATCGCTTTTTCTGATAAAATTTTTCTTACCTCATCATCCATAAAAGCGCCACCGCCAAGAGAAAGAATGATTTTTTCATCACGAAAAATTATTTCTTTGATAATTTTTTTTTCAATTTCACGAAAATATTTTTCACCATTTTGTGCAAAAATTTCTTTTATACTTTTGCGCTCACGATCTTCAATTTCTTGATCACAATCGATAAAATAATATTTTAATTTTTCTGATAATTTTGAACCAATAGTAGTTTTTCCAACCCCCATCAACCCAACAATGGCAATGATTTTTTTTATGTTAGAATTATTTTTCATCCTTGAAAAATTGTTTGACAAAACTAGTTAACTTACCACAAATTCACTGGTCACAAAGTTTTAATCAAGTTTTCTAATTTCACTTTTTAATCAACCAACACAGAGCTAAAAATATGTCAAACTTCAACAATAAAACTGCTTCTTTTGCATCAACCGCAACAAGAACTTCAACCTACGACTCCAGCCTTCGCGCCTACATGGTAAAAGTTTACAACTTCATGGGAATGGCCCTTGGAATTTCTGGCACCGTAGCATTTTTAACCGCCAGCTCTCCAGCTTTAATGTCGCTAATTTTTGGCACTCCACTTGCTTGGCTTGTGATGCTCGCACCTCTCGGCTTCGTAATTTTTTTCACCTACAAACTGCAATCGATTTCCGCCGAGAAAGCTAAAAATTATTTGTGGATTTATTCCGGCTTGATGGGACTTTCCTTGTCAACAATTTTGGTAATTTACACCGGCACCTCAGTTGCTCGCGTGTTCTTCATCACCGCTTCAACATTTGGCGCAATGAGTCTTTATGGCTACACAACAAAAAAGGATTTAACCGGCCTCGGATCATTTTTGATCATGGGTTTAATCGGACTAATCATCGCTTCATTGGTTAATCTTTTTTTACAAAGCTCAGCTTTGGAATTTGCCTTATCAGTAATCGGTGTTTTTATCTTCATTGGACTCACTGCTTATGACACTCAACGCATCAAACAAACTTATTACCACTTCGCCGGCAACAATGAAGCAACAGCTAAAATGGCAGTTCTGGGCGCATTAAGCCTCTACATGGATTTCATCAATCTTTTCTTGATGATGCTGCGCTTCTTTGGTGACAGAAAATAAGCTTCATAAAATTGATCTTTCGCTCGCAATGACGGATTTTTATTTCATCATTGTGAGCGGATAATTTTGTTAGATTGGTTTCTTGATTTTCTGAAAATCAGTTCTTAGCTTGCGCCACCTTCACAAATTCTTCCCCCTCAAGTCCAATACATTCCCTGGTAGCTCAGTGGT